>QHYU01000073.1 GCA_003224235.1 Acidobacteriota bacterium
AGGCGGAGCGATTCCGCGGCGCATGAATGACGTACCAGCCGAGGTCCGTCTGCCACCAGCATAGCCCGAGACGCTTTAAGCCGGCGTTGGAGTGGAGCCCCAAATCCTCCTCCCGCTGTTTGATCACGAGACAGATATCCATAGGGCGCTTCCCCTCAATTGACTACAGCGGATAAATCTTTCAAAATACTCCCAGATTTAGCTTGACACGTCAAGTGAATTAACTTAGCCTAGCTAACAGACTGAGGGAGTTATAAGGTAATCTAAACTAATCACGGTTATCTAGAAGCAGCCCTTGGCCACGACAACCAAGGAGGTTGCCATGTTTGCACGCAAAGTTTCCATGCACCTGAAGCCCAATAGCGTTGCGGAGTTTACCCAGAGGCTGGATAAGGAAATCATTCCTCTGCTCCGAAAACAGAAAGGGTTCCAGGACGAAATCACGTTTGTAGGCCCGAGCGGAACGCAAGCGTTCGGAATCAGTTTGTGGGACAGAGCAGAGAACGCGGAAGCTTACAACCGCGGGACCTATCCAGAAGTGACCTATGAGGTTTCCAACTCGACGTTCCACAAGATCGCCGCTGCAGTAACGGTCTAAGAGCCGGTTTAGGTCTTTTCGTTCGGTGGGGGGCGGGCCAAGTCCGCCCTCTTACTTCTCCAGCGAATGTGAAAGTGGACGGAGAAACGAGGTTGCCAATGGTTACGAGAATCGTGAAGTGGGTTTCCCTTACAGCGTTGGTCCTGATGGTGGTGTTATGGGGCCCCTCCACAAGTTACCAACTACCGCTAAGCTTTGTGATTTGTGCGGGCGCCGTCATGGTGGTTCTGACTTTATTCTCTATCAAACGCAGAATCGAGATCCACGTCGATAACAGATCAAACCTAGGGAAGCAAGTCCCTGTGAAGCTGTGAGCATGGCGGTCCTGGGCGCCCCTGCAAACGCAGCGCAGACTCTAATGGCAGATACCATGAACACGGGAACCATCCTGATCGAGGAAGGCGGCCTTTTGTCGGAATCCGCGTCGCGAATGGATGAGGAGGGGTGTTCCAACAAACGTACCGCAACCCTGCCCGATGCGACAGGATACTTTGGAATTGGAGGAAGGCTACACCTGGTGGGTAGCCCTATTTTTTGATGGATCATCCACTGCGAACGTTGCTGTACTGTTCGTGGAGCCTTTCCTGCGGCTGTTGCAACGACCGTTCGGACGAACGGTCAATGCGCCTCCAACGAGAACCGATGTGAGGCGGGCGGCATGAAGGACGAGCAGGTATCAAAGGTTGAGTCCAACCCAACATCCAACTGCCGGCGCCAGTTGCTGCCGAACAATGCGCCACTGTAGACGCCGAGGAGAGCCCAAATGCCAGACACAATCAAAACGGGGACCATCCTGATCAAGGAGGGCACACCCTTGCCGGAAGCCCTGCGGTTCGAAACTGAGCCCTGTGCGCCTAGCTGGACACTAGTCAAGAATCTCGATGGGTACGGAGTGAACCGAAAGATCGACGAGGCGGGATGGACCTTCTTCTGCCTGGCTGGTGAAATCAAAGCAACCGTCTTCGGTCTTGACGCACAAAAGGCGGTTCGCAGGGCAGTCAAGCGAATCCTGGCAAGATTGAAGGGAGAGAAATTTAATTCCCTGGAAGTCACGGCAGTGGCTTCGAAACGATTCCTGGGAGTTCCCTACACGAGTGTCTCCACCCACTCGCGACACATCCAGGAAAGCGCGCTTCTTTTTCGCGCCAACAACCTCCCGGTGAGGGACCAAGCAAGATTGGCTGCCGCCTAAACCGAAGCATAGGGCTCCCGAGTCGCGACCTTGAATGTATGATTGTTTGAAGGGAGAGGTTCAAATGAAAATAATGCGCAGTGTAGTTGTTTCCCTCGCGATGACCCTGCTTTCGGCCCCAGTGATTCACGGGCAGGATCTTTCCAAGTATCGGAACTTTTCGTTCGGAATGAGTCTCGTCGAACTATCGAAGCAGGTTGATTCACAACCGCTCCAGACAAAGCTGATCCAAAAGCGCCCAGCGGTCATTCAAGAGTTGACGTGGTGGCCGCGGGAATATTCTGGCTCCTCGCTCCAAGCGGAACCTATCTGGCAGGTTCTCTTCACCTTCTACAATGGTGAGCTCTACAGGATTTTGGTGACCTATGATCGACACGCGACAGAAGGGCTAGGCATTGAGGACATGGTAGAAGCCATCTCGGCAAAGTACGGACCGGCAACGAGGCCTGATGTCGAGATCAGCTTCCCAACGAACGAGCTGTATAGGTCGACAGAAAAGGTGATTGCCCGCTGGGAAGATTCGCAGTACTCGTTCAACCTTTTCCGTTCTTCCTTTCTGAATACTTTTGGACTTGTCATGTTTTCGAAAGGGCTGGATGTACAGGTCCGGGCCGCTATCGCCGGATCTATCAAGCTGCAGGAGCAAGAGTATCCCCAAAGAGAAATCGAACGCCAGAAAAAAGTAGCTGACAACCTGGAAGCGGCGCGACAGAAGAATCGGCCGACTTTTCGCCCTTAATGCCGGTTTAGGCTAATAAGGAGCTTACTGTCGGAATCTTCAGAATGGGCAGAACGGAGGTTAGAGAAATGACCGTACATGTGACTCCCTTACACGACCGCGTCCTGGTAAGGAGGTTGCAAGAGAAAGAAACCGCGAAGGGCGGCATCATCATTCCCGACACGGCCAAAGAGAAGCCCCAGGAGGGCGAAGTGATGGCCGTCGGAGCTGGCAAGATCGAAAAGGGCCGACGGATCCCCCTCGATGTGAAGGTGGGCGACCGGATTCTGTTCGGCAAATACACCGGCAACGACATCAAGATCGATGACCAGGAGTACCTGATCTTCCGCGAGGAGGAAATCCTGGCGAAGCTCAGCGGGGCCGCCAAAGCGGCGTCCGGCAAGAAGTAGTTTTCCCCGATTCCGAAGGTTTTGGACGGGCAGAAATTCTCAATCACCGAGGAGGGTGAAGTCCAATGGCAAAGCAAATCGTGACTGGTGAGAATTCGCGCCAGTCGATCCTGCGCGGCATCAACATTCTGGCGAACGCCGTGAAGATCACACTCGGCCCCAAGGGGCGCAATGCGGTGATCGAGAAGAAGTTCGGCGCGCCGGTTATCACCAAGGATGGCGTGACCGTAGCCAAGGAGATCGACCTGCAGGATCCGCTCGAGAACATGGGCGCGCAGATGGTGCGCGAGGTGGCCTCGAAGACGTCCGACGTGGCCGGAGACGGGACCACTACCGCAACGATTCTGGCGCAGGCTATCTTCCGCGAAGGCGTGCGGACGGTGGCCGCCGGCGCCAGCCCCATGGCCCTCAAGCGCGGCATCGAGAAGGCCGTCGAAGTCGCCGTAGAAGAGATCAAGAAGTTCTCCCGCGACGTCAAGGGGGAAATGATCGCGCAGGTGGGCACCATCAGCGCCAACACCGACAAGGAGGTCGGCAACATCATCGCCGAGGCGATGAAGAAGGTGGGCAAGGACGGCGTCATCACCGTGGAGGAATCCCGCACGATGGAGACGACGCTAGAGGTGGTCGAAGGCATGCAGTTCGACCGCGGCTACCTTTCGCCCTACTTCGTCACCGACCCGGAGCGGATGGAGTGCGTGCTGGAAGACGTGCGCATCCTGATCCACGAGAAGAAAATCAGCTCGATGAAGGATCTGCTGCCTTTGCTCGAGCAGATCGCCAAGATGGGGAAGCCCCTGCTGATCATCGCCGAGGATGTGGAGGGTGAAGCGCTGGCCACGCTGGTGGTCAACAAGCTGCGCGGCACCCTGCAGTGCGCGGCGGTGAAGGCCCCGGGCTTTGGCGACCGCCGCAAGGCCATGCTCGAGGACATCGCCATCCTCACCGGCGGCAAGGCCATCACGGAAGACTTGGGCATCAAGCTCGAAAACGTGAAGATCGAGGACCTGGGCCGCGCCAAGAAAGTGACCATCGACAAGGACAACACCACGATCGTGGAGGGTGCCGGCAAAGCCAGCGAGATCGAGGGCCGCATCAAGCAGCTCCGCGTGCAGATCGAAGAGACTACCTCGGACTACGACAAGGAAAAGCTCCAGGAGCGCCTGGCCAAGCTGGTCGGCGGCGTAGCGGTGATCAAGGTGGGCGCGGCGACTGAGATGGAGCTAAAGGAGAAGAAGGCTCGCGTCGAGGACGCCATGCACGCCACGCGCGCCGCGGTCGAAGAAGGCATCGTGCCCGGCGGCGGCGTAGCTCTGCTGCGTTGCATCCCAGCGCTCGACAAGCTCAGGGTACACGGGGACGAGGCCATCGGCGTGAACATCGTCAAGCGGGCACTGGAAGAGCCGATGCGCCAGATCGCGCAGAACGCTGGCCACGAAGGCGCCGTTGTAGTGAGCCGAGTGCGCGAGTCGAAGGACGATAACTTCGGCTTCGACGCGGAGACCGGCGAGTTCACCGACCTGGTCAAGGCCGGCGTGATCGATCCGGCCAAAGTCACCCGCCTGGCGCTGCAGAACGCTGCTTCCATTGCCGCCCTGATGCTCACCACCGAAGCTCTAGTGGCCGACATCAAGGAAGAAGGGGGAATGAAGGCCGCGGCAGGCGCAGGCCCTGGTGGCGGCATGGGCGGAATGTACTGAACCCTGCGCCAGCTCCTTGCGCCACGCTTGGCGGGCGGCCAGGGGCGGGCAATGTGAACGTATCCATGGGGCTTCCCGATGCCATCAGGGCGCCCCATTCTTGCTTCTACTGAAACGGGGCGGTTGAGCGAGACTGCAGGAGCTACAGTTTGAGTCTTCGGTTCACCCCCTGCAGTTTTGCCGAAGGCGCTCAAATACGGAAATCGCGCGTGTTGCCGTCAGGTTCGATGATACGGAAGCAGATCTGATGCTTGGGTTTATCTCGCAAGTTCTCCCACGCTTTTCGGAAATGCTTCGCCTGCCTTTCGGGCGGTAGCACAGGAGATGGCCCGTCGATGACTTCCGCCGAATCGAGTTGCGCAGCGGTGTGGGCGATGGCGTCGAGAATATTGGAGGATGGCACGACGAGCAGGTGCACGGGCCTGCCTTCCTTTTCCGCAAGCGCAACCACATGAGTGAACAGCAATTGCTTGTAGCTCGTGAAGAGATGCTGCTCAGCAATGCCTTTGTATCCCGTGTCGGGTCCTCTTAGAATCTGTACGGTCATCACCACCAAATCTTTTTTCTCCGTATCCGTCAGCTTGAGAGCTTGGCGGACGTGCTCGAGCGTGTGGTAATCACGAACGAAACAGAGCGTGTTGCCGGGGCGGACGCCGAGGCCTTCGTTTGACACGGTTTCTTTCGGGTGGGTCTGGAATTGATCCATCTCGATGTGAGCTGCCGCGCCCTCTTTTCGCTTGTTGATGCGCTCCGAGATTACAAAGATAAGGAAAAAGACCAGCGTGAAGGCCACTCCGCTGATTGTTGCCACCTCTTTGGTGATCAAGTTGATTCCGGCTACGGAGAACAGCAACATGGCGATCACGCCAAGCCCAATCGGAATCTCGTTGCCACCCAGACTGATATTGAAGGGAACCTTCCACTCGCGCGGCGATTTGTCTTTGAAGCGCAGCACAACCATCGCCAATCCCTTGAAAGCAAAAGACCAGATGACGCCAAAGGCGTAAGCCTCGCCCAGAACGTAGACGTTGCCGCGCGAGCCAATGATCGTCGCAAGCTGCAGGATCACGATCAGGTTGATCGTCCGGTAGGTGGTGCCGTATTTCTTATGCGGTTCGCGGAACCAATCCGTCAGCACGCCGTCTTCCGACACGCGGTTAAGGACGCCATTGGATCCGATAATCGCCGTATTCACTGCGCCCGACAGCATGAGAAAGCCGACGATTACGATGAAGGCTTGGAAAAGGAGTCTTAACGGCGCGGGGCCGATCAGGTACATCGCAATTCCGCTGATCAGGTTGTCGAAATACTGCGGCCGGACGTTGTCGGGGATTATTGCATAGGCGAAGAACGAAACCAGCGAGGTGAACAGCAGGGAGTAAACGAAGATGACAAATCCGGCGCGCACTAGGCTTTGGTGCTTGGGGTATTCCAGCTCGCGGTTCACCTGCGCGAGAGATTCTTCGCCTGACATCGCCAGAAACGAGTGTCCGAAGGCAATCAGGATGCCGATTAGCCCCAACAGAGCACCTGCGTTAGGCACGAGACCATAGAGCGGTTCAGCTGCTGCTTGCTCAGGGGCGGGCGCCGTGGCTGGCGGCGCTTCGATTGGTAGTTGCCGCAGAGCACCTGGCATGATCTTGGGTAACCACCCAACGGCATCGCGATTGAACGCGAGGTGGCCCGCCACGGGCATGGGCGGCAAGCGCTGCATGACGGGCTGCGTCAGGATCGTTAACCCGCACCACCCAATCAGCAGCACCACCATCACCGTCGTCACATACATGATCTTCAGTGCATCGTCCGATGACTCGTGGATGCCTTTCGTGTTGCGCCACCAGAAGTAGAGGGTCACCAACACGGCAATGCAAGCGGCCAACAAGTTGATCTTCGCTTTCGAAGGGGCCCACCGGTGTCCGAAATGGGTGGCCGTCTGTGCGACCAGGCCGACAACATACTGCCCTGCCGAAACACCCGAGATCGGGCCGGTCAGAATGTAGTCGAACATCAGGGCGGAAACCGAAAGTTTGGCGAGGGCACCGCCCATCGCCTCTTTGACGACGCGATAGACTCCGCCGCGCGTAAACATCCCGCACGATTCGATATAGACGGCCCGCACGGCATAAGAGAAGAGCATCACACCGAAGATGAACCACGGGGCCGCACGTCCAACCGCTTGCTCGGCAATGCCGCCGACGTAGTAAGCCGAAGAGCCGAGATCGTTGAGGACGATCGCAGCAGCGCGCCAGAAGGAGATGAACGAGAGCATCACCGATGTGACGACGACCACTCTCGTCGCGCGTTTGGCCGGCTTCATCGCGCCTCCGGGAGTATGGGAAAGCTTGGGCCGGACTCTAACACAGCGCCCTTCAGGCATGGCACATCCACGGCGGGGAAATCACCGCCCAGGAGTGACTCAAGCAATAGCTCGGCGTCGCACCGGTCATTCTTCTGCCCGGCAGGCCAGGTTTTCCATTCGCCAAGACTCGGCACGGCTCCGAAGGGGTTAAGGTGATTATCCCGGAGAATCCGGATCATGAGTTGCCCTTAACTTAACCCCGATTCCTAAGTTGAACCCCAGATTCTGACGTAACAACGCGCTGCATGGTGTCTGTTGGCTGGCATTTCCAGGCTCAAGCGGCCAGATCATATTTCAGTTCAGCGATCCGCTTCTCCACATCCGCGCGGTGGGTTGTATGAGCCGAGAGCCCGGCGCTAGGATCTCGAACCCGATTATGGTCATCCGCGACACCACGGCTCCTACTTCCAGGCAGATTTGGGCTTATTTACTTTGCGGCGAGTGCGAACAGCACTTTAACGCTCGGGCGAAGCCTATGTGTTGACGCTTGTGAATGACGGCACACTTGCCGCGTGTCCAGGATACTTGCGGTGGATTGGTCCAGAATCGATGCGGTGGACTGATTCAAGATGAGGATTGTCTGTTGGTCCAGGATGGAGGCCGTGGATTGGTCCAGAATGGAAGCCGTGGACTGGCCTAGATCGGCGAACTCCGAAGGTATGCCAGGCAAGTTGCGGGTGAAGTCAAAGCCCGGGACCAGCGAGGCTTTCAGCACGGGGTGGTTGGGGTCCACCCCCGTATCAATCACGCCCACAATCCCGGCCCCAGTGGCGAGTTGATGGGCCTCCGCGCTCTGTATCAGCACGACCGCCGGTTGGTTGACGTAACTGCTCAACACGCAGCTCCCGTAGAAAGGGACCAGTGTCCGGTGCTCAGCGTGTGGTGCCAACGGCCTTTCTGCAAGTCACAAACTTAAGATTTTTGGCCGTACTACTAGAACTCCTAGCTGCGGACAGCAGCCCCCACCCAGTGCTCAACCCGTCTCACAGCTCTCCTCTTGGCGTTTCGGCTTATGCTCACTAGAATGGGGGCCTCACTGTCTATATTTTTCTCGGACTCGCCAGCCCCTTATATAACACGGACGCAAGCCTGAATCGCCCTTTCAGGCAGCACGTGACCAGTTCCGCTCGCTGAGTCGGTCCTGCTGTTACGCCCCAATCGACGTAGCCTGGCCTCGTTTCTTAAGTCAGGCCCGCGCGAGAGCCAAGTGCGCCAAGCAGAGGCCTGCATGGTTGATAGCGAGAAAGAGACGAAGGGGCGGGAGGGGCCAAGACGCAAGTCTGGCGTCAAGCGAGTAAATCGCATAAGAATCGAGGTGAGCTATGAGCACAGTCGGAGCAATCAGCTGCGAAGAGGTGATTCGAAAAGTTGCCTACTACTATTGGGAGAAAAGAGGCCGTCCCCTTGGAACACCCGAGGAGGATTGGTTTCGAGCAGAATGTGACTTGAGAGCGCCACAGATCGCACAATTCCCGTTCGGCAATCTGACGTATATGAAAGTAACTTCTTGAATCCCCCGATGTTGCTTGGTGTCCCCACTCGGGTTGTCTCTGCTTTTGGTCATTCTTGTGGTACCAGCAATGATGGAGGCCCAGACTGCCTCGATCACCGGAACATTGACAGATGCAATCGGGGCTGTGGTTCAGGCTGCTAAGGTGACGGCGCGCAACACGCAAACGAACACGTCGCGGAGCACGCAGACGGGCGATACCGGGGTGTATCGCGTCACCAACCTGCTGCCCGGAGTATACGAAGTCTTGTTTGAAAAACAGAGCTTTCAGACACTGCGCTTCTCGAACGTGAACGTCAGGCGAGTAAATCGCATAAGAATCGAGGTGAGCTATGAGCACGGTCGGAGCAATCAGCTGTGAAGTCCCTGATGGGGCTCGAATCCTGATCATCTGTGACGACGACTCTGACACCGAACGGCTGAAGACCATTCTCCGGCAAGCAGGGTTTGTCTCGGAATTTGCAAAAAGCCTTACAGCCGGTTGTGAGGCTGCCAAGTCCGGTCGGTTTCGGGTGGTCGTCTCGACACCCCTGCTGAGTGACGGATCGTGGAGGCGCCTGATCGAGATTGCAAATCACTATGATCTTGGCTTTGAGGTCGTTCTATGGGCGCGTAAGTTTGATTTCCCCGAATGGGCGGAGGCGCTGAAGGACGGAGCGTTTGACGTGCTTGACGCCTTGTGTCAGTCACCGAAAGCTGTCGAGGCCGCCAAACGCGCTTTGTGGGCAGCTTACCTAAAAGGCGCTGGGCCAATTCCCGAAGCGCCCTGGCCCCAGAAGGCGGCGTGATTTATCCCCTATCCTTCCGTTTTCGGAATATGCATGCTCCACTCGGGCAGCTCCGCCGTTAGTTGCCGGAACGGTGCGGCCATGCCCTGGCGAAGTGCCTCGGCCTGCATCTCGGCCAGATCATCCCCCCTTGACGCCGGTAGGCCGTGATCTTGCGGCCGGGCTTGAATCTTGCGCGCCGCAGGCGACACTGACCCAGCATGTTCGGAGCGGACAGCAGCGCTTTGAGCTGATCCCGCAATGCCCTGCGCGGCGAAAGGGGCCTGGGGATTCCGGGGAGACACGCCTCTCGTGATTCCTGTTTCGACCGACAGCTAGCAGAGCTTCCAGATCCCTACGGCTGGGAGTAGAAATCCGGCTCTCCTTTTTTACCACATCTGAGGAAGTCCACAAGTATCAAAACATTTTGAGACAAGAGTACTAGGCTAACAGCCAGGAATCACTCGTTCCGCGCGAATTCGGCCTCTCACTCGATAGAGATTGCCGGTACCTGCTAACCCTCAATCGGGGGGACGTGCAAGAAACTCGAGGATGAAGCGATGGTTCAGATGCGGCTGGGCCAGACTTCCTCAAGCTCTGGTGGAATCGCTACCCAAACGGTCGCCGCCAGCATCGTTCATTCCGTCATTCCGTCCGTCTCTCCCTCTGCAAGCGAAGTATGCCCGGTTAAGGTTACAGGCCGATTACAACCGGATAAACTTCCCGCAAAATGCAAACTGCACATGACCAACACTGATTGCTATTCTCACGGGGCACACCGTTGCGCGTCACGCCGCCTCGGGACATGGGCCAGCACCCTTTAGATAAGCTGCCCACAAGGCGCCCTTAACAGTCTGGGCAGCTTTTGGCAATCCGTGCACTACGTCCAGGACATCAAACGCCCCGTCCTCCAGCGCCTCCGCCCACTGGCTGAGATCAAAGGTGCGCGCCAAAAGAACGACCTCAAAGCCCAGATCGTGGCGATTCGCGATGTCGATCAGGCGCCTCCACGACCCGTCACTTAGCAGGGGCATAGAAACGACCACCTGAAACCGACCGGATTTCGCAGCCTCGCAACCCGCCGTGATGCTGGTTGCGGTTTCCGCGCTGAAGTCCGCCTCCCGGAAGACGGTCTTCAGCCGTTCGATATCAGGCTCGTCGTCACCCAGGATCAGGATTCGAGCCTCATCCGGGACTCCCGAACTCAAGCCAGCGCGGGGTGTGGTCGCTTCGTTCGTTTCTTGAGTTGCAGTCTCGAAGGGCATGCTTCACCTCCATTAGAGAAGAGATGCAAATAGAAGCGGGGTGTTCTATAGGGGGGACTTGTGGTTAACGCACTCTAACTAATATCATTAACTATGGTTAATGTCAAGTTTTTTTAAATGACGGGGTGCGCCACTCGCGAACCCTTTGCCTCTGCTTACTTAGGGGCGAAATGACGGGGCCAGGTTATTGGTTGTATTCTAGCGTCTCCACCAAGCATCAATGGATTGAGGACTGTCTTAAGGAGACTAAACATGTTCGAGTCCAGCAGCCACCCCACTACAGGCCAACGTCCAACGCTGTCCCTTGTCAGAGCCCTCTGCGGCAGCGCGTTATTTCTGCTTGTCCATTTGCCGATAGCAGGTGCGCAATCCAAGGATCATTCCAGCGATGCACTTCGAAAGCTCAACGAATCCGTGGATGCACTTATCAAAAAGGTTTCGCCCAGCGTGGTGCAGATTCTGGTAACGGCGTATGGACCGCTCGAAGAGGGCGAGCACGGAAACACAACTGCGGTCATCGGCAAGCAGCGGGCGATTGGCTCCGGATTTGTGATCGATCCGAGGGGGTACATTGTGACGAACGCGCACGTGGTGAAGGGTGCGCAGCGGGTCCAAGTGGTGCTGCCGTCGGCGAATGCCGATGGGTCGCTGGATGCGGCGCTGTCAACTCGAACGATAGTCATTCCGGCGCGCATTGTTGGAGTGTCCAGCGAGATCGATCTCGCGCTGATCAAAGTTGACGTAGAGAAACTTCCGGCGCTGGCGCTTGGAACATACCGGAAACTGGGGCAGGGAGAAATCGTTTTTGCCTTTGGGAGTCCGGGAGGATTGCGCAATACGGTCACCATGGGGGTGGTTTCGGCGGTGGCGCGCCAAACGGAACCGGATTCGCCAATGATATACATCCAGACGGATGCGCCGATCAATCCCGGGAATTCGGGTGGTCCGCTTGTGAATGTGGATGGAGAAGTGGTGGGAGTGAATACTTTTATTCTGACGCAATCGGGTGGAAACGAAGGGCTGGGATTCGCGATACCGAGCAATGTGGTGAACATCGCTTTTCGGCAATTGCTAAAGTTCGGTCACTTGCACCGCGCTGAAATTGGAATCGGAATCCAAACGATCACGCCCACCATGGCGGCGGCCCTGCGCCTCCCGCGGACGTACGGGGTGGTCGTCTCCGACGTTCTGCCGAGCAGCCCCGCCGAAGCGGCAGGCATTCAGATCGGAGACGTTCTGGCGGGCGTCGACGGGAAGGCAGCGGACAGTCTGCCGTTGGTGGCATTTCATTTCTACTTGCTGGAGACGGGAGACAAAGTCCATCTCGACATCTTTCGCGGAAAAGATCGGCTGGTTTTCAACGTCCCCGTGATGGAACCGCCGCACGATATGGACCAGATCACCGGGCTGGTCGACCCGGAGAAAAACCTTGTGCCGGCGCTCGGGATTCTCGGGCTGGAGATTGACAGGAAGATTGCCTCGATGGTTGAAGATTTGCGCGACCCGTTTGGGATTATCGTTGCCGCTCGCTCGGCAGGTGCTGGCGTGGAAGTACCGTTGAACGCCGGAGACGTGATTCGGACGCTGAATGGCCAGCCCATGACTACACTGGATCGTCTGCGCAGCGCGCTCAAGGCTCTGCCGCCAGGAGCGCCGGTCGCTCTGCAGATCCAGCGCGGCCAGAAGCTCTTGTTTATTTCCTTCACGCTGGATCAGCCGTAAGGGGGCGTTGCCGACCAAAAGCCCCGGGTCTGAAGACCCAGGCTACAGGCCTTGCGTAGGGGCACGGCATGCCATGCCCGCGCATGCCTGCTCATCCCTAACCGGTGTCGCTCATCGCTTTCGAACGTTCGTTCTTCACCAGCAGTCGAAGACGGAATTCGCGCAATTCACGCAATTTCACTTTCACATCCGAGGTAATCTGGACTGCAAAGCCCGCCAAGAGCTTTGCGAAAGCGGCTGATTCTTATATCGTGACGCTCTGTCTCGCCTCGACGACCGACGCTTACCCCGTAGCGCTCCTGCTCAGGTCCACGCGCGCAAACCCTTCAGAATGCGCACATCCGAAAAACGTCTCCGCAAGTCTTTTGGAATGCGCACTTGCAAGATCATTGGACTTAAACCCTCCTAGAATGAACAGTTACAAAAAAAGCCGGGGGGTCCCCCTGCGTTTACCTTTTATCTTTTTGCTTTTGCCCTTTGCCGTTTACCTCCTCGCCGCCTGCCCCGCGCAAGCCGCCGCACTCCAAACTGGGGCAGGAATGCGTTATCATCAGTGGTTCCACAGCCAGCAGGAAAGGATACCCACCAAGATGAGCCCCGCGACAATCAATACATTCGGCACGCAGACAACCCTGGCGGTTGGCGCGCAGCAGTATGAGATTTTCCGCCTCGACGCCCTCGAGCGAGACCGGGTTGGCCCGGTTTCTCGGCTTCCCTTCTCGCTCAAGGTGCTGCTCGAAAACCTCTTGCGGCATGAAGACGGCCGCTTCGTTCACCCAGAAGATATTGAGGCGCTGGCGAAGTGGCAGCCCAACGCGGCCGCGCAAAAAGAAATCGCATTCATGCCCGCGCGCGTGCTCCTTCAGGACTTCACCGGGGTGCCCGCGGTAGTGGACCTGGCCACGATGCGCGAGGCCATGCGGCGCATGGGTGGCGACCCGAAGAAGATCAACCCGCTCCTGCCAGCGGAGCTGGTGATTGACCACTCGGTGCAGGTGGACAAGTTCGGTTCCTCGAATGCCCTTGCCTTCAACGCTGAGCTCGAGTTCCAGCGCAATATCGAGCGCTACGCCTTCCTGCGCTGGGGCCAGAAGGCATTCCAAAACTTCAAGGTCGTGCCGCCGGATACCGGCATCTGCCACCAGGTGAACCTGGAATACCTGGGTCGCGTGGTGTACACCGCGACGCGGGACGCTCGCACCTTCGCCTACCCCGATTCGCTGGTGGGCACGGATTCGCATACCACGATGATCAACAGCCTGGGCGTTTTCGGCTGGGGTGTTGGCGGGATCGAAGCGGAGGCCGCCATGCTTGGCCAGCCGCTCTCGATGCTGATCCCCGAAGTGGTGGGCTTCAAGCTCCACGGCCGGCTGCCGGAAGGCGCCACGGCCACTGATCTGGTGCTCACGGTCACCGAGATCCTGCGCAAGAAGGGAGTCGTAGGAAAATTTGTCGAGTTCTACAGCACCGGCCTGTCGAGTCTTTCCGTGCCCGACCGCGCGACGATCGCCAACATGGCTCCGGAATACGGCGCCACAATGGGCTTCTTCCCGGTGGATGCCGAAACGCTGGAATACCTGCGTTTCACCGGACGTGACCCGCAACTGGTGCGGCTGGTGGAAGCCTACACAAAACAGCAAGGTCTGTTCCGCACCGATGCTACCCCAGACCCGATTTTCTCCGAGACAGTCGAGCTCGACCTCGCCAGTGTCGAGCCGACTGTCGCGGGGCCCAAGCGCCCGCAGGACCGCGTGCCGCTGCGACTGGCGAAATCGTCGTTCATCAAAGCTGTGGAGGGCGTGCCTGAAAAACACATCGCCGTGCAGAACAATGGCGATCGCTTCGAGTTGGGCAACGGCTCGGTGGTGATCGCGGCCATCACCAGTTGTACGAACACATCGAACCCCTCGCTCATGTTGGGCGCGGGACTGCTGGCGAAAAAAGCCGTTGAGCGCGGCCTTAGCTCAAAACCGTGGGTGAAAACCAGCCTTGCGCCTGGCTCCAAGGTGGTGACCGATTATCTGAATGCCTCGGGCCTGATGCCGTATCTGGAGAAGCTGCGCTTCCACCTGGTGGGCTTCGGCTGCACCACCTGCATCGGCAACAGCGGCCCGCTGCCCGAGCCAGTTGGCGCGGCCATCAAGGAGAACAACCTGGTAGCGGTCGCGGTGCTGAGCGGCAACCGCAACTTCGAGGGCCGCATTCATCCGCTGGTGCGGGCGAACTATCTGGCCTCGCCGCCGCTGGTGGTGGCCTACGCGCTGGCCGGCCGCATGGACGTGGACTTGGTGAACGAGCCGCTGGGAAAGGACTCCAGCGGGCGACCCGTCTTCTTGCGCGACATCTGGCCCACTCCTCAAGAAATCGAGAGCACGGTGCGCACAGCGGTCACCACGGCGATGTTCCATAAGGAATACGGCAAAGTCTTTGACGGCGACGAGCGCTGGCGTTCGCTTCCGGTGCCCGAAGGCGATCTCTACGCCTGGGACCCGCGCTCGACGTACATTAAGCTCCCGCCGTTCTTCGAGAACATGCCGCGGACTCCCGCGCCGCTCGAGGATGTCCTCGGCGCCCGCGTGCTGGCGATGCTGGGTGATAGCGTTACCACCGATCACATCTCGCCGGCAGGCTCCATCCCGGCCGACAGCCCTGCCGGCAAGTACCTGATCGCGCAGGGCGTCAAGCCCACTGACTTCAATTCCTACGGCGCGCGGCGCGGCAATCATGAAGTGATGATGCGCGGCACGTTTGCCAACATCCGCCTGCGGAATCAGCTTGCGCCAGGGACCGAGGGCGGCTGGACCGCGCATCTGCCCCAGCGCGAGAAGATGACCATCTACGACGCGGCGATGCGCTACCAGGAAGAAAAGGTGCCGCTCGTTGTGCTGGCCGGAAAGGAGTACGGTTCAGGCTCCTCACGCGACTGGGCGGCCAAGGGAACGCGACTGCTCGGTGTGCGCGCGGTGATTGCGGAAAGCTTTGAACGCATCCACCGCAGCAACCTGCTGGGCATGGGCGTGCTGCCGCTCGAGTACCGCCCCGGCGAAACGCGCGACTCGCTGGGACTGACGGGTTTCGAGCGCTACCACATCGAAGGGATAGCGGCACTCGAACCTCGCCGAACCCTGCGCGTCCGCGCGACCGATGACAGCGGCAAAGAAGAAAGCTTTACGGTTGTGACCCGGGCCGATACCCCTGAAGAGGTCCAGTATTACCGCCACGGCGGCATCCTGCCCTACGTTTTGCGGCAGATGCTGTAGCGTGACCTTCCCGGTGCCGTGCGGCGCGTGCTAGGAGAGAGATGGCGATGAAGAAGATACTTTGGATGAGGATCGTGCCTTTCCTTTGTGTGTTCCTTGCCGTGCAAGCGCGCCTGGTGGCGCTGCCGCAAGAACCGCCGAAGGAGGCGAAAGCTCAGCCAGCGGGATGGACTCCGGCGGAGATGATGAAAGTGAAGTCCGTAGGCGATGTGCGGGTCTCCCCCGACGGGCGCCGGGTCGTCTTCACCGTGACCCAGCCAGTGATGGCCGGAGAGAAGAGCGAGATGCTAACGCACATCCATATGGCCAACGCGTACGGCTCGATCAGCTTCCAGTTCACCTACGGTGAAAAATCCTGCAACAACCCGCAATGGTCGCCGGACGGACACTGGATCGCATTTGCCTCGCGCCGGACGGAAAAGAACAACCTCTGGCTGATCCGCGCCGATGGCGGCGAGGCCGAACAACTGACCGATCTGAAGTCCGACGCAGGCGGCTTTCATTGGTCGCCCGACGGCCAATGGGTCGCCTTCGTAATGCCTGACCCGCCCACCGAGGCGGAGGAAAAAGCCAAGAAAGAAAAGAACGACGCGAAGGTGGTGGACGAAAACCTCAAGATGAACCGTCTCTGGGTTGTCCCGATCGAAAAAGATGCCGAGGGGAAGCGCGCGCCGCGCCAGTTGACCAAGGGCGATTTCAGCGTCGGTGGCAGCTTCAACGACCAGGACTTTGACTGGTCGCCGGACGGCAAGACGATCGTTTTCACGCGCACGCCCACGCCGCGGGTCAACGATTGGCCACTGGCCAGCATCTCGACGGTGGACGTGGCCACTGGCGAGGTGAAGCCCCTGGCGCGCACTGGCGCGGCGGAGACTTCCCCACTCTATTCGCCCGACGGGCGTTGGATTGCCTACGTCGCGACCGACATTCCACCCACATGGGGTTTTAGTTCGACGATATTTGTGGTTCTGGCTACAGGCGGCAAACCTCGCGAGCTCGCGGAGACTTTCGACCGCCAGCCGACCTTGGCCGGCTGGTCGGCCGACGGCAAGTCGGTTTACTGCAGCGAGGTCCGCGGCACGGTCACACGGCTTTCGGCGCTGCCGGTCGATGGAGGCGCGCCGGTGGATCTCGACGCGGGCGACCGCGTCCTGGGGACCGTCAATCTGAATTCCTCGCGCATGATGGCGGGCTTCACCGCCCAAACTGCCGAGCACGCGCCGGAAGCGTACGTTACGCGCCTGGACCGCTTTGCGCCGGTGCAAGTGAGTCGAGCCAATGTGGACTTGCCCCACCATCCGCTCGGGCACACCGAAGTTGTGCGGTGGAAATCGAGTGACGGCACGGAGGTCGAAGGGCTGCTCACCTACCCAGTTGGCTACGAGAAAGGAAAACACTACCCGCTGGTGATGGTGATTCACGGCGGGCCCACGGGCGTGTTCGTGCAGAGTTTCATCGCCAACCGGTCGCTGTACCCGACGGCTGCGTTCGCGGCGCAGGGTTACGCCGTACTGCGCGCCAACCCCCGCGGCTCGTCGGGCTACGGCAAGAAATTCCGCTACGCCAACTACAAGGATTGGGGCGGCGGCGACTACCAGGACCTGATGGCCGGCGTGGACAAAGTCATCGCCATGGGAGTGGCCGACCCGGAGCGGCTGGGCGTGATGGGCTGGAGCTATGGCGGGTACATGACCTCCTGGATCATCACACAGACCAAGCGCTTCAAGGCCGCCTCGGTGGGAGCGGGAGTGACCAACCTGGTGAGCTTCACCGGCACCGCGGATATCCCTGGCTTCATCCCCGACTACATGGGCGCGGAATTCTGGGACAACCTTGAAATCTACCGCGCGCATTCGGCTATGTACAACATCAAGGGAGCCTCAACCCCCACTTTAATCCAGCACGGCGAAGCCGACGAGCGTGTGCCGATCTCCCAGGGCTACGAGCTCTACAACGCGCTCAAGCGGCAAGGAGTTACGGTGAAGATGGTCACTTATCCGCGGACACCGCACGGGCCGCGGGAGCCGAAGCTTGTGCTCGATGTGGGCCAGCGCAACGTCGAGTGGTTCGCCAAACAGTTGGGCGCGAGCGCCACGCACTAGCGCGGAGCGCCCACCTCAGGCGCGAAGCGGCGGTCCCCGGCGGAGCAGGTGTCAGGGGTAAGCGTGGCAAGCGGCGGGCGATGACACTTGAGAGTTGAAGGTTAAAAGGGGTCAG
>QHYU01000038.1 GCA_003224235.1 Acidobacteriota bacterium
TCGGCGTCCCGGCCTTGATCTGGTGCCGCTCCGGACCTTCTTCGCGGATGAATTGGCCGATCTGCAATTCGCGCAAGGTGCGGATCACCCATGGACCCAGTAGCAGGCCAAGAAACAGCGCGGTCAAGCTGGCGTAGGCCGTCCGTACCGTGATGTAGCGAAAGACATTCAACGGCTTGAAATAGGGCTGCAGCACCTGGTAGAGCAGGTAGTAGAGCATCTCAGCCGCACTCCTTCGGGGCTGGCCCTGTCGCACCGGCATCGGCCAGTGTGGCGGCTGGGGCGTGGCCGGACTTGAGCGCTTCCACAATGCGCTCCATATGGACGCCGCGCGAGCCTTTGACTAGCAGCAGGTCGCCCGGGGTCACGAAGTCAGCGAGGAATTGCGCGGCTTCTTCCGATGAAGCGAAGAACCGCGTGCGCGTCTCGGGGTAACCCGCCTCGACAGCCCCGCGGAGGAGGCTCGCGGCCTCGCCCTGAACGCCGAAAATCCAGTCGATCCGCCCATCGGCGGCCGCGACGCGGCCGGCTTCGCGATGCAACTCGGGCGAGGCCGGGCCCAGCTCAAGCATTTCTCCGGCACCCAGGATGCGGCGGCGATAGCCGGGCGTAGCGGCAAGCCAATGGATCATCGAAGCGAGCGCTGTGGGGCTGGAGTTGTAGCAGTCGTTCAGAACGGTGAAACCGGCATCAAACCGCAGCACTTCACCGCGCATCGCCGCCGGCGCCAGCCGGGGAAAGACGTGCGCCGCCTCGGCGGCGCCGACGCCCCAGATACTCGCCGCTGCGAGCGCGGCCAGCGCATTAGTCACGTTATGACGACTCACCAAAGGCAGCGCGAGCCGCGCGCAACCCGTGGGCCAGACGAAATCAAATGCCGTGCCTTCGGCGCCGCGATCCTCAATGGCCTCCGCCCGGAACTGCGCTGCTGAGCCGTAGCCAAACCAAATCACCTCGCCCCGCGCAACTCCCGCGAAGCGCGCGACGCGCTCGTCATCGGCATTGAGCACCGCCACCGGGCGGGGGCCCACCAGGTGTTCGATCAACTCACGTTCCGCCAGCGCGATCTCGTCCACCGAAGAGAAAAACTCCAGGTGCTCGATGGCCACGCGGGTCACCACACCGACTTCGGGCTCTGCGATCTCTGCCAGTCGGGCCAGCTCGCCGCGGTGCGACATCCCCATCTCGACCACCGCAGACTCGTGCGCATCCTCCAGCTGCAGCAGCGTGAGCGGCACACCGTATTCGTTGTTCAGATTGCCTTCGGACTTCAGAACGCGGAATCGCGCGGCCAGCAGCGCCGCCAATATCTCCTTGGTAGTGGTCTTGCCGACCGAGCCGGCGACTCCGGCCAGGCGGCGACCCCAGCGGCGCCGTACCGCCTGCGCCAGCCGCTGTAGTGCCGCTAGGGTGTCTTCGGCCGGAAGAAGTTTTCCCCGGATTCCCTCTGGGTATTCCGCCAACCGGCGGGGTTCCACCACCGCGGCCAGTGCCCCTCGGGCCAGAGCTGACTCCACAAAAGCGTGTCCATCGTGCCGCAGTCCGTGTATGGCAACATACAGCTCCCCGGCACCAATCGTGCGAGAATCAATCGAGACACCGGCCAGCCGAGTCAGGGGGTCGAGCGCCACGGGAGGCGCGACACTCAGAACCCGAGCTACTTCGTCAATCGTCCACCGCATAACGTCCTTAACGGGTTCACCCTGAATGGGTTCACCGTGAATGGGCTGGACCTCAC
This sequence comes from Acidobacteriota bacterium, assembly GCA_003224235.1. Classification (GTDB taxonomy): domain Bacteria; phylum Acidobacteriota; class Terriglobia; order Acidiferrales; family UBA7541; genus QHYU01. Next base: position 1,739 of record QHYU01000038.1, read on the forward strand.
CGGTCTAGGGGATCCCTTGCACAACGTCCTAGTTCAATTCCGGAATGAGAAATGTTTCCGCATTCCGGGTTCCGCCGCCAACCGCGCCGGGGCGTTAGGCTTTATGCCCCTGGGAGCCGAATCCGCGCTGGCGCAGGATGCGGCGCGCCACTTCGCGGTCATCGAAATCAATGGTGCGGTCCCGCAGCACCTGGTGAGTCTCGTGGCCCTTGCCGGCCAGCAACACGATGTCGCCGGGCCGCGCCTGGTCGAGAGCGCGCTCGATCGCAACTGCGCGGTCGGGTTCAACCAAGTACTTCGCGTTGGCCTTCTGCAAGCCCACCACCGCATCGTTGATAGTCCGCAGTGGGTCTTCACTGCGCGGGTTGTCGCTGGTGAGCACGACAATATCGCTCGCGCGCCCGGCCGCCTCGCCCATCAGCGGGCGCTTGGCGCGGTCGCGGTCGCCGCCACAGCCAAACAAGGTGATGATGCGCCCGGAGGCGTTGAGCTCCCGCGCGGTGGCCAGCAGGTTACGCAGCGCCTCGTCGGTGTGCGCATAATCGACGACGAGCAGGTAGGGCTGGCCCAGGTCGATGCGCTCGAACCGCCCCGGCACGCTCTCGAGTTGCCGGATACCCGCTTCGATGGCCTCGCGCTCGATCCCCAGCCCGATCGCCGCGCCGATCGCCGCCAGGATGTTGTACACATTGATGCGCCCCACCAGACGCGAGCGCACTTCGATTTTTCCTGCGGGCGTCTGCGCGACGAACTCCAGCCCGGAGAACGAGAGCGCGAACCTCTTGGCAGTTACGTCCGCGCCGTTTTTCAGGCCGTAGGTCAACGTCCGCGCCGCCAGCGCGGCCAGGCGCGGGCCGTAGGGATCCTCGGTATTGACCACGCCGACCGCCGGGGCCCCGCAGCCGGTGCCCTCAAACAGGCGGCGCTTGGCGGCAAAGTAGTCTTCAAAGGTCTTGTGAAAGTCCAGGTGATCGCGGGTCAAATTGGTGAAGACAGCGACGGCAAATGGGCAGCCCCAAACGCGATCCATCGCCAGGGCATGCGAACTCACCTCCAGCACCGCATGCGTGCCGCCCGCATCGCGCACCTCGGCGAGAAAACCTTGCAGATCGAGTGATTCCGGAGTTGTAGTCGTGGCCATGCGGCTCGATCGCGGAGTGCGATAGGCGATCGTGCCAAAAAGGCCAGGCTCGTGCCCAGCCGCGCGAACAATCGAATCGATTAGATAAGTCGTCGTTGTCTTCCCATTGGTGCCGGTGACGCCGACCAGCTTCAACGCTTGGGCCGGGCGCCGGTAGAAGGTCGCCGCAACCATGGCTAGGGCCTTGCGCGCATCAGCAACCTGGATCCATTCCACATTGTCCGGCACATGCTTCGGGGCCACAATGCCGTGCGCGAGTTCATTGGCATACATCACACCCCACTGCGGGTTCCACGGCCGCGGCAACTCGCTGGCGATGGCCCGCGCGCCGCGCTCGACGGCGTCGAAGACGAACCGGTTGCCATCCGTCTTCTCGCCACGAATCGCGAAGAAGAAAGAGCCGGGTCCCGCCTGGCGGCTATCGTAGGCCAGAGAAGTGATTTCGACCTCGGCGTTCCTGATGGACTGGGTGGGATTGACCCCGACCAGTAGGTCCCGGAGCTTCATTCCCGAACTTTCCAATATGAGATGCGGCGGGCCGCCTCTTAAAGCCGGCTCCGCTTTTATCTTACCAGGCAAATGTATTTCCTCCGCCAGATACAACTCTGGTCGAAGCCGAGTGTGCAAAGTGCACCGTCAGGCGACTACCACGGCGGACCGTGGTTCCGGCCTCCGGACTCTGTTCCACCGCAACCCCCGTGCCAACCAGAACAGGGGTGAAGCCCAACCGCAGGCACTCCTCGGTGACATCGCGAACGCTCTTACCTCGGAAACCCGGCACAGTAAGGTCCTCCTCCGCAGCCAGCTCGGTCGAAGCGGTGAGCGTCGGGTGCAAAGCAGGCTCGGGGGTCGAGGCATCTTCCCTTGCACTTGTCGTCACCTGAACCGGGTCGAAATCGCTGAGATCGGCCTCAAGCTGCTCCGGTCCTCTTTGATTTCCAGTGGGCTGCATTTTCGGCGAAATCCGGACATCTCGCGGCACATCGAGATAAGTAAGTACTTGCTCGGCCAAGCGCTTGAAGACGGGCGCGGCAACCTGCCCGCCTTCATGAGGCCCCACTGGTGAATCCAGCACCACTAATACGGTAACAGCCGGAGTGTTGAGCGGCGCAAACCCCACAAACGACGCGATGTGTTGCGTTCGCGAGTAGCGACCGCTAGTCGGGTCAATCTTCTGCGCTGTGCCTGTCTTCCCAGCCGCGGTTACACCCTCCAAGCGCGCCAGCCTGCCCGTGCCCTCGAGCACCACTGCTTCGAGCATGCGGCGCAGTGTCGCCGCAGTCGTGGGTCGCACTACCCTCTGCGGCGCGGGCTGTTCCAGCGCAACCACACGCTCGCCCCGGCGCAGCTCCCGCACTACGTGCGGGTGGTAGAGGAGCCCGCCATTGGCAATCGCCGACATGGCCGTCACCAGTTGCACCGGGGTGACGCCCACCTCTTGCCCCATCGACACCGCGCCGATCGAAATCGCAGACCAGTTCTCCACCCGCCGCAGCAGCCCATGATTCTCGCCGGGCAAGTCCACGCCGGTCGGCCTGCCGAAGCCAAAGGCGCGGATATACTCGTACAACTTGGGAGCGCCCAGGCGCAGGCCGAGCTTGATCGCTCCGACATCGCTCGAGTGGGCTAGCACTTCAGTCAAACTGAGCAGGCCGAAGGCCTTGTGGTCGCGGATGCGATGCCCGGCGATGTAGATCGCACCCATCTGGCAGTCGATCACTTCCTCAGGGCGGGCGATTCCCTCTTCAAGTGCTGCCGCCAGCGCGACTAGCTTGAATGTCGAGCCGGGTTCGTAGAGCGCGCCGATAGCGCGATTGATGCGCGCTTCCGGCGAACTCTCGGCCACTGCGTTTGGATTGAACGGCGGCCAGTTCGCCACGGCCAGCAGCGCGCCCGAATTGGGGTCCTGCACCACAATGCTTCCCGCCTGCGCACGGGTTTGGCTCACCGCTGTCGCCAGTTCTCGCTCGGCGATGTATTGGATCTCTTCGTCCAGCGTTAGCACCACACTCGAGCCGGCATCCGGGGCTTTTTCGGTGCGGTCGAACCAGTGCCGGCGGGCGTCAGCAACGACCTGCATCTTTCCCGCCTTGCCGCGCACTTGCTCGTCCACAGCATATTCGATGCCGGCCAGTCCCTTTTCGTCGATATCCACGTAGCCCAGCACATGCGCCGCAAGCTGCCGCTTGGGATAGAAGCGCTGATTTTCCTTCTGAAAGTAAATTCCGCGCAGGTTGAGCGCGGCAATCCGCGCCGCCTTCTCCACCGAAAGCTTTCGAGCAATCCACACGAACGCGCGCGAAGTCGAGAGCCGTGTCTCGATCTCTTCCGGGGGGACGCCGAGCACACCGGAGAGCAGCCGCGCCGCCATTTCTGGGTTGGCGATCTCTGCGGGCACCGCAAAGCAGGACTCCACCTGAACGCTCATGGCGAGCTCCCGCATGTTGCGGTCGTAAATCGCGCCGCGCTTGGGGCTGATTTCGACGATGCGCTGTTGCTGGCGTTGAGCGCGGGCCAGATAGTCGCTGTAGCAGACAAGCTGGAGGTAGCCGAGGCGGGCCAGCGTTGCCCCCATCCACAGCATCGCTAGAACGGCCACCATCAACAATCGGACGCGGGGACTACGCAGGGGCATTGCTTCTACCGGGTTTTCGCCGGGAACTCCAGACTACAAAGTGTACATTTTCAACCGAGCGCCCCCGCCGGTCACCGACTGAGGCGCAGCCTCAACACGTTGTTGACCGCTGGACGCACGATTGCTCCGAGGTGAATTTTACCTGGCCGCCAGCGCCGTCACCCGCGCCTGCGCCAGCACGGTTTCGCTCGGCCCTTCCAGTGGGCCCACCCGACCGGGCGGCGGAACCGTTAGCCCCAGTTGGCGGCGAGCGATGACGTCGATGCGCATGGGCGCCCGCAAGCCGGCCACTTCCAGCCGGAGCCGCTGATTGAGTTCCACGACCTGCGCTCGCTCGGCCTTTAGTTCTTCCAGTTGGTAACTCAACTGGAGGCAGTGGAAATGCTGCCAGGCGTAGACCAAGGCCATCGCTGCCAGCACCCCGCCCAGCGCCACCAGCCGGCAGCACTCGCGCAAACGATCGGGCCCGCCCGTACGCACCAGCCGAGAATTGTCAATTCGCTTGAGGGTATAGAATTCGGTCATAGGATCGTCTTCCCCGCCACCGGGTCCTGCGGCGTGATCTTCTCCGCGACGCGCATCTTTGCGCTCCGCGCGCGCGGGTTGGCACGGACCTCTTCGGCTGGGGGCACGACGACTTTTTTGGTCAGGATCCTCAACACGCCTTCGCGCTCGAGGCGCCGGAATTCCTGCTTCACCAGGCGATCTTCGAGCGAATGGTAGCTCAGCACTACCCAACGTCCTCCAAAGGCAAGCGTGGCAGGTGCCCGAGAAAGAAACTGCCCGAGTTCCTCCAACTCTCGATTCACCGCAATCCGCAGCGCCAGAAACGTTTTTGTCGCGGGATGCAGTTTCTGCCTTCCCCTATTTCTTCGGGCCCCTGCCACAACCGTTGCCAGGTGTTCGGTGTCCCGGATGGGGCGCCCCCGAACAATTCCCCTGGCGATTCTGCGTGAATCCCTCTCTTCGCCTTTGCGATAGAGCAGGTCGGCCAGCTCTTTCTCCGGCCAGTAGTTCACAATCTCTGCCGCGGTTGACGCTTCGTCCGCGTCCATGCGCATGTCCAGCGGCCCTGCACTACGGAACGAGAAGCCGCGCTCGGGACTGTCCAATTGCAGGCTCGAAACGCCCAAGTCGGCTAGCAGGCCGTTCGCCGGTGGAAACCTCAACCCGTGGGCGACCTCATCGATTCGTGAAAAGTTTGCGTGCACCAGAATCACCTGCCGTTGGTACGCCCTCAAACGCTCCCGCGCGATCTCGAGTGCTCGTTGATCACAGTCAATCCCCAGCAGGCGCCCCGTAGTCAGCCGCCGGGCGATTTCCAGGGCGTGGCCTCCGAGGCCGACCGTCGTATCGATGTACGCCCCTTCTGGCCGAATCCGCAGCCACTCGACAACGCGATCCGCCAGAACAGGCGTATGCAACGCATTCAACTAAATGCCTAGATCGTCCAGGATCTTCTCGTCTTCCGGAGTAATCGGGCTCTTGTTCAGGTTTTTCAGGAACCGCGCATGATTCCAAACTTCCAGGTACGTCAGGTTTCCCAGCACGTCCACTTCACCCTTCATCTGCGCGGCTTCCCGGAGTACTGGCGGAATCAGCACCCTGCCCTGCCCGTCCATCTCCACGACTTGGCCGAAATAGTTGGCGCGGGTGAGAAATTTCTGCTTGGTTCGGTTGTGCGAGGAGAGCCGTGCCAGCTTCTCCTCGATTTCGCTCCACACTTGCATCGGGTAGATCCGCACGTAGTCTCCGTTCTCGCTGGTGACGTAGAAGCGCTCGCCGTGCTCTTTGAGCGTCTCCAAGAAGGCCGCCGGGATCTTTAGCCTGCCTTTCTCGTCCACCTTCGCCGGGTAGTTTCCCCGCAGCATTTAGAAACCCACCAAGAAAGAGCGATGCCGAACTCATTTTCACCACAGCGCTACACTTTTTGCCACTTTCTCCCACTTTGTGCCACGATTGTAGACACGTCGTTCTTCTTGTCAAGCGAAATCCGCACTGATTTCAAAATTCTGTGGAAAAATTTACGTGAACCAAATTGAAACAGAAGAGAGCACACTACAGGTGGTACCCACGGGGTCTCAAGCAACAAGTTCTAGTCGAGCTGTTGTTCTGCCCTCAACGACTGGTTCTAAAAGTTACGGGCGGGGGAGCTGATGGGCTTTCTAATTCGGCTCCGGATTATCCTGCGGTGGCTCGGGGTTCGCGCCGACGCGGAGGTTGCTCAGCTCGCGTAGCATGCTGCGGTCTTCAGAATTCAGCCCGCTGAGGAAGGTCTCGTCGTTTAACTTCGCCGCACGCTCAAATTCGCTCATGCCGTGGAGTGCATGCAAGCGTCGCAGGATGGCTTGCCGACGATCCTGCGAGAGTCGCTGCCATTGGGGCAGAAGTTGAGCGCGTATATGTTGCTGCTGCTGGGGGGTAAGGTGTCGCCAACGTTCCTCGCGGTTGCGGACAGCCTGCCGCTGTTCCGGGGTCAGGCTGTTCCAATGCTGTAGGCGTCTGCGAATCTGCGCCTGGCGCTCCGGCTGTAAGTTCTTGAACCGCTCGTTGTTATTCAGGAAGCGTTCCTGCGCCTCCGGCGACATATCGCGCAGCCGCTCCATCCAGTTTGGAGGCACGCCCTGCATTTTGCCCAGTTCGTGCTCTCGCCTTTTCTCCGCCTCGGGACGCGCAACCGAATCGCGGCGCTCATGGTTGGCGCCCGCATGGTGGTCTCCGCGACCCTTTCCGCGCCCGGTACCTGGCTGCGCCACGGCAGGCAGGACTATGAACAAGGCCATGAGGAGGGCCAGAGAGCGCGCGAATTGGAGTCCCAACGCTCGCATTACATATCCTTGCTCTCGGCCGATGGCTGCGCTGGAAGCTCCGAAAGTGCCTCAAAATTGGCGAGCACATCGTAATCTTCCAACACCGGCAAGTCCTTGATCATTCGGAATTCCGCGTCCGCGTTGGGCGTGACAGAATCCTGCCGCGGGGCCTGCGGAAGCGAAGAGATCCACACCGACGCCACCAGGAGCATAGAAGCTGCGAACGCGAGGCGCGGCGAAGGTGCGAGCCAAGCCCAAAAGCTGCGCCGCGGTGGCTCGGCAGCGAGACGCGCGCGCAAACGGGCGTCGAAGGCCGGCGAGGGTTCCTTCATCGGCACCTCATCCAGCACGCCGCACAGAAGTCGAAACTCCTCCGCACGGGTCCGGCAGGCCGCGCAGGCAGCCAGATGCGCTTCCACCTCGCGCCGCTCCGTGCGGTTGGCCTTCCCGTCCAGGTAGGCAATCAGTCGGTTTTCCATCTGTCCGCAGTTCATTGCTGTCTTCCTTCCGTTGCTCGACGTCGCTCACTTGCTCGCGGGCTGTGCCGAGCGGGGCTCGGCGGTAACTGCGTCCGGCGTCACCAACGGTGCCAGCTCGATCCGCAGGGTTTCATACGCGCGAAACAGCAGCGACTTTAGCGCGCTTTCCGAACAGTCCAGAATCCGCCCGATTTCGGCGTACTCCAGTTCATGGTACTTGTGCAGCAGCACAGCCGCGCGCTGCTTTTCCGGTAGCGCCTCAATGGCGCGGCGGATGATTGCGGCGCGGTCGCGGGCCACCAGTTGCTGTTCGACACCGGGCCGCCCGTCGGGCAATTGTATGGCCGCCTGCTCCGAATCTCCGGACTCGCCGGCCTCGGCTGGCTGGTCCAGCGAGACCTCCATCCGGCGATAGCGGCCATCGCGCAGGGCGTTCAGCGCCAGGTTGGTGGCGATGCGGAAAAGCCACGTGGTGAACTTGGCGCTGGGCGCGTATTGCTTTCGCGCGCGGTAGACGCGCAGGAAAACTTCCTGCGCCAGATCCTCCGCTTCCGTCGAGTTGCGCACCATGCGGTGCAGTCATGAGTTGGACGTCTGACCTGGCCATAGCCTCCACATTGTATCGAACCCACTGGGAGGTAAAAAGTTGCACTGGCAGAGTGTTCCCTGCGGCTGCAATCTGTTGCCCGGCCGGGCACCAGCCGAAAGCGGGCGAAAGCGGGGCTGCCTGCCCTTCCGTGGCGCGTTGGGATACCGGCGAGAATATCGGCACTACAAGCGAAACATTCGGTGTAGCGCAAACATCACCGCGGCGCCCAGGAAGACCACCAGCGCCATGCGCACGCCCGGTTCGCGATTGACCTCGGGCATCAGGTCCGACGCGGCAACATAAACGGTCACCCCGGCCGAGATCG
>QHYU01000074.1 GCA_003224235.1 Acidobacteriota bacterium
GCAGTGGCCGCGCGACTAGCGGAATCTACCGAAATGCTGGGCACGATCCGCCAGCAACTGGGCGAGGTACAGCAGGCCGGGCGCGAGCTTTCCGGGGCGGCGCGCACGATTGAGCTGGTTCTGGGCGGGGCACAGACGCGCGGCTCGCTCGGCGAGGTAGCGCTCGAGCGCATGCTCAGCGATGCACTGCCGCAGGCCGGCTACGAGCTTCAGCATCGCTTCGCCACCGGTGAGGTTGTCGATGCTGTCCTCCGCTTCCGCGACAAACTCCTGCCCGTTGATTCCAAGTTCCCGCTGGATGACTACCGCAGAATGGCGGAACAGGGAGAGGACGCGCGCAAGGGTTTTGCTCAGGCCGTGCGCTTGCATGCCGACTCCATCGCCAAGAAGTACATTCGGCCCGACGAGGGCACGCTCGACATGGCCCTGATGTTTGTTCCTTCAGAAGGCGTCTACTACGAGCTGCTGATGACCGCGGATGCCAAGGGGGCGCCGCTGGACGCCTACTGCCGCGGCAAGGGGGTCGTGCCCGTTTCTCCCAACAGCCTCTATGCGCACCTCAATATCCTCTTGATGGGCCTGCGCGGGATCCAGGTCGAAGAAAACGCGCGACGCCTGCTCGCCAGCCTGGCCGGACTCAGCAAACAGTTGGACACATTCGCCGAAGTATACGATAGGCTTGGCACCCACCTGCGCAACGCGCAGCAGAGCTATACCGACGCCGACGGCAAACTCGAGCGGGCGCGCAACGCGCTCGATCAGATGGCGCAAGGCGCCCTGCCGGAAGCTCCTCCAAAAACCGTCGAAGCCGCCACTAGGGACTGACTGCGCTCTATGTTCTTCGGTGGCCGCTTCCGGCGCGGCACCCTCAGTGTTTGAGCAGTTCCCGCCAGGCCGCTTCAATCATCCGCCCAAACTCGCCTTCCGGTTTTTCGGCTAGCATCTTTTCGAGCTCGTTCCGAAGCTGCAATGCGTCTTGCGGGTCGCGCTCGAGCCGGCGGAGAAGGCGGTCCAATCGCCCCTGCCAATTTCCGGTCGCGAGCCTCCGCGCGACGAGCAAATGCTGCCGCGCGGCCTCCACGTCCGGCAAACCGACTGCGACCGGCACTAGGCGCACGCTGACAGAAAAGTCTCCCGCGCGGAGGCCGTGCATATCGATCTCAGCGAAGTTGGCCGCGCCGCCGCTCGAGGCCACGCGCTGCACGTTGCCTTTGGACAGCCCGACTACCCGGGGCGAGAGGTTGCGCGCTTCGATCACCAAGCGCTGGTCGGTGCCGCGCACGCGCACGATCAGTTTGCCTTTCTCGCCCGGGAGTAGCTCCTTTTTCGGCGCCATCACCCTCAGCGATACCAGTGTCACCGGCACCGGGCCTGGACTCCGCCCGCCCACTTCAACCACTAGTTGCGCCGGCCCCTCCTCCGCGTCCGGCCCTGGCATAACGACGAGCGCAGTCGGCGACGCTGCCATCACCAGGGCTGGTCGGTCGCCCAACAAGATGCGGTTTGCGTCGGCATCGCCGCGAAAGCCGAAGCCATCTATGACAAAACGGTCGGAAACAGAGATAACCCGAGGGTAATCGAGCACCTGCACTCCGTCGGGCAGGTTTGGCGCGGGCGCAATCACCGTGGTCGAGGCGTTTGCATTGTGGTCCACCAGCCGCGCCAGCAGCACGCCGGGCTCCACTGGCGCCGTGAAGGCCGCGCGGCCGGTCTGGTCGGTGGTCACCCGCTCGCCCCCGGTGAACTCGACGACGGCCCCAGGCATCAGGCGGCCCGCGGCATCCAGCACGGCGAGCGTCGCTCGTTGTCCAGCCACCAACTTCGTTGCCAGTAGGATTGTGGCGCCTGGAGCCAAACTGGCCGGCTTCGTGGGCCGCTTCGCGGGAGCCTTTCCCTGCGCTTTGCGCGGAACTGTCTCCCCTGCCCCCGGCGGCGTCTGCCCTTGTGTCGATCCCGGAGCTGTTGCCTGTGCAGTCCACGTTGGACGCGTTGCTGTCTTCGGCGGATCCTGCGCGGCCGCAACGCAGGCAGACAGCACCGTCGTCCACACCGCGGCCGCCACCAGGAGTTTGTGTGCTAACCTTCTGGCGCGCACGACCATTGGGATGCAAATTTTGCCTGCGCGAATCATGTTCCCGATTCTATCGCTTTTAGGGTCTCTCTCGTAAGACGACGTGTCACATCGGTCCTCTCGCATCCGCCTCACAGTTCACGAGCGTCTTTCCAGACAGAATATAGTTGAGACACTGCGGCTCCGTATTAAGAGGGATCTTCGTGGTTCTCTCGTTTTACTTATCCGAGCTTATTCTGTTCGCGGGTATGGCCTTTTGTCCGCGCGGGGGGTGGACCAGCAGTCCATTCACGCGTCCGTCACCGTCGGTCTGAAACGTGACCCGGAGGGGAAGCTCCGCAGCGAAAAAGTCCCGTAGGCTTTCCGGATGGAGGCGCATTTTCGGAAGTCCCCAGTCAGCTGGCAGTTGGATCGTCAGGAAGTCACCCTCTCGAACGATGATGAATATCCCCTCGCCCTGCGCTTCATACCGGCCCCCGTAAGTGTCAAGAACCGCCGAATTAAGCGCTATCTCAGTGCGCTTGGTGGCCGTCGGTCTCTCTAACGGGACATCCGGCCGCAGCAGGTGACGCGCGATGTCGCTGACGCCTCCCAGTTGGTTCGAGAGCACGACAACGCCAACCCGTCTCTTTGGATCCCAAGCCACAGAACTGGCAAACCCGAGCGTGCCGCCATCGTGGATGATCAACTGGTTGTCACTCTCACCTATGACCACCCAGCCCAGCGCTTGCTCACTCCCGGGCTGTGGCATCGGACGGCGCGTGTTCAGCATGGAGGCCATCGCGGGTGCGAGCGGCGAACTTTCGTAGCCCATAGCCACAGAGAGGAATGTCAACAAGTCATTAGCTGTTGAAACGAGGCTGAGGACGTCCAACATAGACGCGTACCCCGGGACAGTGGACATGGACGGCGATGGCTGCAAAACGGCATTGTGGCCGACTGCGAGCTTCGCCTTCAACTTCGGTGACAGAATAATGGCGGTGCTCTTCAATTTTAGCGGGGCAATGACGCGCGTCCGGAACAGGCTCTCGTAATCCGTGCCGGTCCGAGAAGCGAGGGCCTGTCCCAGAATCCAGTAACCGATGTTTGAATAGTCCCACTCGGCCCCGATGTCGCGCGGCAGGTGGTAGTGCGCCAGGAACTGATAGAGCTGCGCAGTGCCGTATTTCGTTGCGGCTGGATCGTCGAAAGCGGGCAACTCATCGGGCATGAACGGGAGACCTGAGGTATGAGTCGCCAAATCCAAGAGCGTGATCGAACGGCCGTTCCGTTCGGGGATCTTGACCGCGGGCAAATACTTCGCGACCGGGTCCGCGAGCGCGACTTCACCCTTTCGGACCATGTCAGCGAGCAAGAATGCGGTGAAAACTTTGGTCACCGAGCCAATCTCAAAACCGGTGTCGCCATCCAACGGTCGCGGGTCTCCCTGGCTGCGATGGCCGTACGAGATGACGCTACGGCCTTGGGGTCCGACCACGCCGATCACGATGCCGATGCCATCTTCTTGCGTCAGAGGGGAGAACGGTCGCGCCCGGGCTTTGCGTTGCCTGAGCTCCTGCAAACGTTGTCACTAAGCTGGCAAGGAGTCCCGCGCACACGGTCCGTCGAGTTATCTGCATCACTGCGTTCACGTTTCCGATCTAGGGCCGGTTCCGAAATAGCCCTATGTTACGACACGGGAGTATACGAACATCCCCGCATGAAAGTTCACGATCGTGACGAGCTCCCACTTTTAAGCATCTGATTGACTAAGACTGGGGTCGCCGGGGACTCTAAATGCCCGGTTTCTTCTTGCTGACCGGCTCAGAAAACGAGGGCAGGTTAGGGGCGCGTCAGGGTGAGCTGGTGGATCTTGGCGTCGAGGAAAAGCTGGAATAAGGCGAGGTCGAGTTCGTTTTGGCGCACCGACATCGCCAAGATATCGAGGGCGCGCTCGACCGGCACCGCTTTCTTGTAGGGGCGATCGGAGGCCGAAAGGGCATCGAACATGTCGCAGATAGTCATGATTTTGGCCTGGAGCGGGATCTCGTCGCTCTTGAGCTTGTACGGGTAACCAGAGCCGTCGAGTTTCTCGTGGTGCGCGCGGGCGATCATGGGAATTCCCCTAATCTCTTTGGTCCAGGGAATCTGCATCAGGAAATTGAAGCTGTGCACCACGTGCGATTCGATCTGGTGCCGCTCGTCCGGGTCGAGGCTGCCCTGGGGAATGGAGAGGAAGCGCACTTCTTCCGGCGTCAGCAGGTTGTGCTCGACGCCGCGCGGGTCGCGATACTTCCGCCGCGCAATGTCCTGGAGGATAAACTGAAAGTAGTCGTCCATCTCCGCCAGTCGGCGCTTGTACTCTTGGTCCAGGCGCTCGATTTCGGCCAGTGCCTTTTCGTGGCCGTGTTCGAGCAGAGAGAGCAGCTTCTGCCGTGCGTATCCTGCTTCGAGCTCCTTGCGGATGTAGTCGAAGCGGGTTTGCACCATCGCCAACTGCGCCGGATAGAGTTTCTTCGCCTTGGTCAGCACTTCCTCGCGCACGCCCACTTTGCCGAAATCGTGGAGCAGCGCGGCGTAGCGGATCTCCTTCATCTGCTCGCGGCTGAAGGAGATGCGCGCATAGGCGCCGCAATCAACGCGGTCCACAGTCTCCGCCAGGCCAACCGTCATCGTCGAGACGCGCTGCGAATGGCCGGAGGTGGTGGGGTCGCGCTGCTCGATGGCGGTTACCGCCGCTTGCACAAAGCCCTCGAATAGCGTCTCGATGTCCTGATAGAGCCGGCTGTTCTCATACGCTACCGCAGCCTGCGAGGCCAGCGAAAGCGCGAGTCGCACGGCGCGCTCCGGAAAGGCCTGCACCTCGTGCTCCACCGCCTCCAGGCTGGTCAAGCGCGCCTCCGGGTCGCTCTTGCAGTTGATCAGTTGCAGCACCCCGAGCACTTCCCCTTTGCCGTTTTTCATCGGCAGCGTCAGCATCGAGCGGGTGCGGTAGCCCGACTCCTGGTCGTACTTCGGATTAAACTGGTAGGGCTCTGGCGCGGCCGATTCGGCAAGCAAGGTGTAAGCGTCGCCGACTTGAATCACCTCGCCGTGGAGCGCGACGTGGCCCGCCATCGAGCCCTCGCTGATCGGCATCGTAAACTCGGTGAACGGAAATTGCCGGCTATCGTTCTGTGTCAGCTTGAACCGAAGCTGTCGGTCGCCCTCCGGCGTTTCTTCGACCAGGTAGAGCGAGCCGGCATCTGCCCCGGTGATGGCACGCGACTTCACCAGAATCATCTCCAGCAGCGCGTTGACATCGCGCGTGGCCGAAAGCGCCACGCCAATGCGGTTCAACTCATCCATTTCGCGCTCGGTCCGCGCCAACTCTTCCCGCGCAGCGCGTTCGCGCTCCGCCAGCTCGATATTGGCAAACGCCGCTGCAATCAATTTCTCCACCAGAGCGCGCGAGGCATCCTGAGGCACACACACAAAAATATCCGGGTCGGCAAGCCCGTCGTTGTGGCGCTTGTTGTCGCCCTGTCCATCGGCCACGACGCCCACCAGCCGCACCCCCGGCTGCTCGCGCGCCAGTTTGCGCAATGCTTCCAGGTCATCTCGCTCCAGATCGGCCAGGCAAACTGCGTGCGCGGCGTGGCTCGCGCCGAGGGCGGCCAGGCCGTCGGTCTCCAAACCAGGATTCGGCTCGGACTCTCCTTGAGAAGTGACCTCTGCGTGGACCTTGGAAGGGCGCTGGGAGTCGGGCTTCGGCAATTCGCGGAGCGCGTACTGCCCGGCGAGTTGCTGGGCTAGGGATGCCGCAGGGGAGCCTTCGCAGTACCAGATCTCCATCTTGCTCTGCATTTTAGGTAGCGGGCCGTGACTCAACTCAGTATACCGGATTCCACGGGTCGAGCCTAGCCGCCTTGCCCAACCTTAAATGACCTAAGACGTTACCAATTGCGCCCCGGCTCTTGCACGCGCCTCCCCTCTTTGTTAGCCTGCCCAAAGGTTCCGCTTCTCTTCTGGGACCCAACAGGTGCAGCACTTGCTCTCACGGAGGCGGAGGGGTTTTCTTGGGAATCGAAGGTGGGTGGTTCTCTCTGAGCCCTCCAGACGGTTGAGGTTTGCGCTTGCGCGTTGACATTGGCGCGCGTACCGACGTGGGGCGCGTGCGCAGCAACAACGAGGATTGCTACCGGTTGGTGCCTGCGCTCAACCTGTTTGTGCTTTCCGATGGCATGGGGGGCGAGGCCCACGGCGAAGTCGCCAGCGCGCTGGCAGTGGAAACCATCGCCGCCCACTGCCTGGACACGGCCAATAATCCCTCCATCCCCTTGCTGGGCGAGCCGCGCGCCGACCTGTCCGACAAAACCAATCGTCTGGCAAGCGCGGTGCATCTGGCCAATCACAGAATTCACGAAGCCGCGCTGAGCGATCCGGCGCACCGCGGCATGGGCGCTACCATCCTCGCCGCCTGGCTCGACGGCCATCGCATGAGCTTGGCCCATGTGGGTGATAGCCGCGCATACCTGTTGCGTGGCGGCGTGCTCGAGCAGCTCACTCTGGACCACTCGCTGGTCGCCGAGCAGGTGCGCCGCGGGCTGATCACGCCGCAGCAAGCCGATACCAGCACCATGCAGAGCGTGCTGATCCGAGCCCTGGGCACGCGCCCGGAAGTCGAAGTGGATGCCGATGAGCAACTCCTCCTCGATGGCGACTCCGTGCTGCTCTGCTCCGACGGCCTCACGCGTATGGTCACCGATCCCGAAATCGCCAGCAACCTGATCACGCACTCGGAAGCGCAGGCCGCCGCCGATCGGCTGGTCGAGCTGGCCAATGAGAACGGCGGGGAGGATAACATCACCGTCGTAGTGCTTCACCTGCGCCTTGGCTCCGAGGGTCTGCTGGCGCGGCTGCGCCGCTGGGCCGGAGGTCCATCTGACGCAGCGTCTTCGGGAGGAGGTCAATGACATGGGTAGGCTGCTGCTCAAGTTCGATGACGCGGTGCTCAGGGAAGTCTCGCTCGGCAGCCGGGCCGTGACCATCGGCCGCGCGCCCGATAACGATATCCCAATCGATAATCTGGCCGTCTCCAACTACCACGCGCGCATCTACACCGAAGCGGGCCGGCTGGTGATCGAAGACCTGAACAGCCTGAACGGCACGTTTGTCAACGACCAGCGCGTGGAGCGCGCCGCGCTGCACGATGGCGACACCATCGTTGTCGGCAAACACCACATTGTGGTGGACGAATCGCACGACGCTGCCCTGCCGCTCGATCCGGGGCGCAAGGTCGTGGCGCCCAAGGTGGACGAAACCATGGTGCTCGACACCAAGCAGCGCCGCGAAATGCTCCAGCTGGCTGTGGACGCCGGGGAGCGCAGTCAACTGGCGCCGTCGCGGATGCGGGTGCCCGCCCTCAAAGTGCTCAGCGGCAAAACCGACCAGAAAGAGTACGTGCTCTCGAGCAAGCTCACCGTCATCGGCAAATCGGAAATGGCCACCGTGCGGCTGCGCGGATGGTTCGCCCCGGACGTCGCAGCGCAAATCAACAAGCGAGAGGATGGCTACTACCTCGGCCGCGCCGACCGCGTGCCCAAGGTCAATGGTCAGCCTATCACTGGCCTTACGCGGCTGAACGACGGCGATCTGATCGAAGTAGACGGCGTCCAGCTCAACTTCCTGTACCGCGATTAGTCCGCGAAACCAGAAACTGCCGGCCGGAAATGCCCGCCGCAGCCGGCCGTGTGCTGACGTGTCATTTGCGCTGACAAGGAAATGAGCGGGCGAATGGATTTTGCGAGGCATGAGGGCAGATCAGAGGAACAGGTTATCCGGGTGGCCAGCGGAAGGCACGGCCGCCCAGCAGGTGTAGATGAAGATGGAAGACGGATTGCCCGGCCCCGCGGCCGTTGTTGAACACAGTGCGATAGCCGTCAGTCAACTTGCGTTCGGTTGCCAGTCTGGCAGCCGCCAGCAGCATGCGGCCCAGCAGCGCGGCGTCCTCCGCGGAGGCTTCGGTGAGAGAGGCGAGGTGCTTGCGCGGGCAGACTAGAATGTGCGTCGGCGCCTGCGGATGGATATCCTCAAACGCGAAGATGTCCCCATCTTCATAGACTATCTTCGCCGGAACCTCCTTACCGCCGATCTTGCAGAATAGGCATTCGCTCATTGCATCCCCTCAACGCAAGCTTCGCCGATTCCCTGCTCCCGCGTCTCTCTAACTTCTGCTCTGTTGAACCCTCACTCTTCGGTCCTTGCTCTTCCTCCATCTCCTCCGCGTGCCTCTGCGTTCTGTGTGTTGAACCTCTCTGTTGAACCTTCGAGATCCTCAACTCCCTACTCATCCAGTCGCACCACAAACGCCACAAATCCCTCCTCCCCGCGTAACCGCTCGGCAAACTGCCGCGCTGCCTCCGGGCTCGCCAGCCGCCCCACGCGCACGCGGTAGAACAGGCCGTTCGGCGAATCATACTCGTGGATGAAGACGGACGAATAGCGTTCGGCGAGCCGCTCGCGGAGCCCCTCCGCGTTCTCCCGCGCGAGAAACGCGCCGACTTGCACGGTAAAGCTGCCCTCGAGCGGCCTGGAGCCGCAAAGGAGCTCCAGACGTACCGGCGCGACCCCCATCGTTACCATGTCCAGTTCTTTCGCCGCCGCAAACGACACATCCAGGATGCGGTTTTCCACAAATGGCCCGCGGTCAGTGATGCGCACTTCGCTGATGCGCCCGTTCGTCAGGTTGGTCACGCGCACAATGCTTTCAAAAGGGAGCGTGCGGTGCGCCGCGGTTAGTTTGTGCATGTCGTAGATTTCGCCGTTGGCCGCTCGACGCCCATGAAACGGTACGCCATACCAGGAAGAGAACCCTTCTTCGCTGTAACCGCCGGAGAGCACGAGCGCAGGCGGCGCCTGGCGCGGCGTGGGGGCAGATTCGGGTCGGCGTGAAGCCGTAGGCACAGGTGCCCGGCTCGCGCGCGGCCGAGCTGGCGCACAGCCCCCTGCCCAGAGCAAGAGTGTAATGAGGCCAGGCCATGCAATGAAAAGAGAAAACCACCTGGGCAGCCGGGCCGCTCGCCTCACACTGCGCCCCGTGTCACTTCTGGGGCCTCGCGGCCCGGGCTTCGAGGTCCTCGGCAAGCTTGGCAAGGCGCCGCGAGGCCTGGCGTAAAGCTTCGATGGCCTTGCGCTCGGTGGTGGGCCTCAACTCGGTCTCGAAGAACCGCCGCAGCTTTTCCAGTTCCCGATCGATACGCTCGCCGACCCGCTCGAAGCTCGCCATGTCACGCTCCTTCCATCCTAGAACACTCAAATTTCGCTATTATAGGAACGCCGCACGCTTGTCGCAAGGAGGACCCGGTGCCTGTTCCTCTTCGCTGGCGCTACAAACTCGATCGGTGGCGCGATTCCCTTGCCGGCATCTTCCGTTCTCAGCCGCAGGAGCGGCGGCCGCGGATGTGTCCCGCTTGTGGCACTCTGGTGGGTTCCGCGGCCCGCAAATGCCACGAGTGCGGCGCCAACCTGACTTTCTCGCTCGCGGCAGCCAGCCGCTCGCTCTCCGGGCTTCTGCCGACTGAATCCCCGATCACCTACATCATCCTAGGCTTGAACTTTCTTCTGTTTGTCGTCAGCCTGCTGGCGACCATGCGTCTCTCCCAGGAATCTGGCGGGCAAGGACTAAACCTATTCGGCGGCATCAATGGGTTGGTACTCGACCGCTTGGGCGCCAGCCGTCCCCTTGTCCTTATCAATGGGGAATGGTGGCGCCTTGTGATGGCCATCTTCCTCCACGGTGGCATCCTGCACATCGCGATGAATACCTGGGTGCTGATGGACATTGGGCCGCAAGTGGAAGAGGTGTACGGGTCGGCGCGCTATCTGTTTCTTTATATCGCTACCGGAATCGCCGGGTTTCTCGCCAGTGCGATCACTGGCCACTTCAGCGTCGGGGCCTCCGGCGCTCTGATGGGGTTGATCGGTTTGATGCTGGCCATTACGACGCGCCGAGGGGGCGCGTACATGCAGATGATTCGCGGCCAACTGATCCGCTGGGTGGTTTACATTCTTGTCCTTGGATTCGTTGTCAGCGGGATCGACAATGCTGCCCACCTGGGAGGTCTGGCCGCCGGCTTCCTGCTGGGCAGGGTGATGGCCGACCGCGAGCCGATGAACGCCACTGAGCGCAAGCGTGCCTACGCGCTCGGCTGGGCCGCGGGCCTGGTGGTGGTAGCCAGCTTCGCTGCCATGCTCGCGCACTATTTCCGCCCCGCATGATTCCTGCTCCGGCTTGAGTAGAGCGCGCTCGAGCGCGATATCCGCGGCGGAAAACCGCCGCGACTCAAAACGAGCAACGCCGGCGAGACGCCGCCGCTACGAGCTTTGCAGCCGGCGCGCGTTCACCACGCTGTAATGGAAACCGGAGAGAACCGTGAAGCCGGCCGCCAGATACTCGAAGACGCGACGCAGCGGATCGGGCACCGGCTGGTGGAAGGCCGCTGCAGAGACCACCACAAATACGAGGAGAATCTGCACCGCGGTGGTCAGCTTGCCGAAGATGCTCGGCGGGAACGGCCGGTAGCCCACCACCAGAAGGATCACAGCGGCCGTCGTCAGGATCAGGACGTCCCGGCCAAGCACCACGATTGTCACCCACCAATGGATTTTTCCCTTCAGCGCCAGCATGAAGAAAGAAGAAGAAAGCAGGAGCTTGTCCGCGATGGGGTCGAGATAGGCGCCGAGGTCAGTCTTCTGATCCAGGTGTCGCGCCAGCAATCCATCCAGCCCGTCCGAAAGCCCCGCGGCGATCAGGACGGCCAGCGCCCACGCGTAGCGCCCGTAGAGAATGAAGATGATGAAGAACGGAAGGAACCCGAGGCGCAGAAAGGTGATCTGGTTTGGGACCGTTAGGATGCGTCTGGCCATGTGCCGGAATCGTACAGCAGATCAGGCAAACAGAGCGAGATAGTCGAGCAGCGAGCGGCCCACCTTGCGCTCAAACCCTTCTGCCAGCGAGGGAATTGAGCCTGAGGGCTCGTCGAGCGCGATGCGTTCCACACGCGCCATCGGGAAAAACAGGGTGGGCAGGCCGATGCGCTCGCCCTCAGGGTGCAGCACTTGGCGGATGAAATCATCAAACGAATTCAGATCAATCCCACGCAGCGTCACCCCGGCAGGATGGAGAGCCAGCAGCTCGCCCCAGAGTTTTTCTTTGGGGCTGTGCAGGCTGACGATGACGATGGAGTGGAGTTCCAAGCGTTCCCCCTGCCCCCCGATGGTAGCGCATCTCGCCCCGCGTTTCATCTGGCCGGGCGCCACTGCGCATTGTTGGCCCGCGCGCCAACCGCGCGCCGCGACACGATTGGTGCCACCTGAGGCCCTCGCTGCGCTCACGGTACACTCCGTGAACCATCTCAGCCTCGAGGTTCTTCGCAGGTCAACAGCGGGTAGTTCACACGGCAATCGGCTTTAAATCCAGCGCCAGGCGCAGGCGCGGCTCGGTGACCGCCTGGACGGCCTCAGGCGTGACGCCCGGCGCAACCTCGCGCAGCACCAGGCCTTCGGGCGCGACCTCGATGACCGCGAGCTCAGTGACGATCACGTCCACTACTTCAACGCCTGTGAGGGGAAGGCTGCACTTCCGCAGGATTTTCGGCTTGCCGTCCTTGGTCGTGTGCTCCATCGCGATGATCACGCGCTTGGCTCCGGCCACCAGGTCCATCGCCCCGCCCATGCCCTTGAGCATTTTGCCGGGAATCGCCCAGTTGGCAAGGTTGCCCTTCTCGTCCACCTCGAGCGCGCCGAGCACGGTCAGGTCCACATGCCCGCCGCGGACCATGCCGAACGAGTCCGCGCTGGAGAAATAGCACGCGCCAGGAGTCTCGCTGACCGTCTCCTTGCCAGCGTTGACCAAGTCCGGGTCCTCTTCCCCCTCGAACGGAAACGGGCCGACACCGAGCATCCCGTTTTCCGATTGCAGCACCACGTCCATTCCAGCAGGGATGTAATTGGAGACCAGTGTGGGCAGGCCGATACCCAGGTTGACGTAGTAGCCGTCACGCAACTCTGCCGCAATGCGCTTCACAATGATTTCGCGCTTGTCGATTTCGCCTTGCGCCATCGCTTCTTCTCTCTTTCTCCGTGTTGTCTTTGCTCCCTGTGCCGAGAGGCTTACAGCCTTCAGCGTTTTGTTGCCGGTCTTCCGTTTTCAGCTTGTGTGTTTGCGCACCGTGCGTCGCTCGATCCGTTTTTCATAACTCGTTCCCTGAAAGATTGCGTCTACGAAAATGCCCGGGGTATGAATCGAATCCGGGTCGAGCTGCCCGAGCTCGACCAGTTCTTCGACTTCGGCGATCACGTAGTCGGCCGCGGTGGCCATCACGGGGTTGAAATTGCGCGCCGTCTTCCGATAAATCAGGTTGCCCCAGCGATCGCCTTTCCAGGCCTTGAGGAACGCGAAGTCGCCCCGCAGGGCGCGCTCCAAGACGTGCGGCCGCCCATGGAACTCGCGCACCTCTTTTCCTTCGCCCACCATCGTGCCGTAGCCGGTCGGGGTATAAAACGCGGGGATGCCCGCGCCGCCCGCGCGGAGGCGCTCCGCAAAAGTGCCTTGCGGATTGAGTTCCACCTCGAGCTCTCCTTTGAGCACGAGTTGCTCGAAAAGCTTGTTCTCACCGACGTAAGTCGAAATCATTTTTTTCACTTGCCGCGCCTGCAGCAGCAGACCAATGCCGAAATCGTCCACGCCAGCATTGTTCGAGGCGATGGTGAGGTTCTTGGTGCCCTTCTTGCGCACGGCGGCGATCAGGTTCTCCGGGATACCGCACAGGCCGAAGCCGCCCATCAGAATCGTGGCGCCGTCACGCAGCCGTTCGATCGCGGCCTCAGCATTGGCCACGCGCTTATCCATCTATTCGTTCCTCCCTATCCTGCCGTGTGCGCTTCGGAGCCAGTTTACTGCAATTCCCGAAGCATCTTGTAGAGTTCGTTGGCAGCCACGAACTCGTGCTCGAGCTCCCGGCTGGTGAGCAGCATGCGCAGGTGCTCGATGGCCTGGGCCATCTGGTCAAGGGCGTACGCGATGTTGTCGGTATTGGTCAGGGCGATGTCGCGCCAGATCTGATAAGGGCTGCCGGCGAGGCGCAGCAGATCGCGCAGACCGCTGCCCGCGAGCAGCAGGGGCAACCCCGTCTCGTCGGTTTCCTCGCGCGCCACTGCTGCCAAGGCCACCGAGATCAGTTGGGGCAGGTGCGACACGACCGCCGCGGCCCAGTCGTGCGTTTCCGCGTCAAGCCAGAGCGGCTGCGCGCCCAGCGACTCGAGCAGCGCAACAAAACTCGCCACACGCGGGTCGTGGGTCCCGGGCGCAGCTCCGGGATTTGCGCCCGCTGTATGCGCATCGCCGGAATTTTCTGCCTCGCGAATGAGCGCGTACTTCGCCCCGCGAAACAATTCCGCATCGGCATGCGCGACGCCGCTAACCTCCCTCCCCGCCATCGGATGGCCGCCCAGGAATCGCGCCGCGCCGCGGAAGCACTCGCCAGCAATGCGGCATATTTTCGTCTTTGTGCTGCACGCATCAGTGACCAGCGCGCGCGGGTCGGCGCGGCGGGCAATTTCGGGCAATAATTCCAGGGTGAGTCCGATGGGCAGGGCCAGGTAGACCAAGTCTGCCCCGGTGAGGGCGCGCGAGAGATCCGCCGCGCTCTCGTGGATTGCGCCTAACGCTTCGGCTTGCCGCAAAACGTCTTTCTTGTCCCAGCCGACAACGCAGGCATCTTTCACATATTTCCGCACCGCCAAGCCCAACGATCCGCCGACCAAGCCCGTGCCAAGTACCGCGACACGGTGAAACCCAGTCTCGGGGCCTGCGGCGGCAGCCATGGGCTAGGCGATCCGGCGGCCCACAGCCGGCGCGATAATGCGCAGCTCGGCCATCAATTGCGCGAACTGGTCGGGGTAGAGCGACTGCGCCCCGTCGGAGAGCGCATGTTCGGGGTCGTGGTGGACTTCGATCAGCAAGCCATCGGCCCCGGCGGCAACCGCCGCGCGGGCCATTGGCGACACTTTATCGCGCCGGCCCGTGCCGTGCGAAGGATCGGCGATGATGGGCAGGTGGGAGAGCTTCTTGATAACGGGGATGGCGGCGATGTCGAGCGTGTTGCGCGTGTAGGTCTCAAATGTGCGGATGCCCCGCTCGCACAAGATGACGTTGTAGTTGCCGCCGGCCATGATGTACTCGGCGCTGAGCAACAGCTCCTCGATCGTGGCCGACATCCCGCGCTTGAGCAGCACGGGCTTGCTGACTTCACCCAGCGCCCGCAGCAGGTGGTAGTTCTGCATGTTGCGCGCGCCCACTTGCAGCACGTCCACGTAAGACACCATCAGAGAAATCTGCGACGGGTCCATCACCTCGCTCACCACCAGCAGTCCATTTTTATCAGCGGCCTGGCGCAGCAGTTTGAGGCCCTGCTCGCCCAGGCCCTGAAAGGTGTAAGGCGAGCTGCGCGGTTTGAAGGCGCCGCCGCGCAGCAGCTTTGCGCCCAGCCGCGCGACGCGTTCGGCGATGGCCTGTACCTGTTCCGCCGACTCCACCGCGCACGGCCCGGCGGCCACGACGACTTCCGGGCCGCCGAAGCGCACGCCTTTGCCGACGTCCACCACCGTGCCTTCCGGACGGAAGACGCGGCTGGCAAGCTTGTAGGGCTGGGTGATCCGCACCACCTCGCGAACACCGTCGAGCAGCTCGATGTGGCGGGGGTCGAAGTCAGTCAGCACGCCCACCGCGCCCAGCACGGTGTGCGTAGCCCCCGTGGAGCGATGCACGTCAAACCCCATCGCCACCAGCTTGTCGATGACGTGCTGGATCTGTTCCTCGGTCGATCCTTCCTGCATCACCACAACCATCAATAGCTCCCTGTCGTCTCCATCAAACGACGCCTTCTGCGCTCACTTCTGCGGCGGGTGTGAACCATCGCCCTCATGCATAGCCATGCGCTCGACCGAGCGCGCTTCGTCCAGGATGCGCTCGAACAGCCGCCGGATAGCTGTATCCGGCAGCGGGCCGTGATTGGCGCGTTCAGCAGCTTCCAGGACTTCACGCTCACGCTCGGGCTGGTAAAGCGGGAGCGACGCGATTTGCTTCAGCCGGCCGATCTCGATCGCGCAGCGCGAGCGCTCGTTGAGCAGCTCGACCAATTTGCGGTCAATTTCGTCAATCTTGCGCCGCCAGTCTTCAATATTCATGGGCGCGCTTCCCGCCGGCTGATTCCTTGGGTCGCCGCCTGCTTGAGCAAGCGGACGCGCTCGCCCACTGCCGCGATCGCGGCGTCGACCGACGGCGCCTTCTCGATTTCCGCCACCAAGGCCGAACCCACCACGGCCGCGTCGGCCAGGCCGCCAAGGATCGAGACGTGGCCGGGAAGTGATATTCCGAAGCCTACGGCAATCGGCAGTGAAGTCACCGCGCGCGCGCGACGCACCAGCGCGGGCAAGTCCTCGGGCAATGTGTCCCTGGCCCCGGTCACGCCCGTCCGAGAGATGAGATACAGAAATCCGGTGGAGGATTCAGCGATCCGCTTCAGACGCGCATCGGTCGAAGTGGGAGCACCGAGAAATATCGTATCGAGGCCGCGCGCCGCTACCCTCTGCCGGTATTCGCCAGCCTCTTCCGGCGTCAGGTCGGTGATGAGCACACCATCGGCGCCCGCGGTGGCCGCAGTTTCCGCGAACCGCTCGAGGCCCATCTGCAGGACCGGGTTGAAGTAGCTGAACAACACGAGCGGCACCTCAGTCCGCTGTCGCAGATTTTTGACCAGGCCAAGCACTCCGGCGAGGGTTGTGCCGCTGCGCAGCGCTCGCTCGCTCGCGCGCTGAATCGTCGGGCCATCGGCCAAGGGGTCGCTGAAGGGCACGCCCAGCTCCACCACGTCAGCGCCGGCGTCGGCCAGCGCCGGCACAATGCGCTCGGTGGCATCGAGCGTTGGGTCGCCGGCGGTGATGTAGGCCACCAGACCCAACTCGCCCGCCCGGCGGAGCGCGTCGAAGCATCGCGTGATGCGCGTGGTCATCGCTATCGCCATCTCACCCATGGTGGCTGGGGCGAGCCGCATTACACATACCGCGAGAGAATCTCCATGTCCTTGTCGCCGCGGCCGGACAGGTTCAGGATCACGATCTGGTCGCGGTTTATCTTCGCTGCGCGCTCGATTAACCCCGCCAGGGCGTGGGCGCATTCCAGGGCCGGGATAATGCCCTCGGTTCGTGCGAGCGTACGCGCGGCGTCGAGCGCCGCGTCATCGCTCACGGCGGTGTACTCCGCGCGGCCTTGGTCGGCCAGCCAGGCGTGCTCCGGGCCGATGGCGGGATAGTCGAGCCCCGCGGAAATCGAATGCGTGGTGGCAATCTGCCCGTCGCCTGTCTGCAAGACGTAGGTGTAGGTGCCCTGGAGGACACCGGGCCGCGCCCCCGAAAATCCCCTGGCGGCCGCCAGCCGCGCAGCGTGTTCGCCCAGCCGCGTGCCGCGCCCGCCGGCTTCCACGCCCACCATCTTCACGCCGGCGTCTCCGAGGAATTCATAGAACAGGCCGATCGAATTCGAGCCCCCTCCCACGCATGCGAAGAGAAAATCGGGCAACCGGCCCTCGGCTTTCAGGAACTGCGCGCGGGCCTCGCGTCCAATCACCGACTGGAAATCGCGCACTATCCGCGGGTAGGGATGCGCGCCCAGCACGGAACCCAGCAGGTAGTAGGTCGTGCGGACGTTGGTGACCCAGTCGCGCATAGCCTCGTTTATGGCGTCCTTAAGCGTGCGGCTGCCTGCCTCCACGCCTACCACCTCCGCGCCCAGCAGGCGCATGCGAAACACGTTAAGGCGCTGGCGGTCCATGTCCTCGGTGCCCATGTAAACCACGCACTCCAGACCCAGCCGCGCGGCCACCGTCGCGGTGGCCACGCCGTGCTGGCCCGCGCCGGTTTCCGCAATCACGCGCCGCTTCCCCATGCGCGCCGCGAGCAGGCCCTGGCCGATGCAGTTGTTGATCTTGTGCGCGCCGGTGTGGAGCAGGTCTTCGCGCTTCAGGTAAATGCGCGGCCCGCCCAGGTGCTCGGTGAGCCGCGCGGCGAACTGCAGCGGCGTGGGGCGCCCGGCAAAATCGCGCAGCATGCTCTCGAGTTCGGCCTGAAAATCCTTGTCGGCGCGAGCTTCGGCATAAGCGCTTTCAAGCTCTTCGAGCGGCGCGACCAGTGTTTCCGGCACGTACCTGCCGCCGTAGGGCCCGAAGCGGCCGCGGGCGTCGGGGACGCTTTGGACCGCGATGCTCATTTTGCTCCGTTGCGCGCGAGTGTGATCACTTCGCGGTTTGCCATTTCCACCTCGCGCATCAGTTCACGCAGCCGTTCGGGATCTTTCTTTCCCGGCCGGGCTTCGACCCCACTCGCCACGTCGATCGCAAACGGTTGGGCTTCGCGGATGGCCCGCGCGACATTCTCCGGCCCGAGCCCTCCAGCGAGGATGATCCGGCCGTAGCGCCGGGCCTGCCGCGCGATGCGCCAGTCGAAGCGCCTGCCGGTGCCCCCGCGCAAGCGCGCGCTGAAGCCGTCCAGCAGAAACGCCGCCGCGCGGCGATAGCGCGCCAGCGCCGCGGGGCGAAAGCCGTCGTCAACACGAAAGGCCTTGATTACCGGATGGGTTGCCGCGCACTCGGCCACCGTCCGCGGCGACTCATCGCCGTGCAACTGCACGCTAGCCAGGCGTACTGCCCGTGCCATGGCAGTGACTGCGTCAGACGACCAGTTGACGAAAACTCCTACAGCTTCCACAAACGGCGGCAGCCTCCGGATGATCCCCCACGCCTGCGCCGGAGTCACCGCACGCGGGCTGGGCGGATAGAAATTAAAGCCCAGGGCATCCGCGCCAGCGTCGATGGCGAGCTTTGCGTCGGCCCAGTTTGTAACCCCGCAGATCTTGACTCGAACCATAATCTTTACTCGCAGCCTGTCAATTCGCAGGCTGACCTCTTGGCAGCCGAAGAATCTCTCTTATTCTTGGGCTTTCGTCGAAGAGAGATTCCTCGCTTCGCTCGGAATGACAGGCCGCGCATTTTCCGCAGCGCGCTAACAGTTCGCAACGCACAACAAGTTCCGCGCGAGACTTGCACTACACCTCTCCTCGCAGCGCGCGCAGCGCCGCAGCAGGATCGGGTGATGCCATCAGATGCTCGCCCACCAAGAACGCATCGAAGCCAGCCGCGCGCAGCCGCGCGATTTCCTCCTGCGAGCCCACCCCGGACTCGCTGACGGCAATGCAAGCCTCAGGCATGGCATCGATCAGCTCCAGCGAAGTGTCCAAGCGAACGTCCAGCGTGCGCAGGTCGCGATTGTTGACGCCGATAAGCTGAGCCCCCGCATCCACTGCGCGAGAAAGCTCCTCCCGCGTGTGCACCTCGACCAGAGGTTCCATTCCCAGTTGGCGGCCGAGCGCGAGCAGCTCGCTGAGCGCCGAATCGCGCAGGATGGCGACGATCAACAGAAACGAATCGGCGTTGGCAGCGCGCGCCTCCCACACTTGCCAGGGATCGATGATGAAATCTTTGCGCAACACCGGTAGCGCGCTTGCCGCGCGGGCCGCCCGCATGTCTTTCAGCGAACCCTGGAAGAACTCTTCCTCGGTGAGCACGGAGAGCGCGCAGGCCCCGGCCCGCTCGAGTTGCGACGCCAGCCCTTGAGGATCGAACGCTTCGCGAATGACGCCGCGCGAGGGAGAAGCCTTCTTCAGCTCGGCGATGACGTTGACGGCGTCGCGGCCGAGCGCACCGGCAAAATCGCGCACGCGTTCCGCCTTTTTGACCGCGATGCGCAGGACTGCCTCCGGCAGGATGCGCTTGCGGTGGTCGATGGCGGAGCGGCGCGCCTCAACCATGCGGTCGAGCACGGTTCCGGATTTGGTCTCTGCGCTCATCGCCCGGCGCCTACAGCTATCTCCACTGGCAACAGGGAAAAGTATCCTAGTCTGCGCTCCAGGCGATGTCAATTTAGCTGAGGAGCACGGGGCCACCCCCTCTTTTCTGTAACTGTTGATTTCAGGAGGCTTTAAGTCCAATGATTTTGTAAGTGCGGATTCCAGGGGACTTGCAGACCCGTTTTTCGGAACTGCGCATTCTAAAGGGCTTGCGAGCGTAGACAAGACACAGAGCGTCATGGTGTAAGAGTCGGTCCTCTGCAAAGCTCTTGGCTGGCTTTGCAACTCATGTTACCGCGACGGTAATCGCCGTCAACGGGAAATTGAGCTGCGACAAAGAAAATGCGCAAAACTCGCAATGAAAGTCGCGAAAGAACTGGTAAAGTTGCGAGCGTCAGCACTTCGGTCGAATTACTTTTTGTTAGTGATGGAAGCTGTTCGATCGGCTATTCTAGTTGCGGTTTGCAGGCTTGGTCCTTACACCTTTAACACCGAGATCAGAATATGATCGTGCTTTGGTTAATACTCGCCCTGGCTTTCACTGATCCGCAGCAAAGCACTCCCACACCGGACGAGCAGGCAACGATGCAGCGCGCCCAGTTGGAACACGAACGTCACCGGCAGGCTGTTGTTCAATTGAACGAGCTTGCCGGGCGCATTCACTCTGAAGCTGACGCGCTCGCGTTTGTGGACGGGATCGCTGACATTTTCGCCGACTCTCTCCCTGCTGCATGGGCCGGTCCGAGCATTCGCCAGCGGGTTGCCCATGCCGAATACGAAGCCATTTCCGACCCGTTGCGGCTGATTCCGGAACAGCGTATTGCCGATGTATGGAACGAATACGTTCGAGAAATCGGTGCTCCTGAGGAGGCGGTTGTAAACGCGGCTGAAATTCACAGTATGCGCGACGCGGATTACGCGAGCGGTCAGGCAATGTGGACACGGGGAATGAATGAGTCGATCTGGACGATGCCAAACTTTTACGCAACTGGTCCTGACGGAAAGATCTCTGACGGTTGCCGCGCCATCGAGGCGCTGCGTGTTATTTATGATCTGGACAGGACGTTCGACAATCTGCGCGGTGCGCGCGACCGGCTGCGCAAGGGGATCGTCGCTTCCGATGAGATCAAGAAACATCTGAAAAATGCAGATCCAAACCAGAAAACTGGTTTTCGGGTGCTAGTCCGGGCGGAACTCCGGGAAAGTACGAATCCTCTTCGTCCCGCCGAATACCGCTATATGCGTGAGCACGGGCTGGATAACTTTAACCAGCTATTGGAAAGATTGTTTGTCGAACTGTTTCCCAGTGAGTGAGCCAGCTAGTTTTGAGGCCCCGTAGAGACCCTCCCGCGGGAATCCAGCCGGTGTCCCTAGGTCATCCCGATCGCGACAAACTTCTGGTTCAGCAGCGGCTCGGCGAAGCGGATGGGGATGCCGAAGTTCGAGCCGCCGAAGCCCTTATCCACGGCCTTGCGGGTGTACACCTTCCGAGCTAGACTGCAGGCGTTGCCGAGCGTATTGGGGTATGTAGTTCGGCCGACTACTCGTTATACGGATTGATGATTCTTCGAGCTTCCAGCCGCCAAGCTGGCCGTAGATGATCGGGGAGGGATAGATGAGCACAGAGGCAGGCACGCGGACTTCCGTTGTGTATTCGGTCGCGCCCATGCTGTCGGTCCGAAATGGCGCGCGAGCAGTTGAGTTCTACAAGTCGGCATTCGGGGCCATCGAGGTCTACCGTGTGGAGGATCCCGGCGGTTCGGTGGTGTCTCGGCTGTCCGTTGCTGGTGCGGAGTTCTGGCTGAGTGACGAGTCCCCTGAGCATGGCAACTTCAGTCCAGAGTCTCTGGGCGGTGCTTCTGCTCGAATGATCTTGACCGTGCCGGATCCTGATGCCATGTTCGCGAAGGCACTTGCGGCAGGTGCCCGAGAGGTCGTCGCGGTTGAGGAAGCTTATGGGTGGCGCTTGGGCCGCGTGGTCGATCCATTCGGCCATCACTGGGAGATCGGTCGTCCGCTTGCGTCGTAGATCACTGGCTCTCGGTTCGTTGGGAGCGTCACCGTGAGTCGAACTGCACTCTCGCAAAGGTTGGTCCTGGAAAATCCGGACTTGGTTTGCGTACATCTTCGAGACGGTGTTGAGGCTGTACAGCAGAAGCAGGGCGAGATAATCCTAGACATTAATCGCTCGGGTAACTGGGTGCGCGGATTCGAAATGGTCGGAGGATTCGTACCGTTTTCGATAGCGAAAGCGGTATCGCCGTTTAACCCCGTTCATCCCGCATTTCCTAAGATTCCAGAGCCAGGAACGGTGACCTATGACCCGGAAGCGGATGCAGCTTTCTTTTACTTAGAATACGACGCGAATTTCACTCGGTTGACGCCGAAAGAGCGAGCTGAGCTGACAGTGATATCGCATTCCGTTAACCCAATGGGGCTCTGCGGGACCCGCGGACCAATTTCTTCAGCTTCTTCGCACATAGCCTCTTATGTAGACCGAAGCGAGTTTTATCCGGGTCAGCCTAAACAAGAGTTCGGCGGCTAATCATTTCCCTCGATAGAGAGGAAGGTCTGTTATGCGGGTCGCTGCAATCTATGATATTCATGGCAACCTCCCCGCACTTGAGGCTGTACTCCAAGATATTCGTCAAGCAGAAGTAGACCATGTGGTGGTGGGGGGCGATGTGATTCTGGGCCCGATGCCGCGTGAAACACTCACGTGTCTGCTGGACCTAGATATTCCAGTACAGTTTATCCAAGGCAATTGCGA
>QHYU01000075.1 GCA_003224235.1 Acidobacteriota bacterium
ATTCGGAATGGGCTTGATCTCGGCAAGCCTGTTACCTCCGCTGAGACCAAGTCTAGCCCAGAGCCCAATGTGAAGGCTAGAAAAATACGTCATCGTATTTATGAAACGGAGTACTAAGCTAGAGTCTGAGTGAAAACTCAAGTTCTTCGTCAGGGCACGCCTCCAGGCGTGCCGCAAATCGGGCCATTTCAATATCTCTACAGCGGCTTCAGCCGCTGAGGCCCGATCAAGTCGTGGTTTTCACACGGACTCACTAACCCCGAAGCTGCGTCACAAAAATAGCGGCGCCATCACCAGTGTGATTGTGCTGAGCAGCTTGATGAGCACGTGCAATGACGGCCCGGCAGTATCCTTGAACGGATCGCCGACTGTATCCCCGACCACGGCGGCCTTATGCGCGTCCGAGCGCTTGCCGCCGAATTGGCCGGTTTCGATGTACTTCTTGGCGTTGTCCCAGGCGCCGCCGCCGTTGTTCATCAGTGTGGCGAGCAGGATGCCGCTGATGGTGCCGACCATCAAGACCGCGGCCACCGACTCGGCGCCGATTGTGGCGTCACCCGTAGCAAGGAACTTGAAGATGACCCCCACCGCCACGGGCACGCCGACGGCCAGCAGGCCGGGCACCACCATGGCCTTCAGAGCGCCAACGGTGACAATGTCCACGCACCGCCCATAGTCAGGTTTCGCCGTGCCCTGCATGATGCCCGGGTTCTCGCGGAACTGCCGGCGCACTTCTTCAATCACGAAGTACGCGGCGCGGCCCACCGCCTTGATGGCAAACGCACTGAACAGGAACACCAGGGCCGCTCCGATGAGCGCGGCGATGAACACTGGCACCTTGGCGATGTCCACATGGCTGAAGACGTACAAGGGGTCGCCCGTCTTCTCGCGCACCAGCTTGGTCACGTCCTCCAGATAGGCCGAGAACAGCAGAAACGCCGCCAGGGCTGCCGAGCCGATGGCGTAGCCCTTGGTGAGCGCCTTGGTTGTGTTGCCGACTGAGTCCAGGCGGTCGGTGCGCTTGCGCACGTCCTCGGGCGCGCCGGACATCTCGATGATGCCGCCGGCGTTGTCGGTGATCGGGCCGAAGGTGTCCATAGCCAAGATATAGGCCGCGGTAGAAAGCATGCCCATCGTAGCGATGGCTGTGCCGTAAAGGCCCGCGGCGGGCAAGTCGGGCATGCCCTGCTTGCCACAATAGTAGGAGCCCAGGATCGCGGCAGAGATGGTGAGCACGGGCAGGGCAGTGCATTCGAGCGCCACGGCAAAGCCGGTGATGATGTTGGTTGCGGGCCCGGTCTTCGAGGCTTCGGCAATCGAAAGCACCGGCCGGTAGCGATATTCTGTGTAGTACTGCGTAATCCAGACAAACAGGAAGCTGGTCACTATGCCAATGACGCCAGCGGCAAAAAACCACAGATTGTTGCCAAGCAGGTACCGCACCGCAATGTAGAAACCCGCCATCGCGAGCACCGTTGTCACCAGGTAGCCGCGATTGAGCGCGCTCATCGGGTCCTGATTCTCATTTTTCAGCCGGACCGAGAACACGCCGGCAATGGAGGCGATCAGCCCGAAGGCGCGGGCCACCAGCGGAAAGAAAATCGCAAGAATGCCGTACTGCGGTCCAAGCTTTTGGTACAGCGCCACGCCCAGAATCATTGCGCCGACGTTTTCCGCGGCGGTGGATTCAAACAGGTCGGCGCCGCGGCCGGCGCAGTCACCCACATTGTCGCCCACCAAGTCGGCGATCACTGCAGGATTGCGGGGATCGTCTTCGGGAATGCCGGCTTCCACCTTGCCCACCAGGTCGGCGCCCACGTCAGCCGCTTTCGTGAAGATACCGCCGCCCAACTGCGCAAACAGCGCCACAAAGCTCGCGCCAAAGCCGAAGCCAACCAATTGATAGGGCACCGAGGTAGGGTCCTTCATTCCACCAAAGGCCAGGAACAGTACGCCCACGCCCAACAGGGACATGGCCACCACCGACAGGCCGGTAACCGCGCCGCCTCGCAACGCCAACTGCAGCGCCCGCGCCAGGCTGGAGCGCGCCGCCGATGCCGCGCGCAGGTTCGCGCGAATCGATACGAACATGCCGCTGAAACCGGCGATGCCGGAGCAGATGGCTCCCACCGCGAACGCCACCGTGGTCTTCCACGCCAGCGTCATTCCCTTGCTCGACAGGTAAAAGAAAAAGATCACCGCTGCCAGCGCCAGGCTGAGCATGTAGATGGTTGAATACTGCCGCCGAAGGAACGCCTCAGCGCCTTCCTTGATCGCCGCAGCGATCTCCTGCATCGCTGCGGTGCCCGTATCGGCGCCCAACACTTGCCGGGTAAACAACACCGCCATCAGCAGCGACCCCGCGCTAACCAGCATGACAAACCAGACCCACCCTTCGGCTGACATGAATCCTCCGTCCGGAAAACTCCCTTAGGGAATATACAAGGCGAGATGGCAACTGATTGACAAACCGGCATGTATAGCAGGGATTTCCCTTCGCGGTCAAGAACACCCGCCCGACAAAGGGCAAAAGGTGTAATCCCAGATGAACACCGATGAATGCCGATTGACAAAGGAAGATTCGAGGCCAGGAGGGGGGGGGAACCCCCCGCTTTTTTGTAACTGTTCATTTCACGAGGGTTTAAGTCCAATGATTTTGTAAGTGCGGATTCCAGGGGATTTACAGGGACGTTTTTTGTAATTGCGGATTCTAAAGGCTTTGGGAGTGCGGACGCGGGACAGAGCGTCGGAGGCCTGAGACATACCGTCACCATGTAGGAGTCCGTCGTTTCTGCAAAGCTCTAGGCCAGCTTTGCAGTTTAAATTACCTCGGCGGTAATAGTCGGGCAAGCGAAAACTGCGTGAATTGCGCGAATTCTGTCTTCGACTACTCGCGAGGTTAGAGTGTTCGAAACCGATGTGCCACAACCACCAGGGTGCTAGGAGAGTGTAATTGGTTGCAATGCTGAAAGATCTGCGAGCCCGTCATATCGCAGGTATGCTGCCCTGAGGGCAGCGCTACATCTTGTTGCAAACCGACGTCAGATGGGTGGATAACTCGGCGCGACCGAGCTGATGCGCTCAGGAAAATATACCGATGGACCTTCTCTCGGCATAGAATGCTGACCTCCTTGAAGGGGGTTCTATGCATTCAAACCAGGCACTTTCGCGTCGCAGCTTTTTGGCAGCCACCTCTTGTTTCGGCGCCGCCGTCGCTTTCGCCAAATTGCTTCCACTCCCGGCTCTTGGCGAAGACCTCGCGCAGGACTCACGCATCGCCCAAACACCGCTGGTGGACAAAGGCTTCGCCTCCGTCCGCAAGATGGGCAACGGCGTTTACGCCACCATCTCCGATTTCTCCAAGGGCGCCCAAACCATCTGCAACGGCGGCTTCCTCATCGGCCGCGACGCTGCCCTGCTCATCGAAGGCTTCGCTTCGCCTGCCGGCGCCGGATTCCAAATGGACACCCTGCGCACCCTCAGCCAAGTGCCCGTTCGCGCCGCCCTCGACACGCACTATCACTTCGATCATTCTCTCGGCAACGCCTTCTACGGCGCGCAGAACATTCCCGTCTGGGCCCATGCCCGCGTCGCGCCCCGCATCATCGAAAGCTACGTTCCTCTTCAGGGCATGGAGCGCGATAAAGCCCTTGCGCCCTTCGAGAAGCGCCTCCAGAGCGCCAAGAACGATACAGAACGCCAGCGCGCTCAGTCCGACGTCAACGCCGCCACTGCTGTTTGGTCGCTTGCCAACGGCACTGTTCTGGCCCTTCCCAACCACCCGCTCGACCCCGGGAAGCTCCCCGTGACGATTGATCTCGGCGGCGTCTCCGCTGTCCTCGATACCTACCCAGGCCACTCCGGCACTGACGTCATCGCCCGTGTCCCCGACCAGAACATCGTCTTTACCGGCGACTTGCTCTTCAACGCCTGGTATCCGGTCACCTTCGACGCCTCCATTTCCGCCTGGCGCGCGACGCTAGGCAAGTTCGCTGCGTTCGACAAAGACACTCTCTTCGTTCCCGGTCACGGCCAGCTCTGCGGTCAGGAAGGCATTGCGCTGTCGCGCTCGGTCTTCGACGACCTCGCCGAGCACGCGGAGAAAATGTACAAGGCCGGCGTACCCGTCGAGGAAGCTGTCCAGCGATACGCCGTCCCCGAAAAATTCAAGAATTTTCCGATTTTTGCCTGGGGCTTTACCGTTGGCCCCACCATCGCCAAGCTCTACGAGGAATGGAAAGGTGGGCGCCCGTAGATCCGTGGCAGGAACTGAATGACAGAGACTGATGCGCACTCTTGTCACCTCGCGCGGGCTAAGCTCTGCAGGAGCCGTGTGAAAAGCCGGCTTCATCGGGCTTCAGCGGCTGAAGCCGCTGAAGAGATATTGAGATGGCCCGACTTGCGGCACGCCTGAAGGCGTGCCCTGACGAAAACTCGAGTTTTCACACAGACTCTTCAGGGCGACGGGCACAACCCCTGCCGGGCTGAAGCCCGGCGCTACAAAAACAATGTAGCACTGCTGAAGAGGTATTGAAATGGCCCGACTTGCGGCACGCCTGAAGGCGTGCCGTGACGAAAACTCGAGTTTTCACACAGACTCTTCAGGGCGGCAGGCATAACCCGTGCCGGGCTGAAGCCCGGCGCTACAAAAACAATGCAGCGCTGCCCTTCAGGGGCCCAAATCAGTTAAGGAGCACGCCGATGAGCTTTTCTCATTTTTTTCTGGCATGCCTCGCAGGCGCCTCCGTACTCGCGGCTGTGGCGGTGGGAGTGGACTCGCGTGTGCTGATGGACGAGATGACCACCACCGAAGCGCGCGATGCCATCAAGTCCGGGAAGACCGCAGTGCTGATCTTCAACGCCAGCACGGAGGAATCCGGACCGCACCTGGTTTTGGGGAAGCACATCTTCCGCGCGCGCTATCTGGGGGAGCGCATTGCGCGCGAGCTGGGCAACGCCCTGGTCGCCCCGGTGATGCCCTTCGCGCCTACCGGCGAGGAGGCGAAGTTTCCGGGCACTGTGAATCTTTCGCCGGAGACGTTCTCCCGCGTCAACGAAGAGGTGGCCGACAGCATGGTCAAGGCCGGCTTCAAGTACATCATCCTTATGGGCGACCATGGCGGCAACCAGGCGCCACTGAAGGAGCTGGCTTCCAAACTCGACGAGCGCTATCGCTCGCAGGGTATCCGCGTGTTCTATTCCAGCGATGCCTATGCCAAGTCCGACCGGGAGATCGAGAACTACCTCAAGGAGCACGACTTTGCGCCCAGCCGTCACGGTGGCGTGGCCGACACTTCCGAGCTGTGGGCAGTAGGGGAGCAGTACGTTCGCCGGGACAAGATTGCCATGGGCGACCCCGTCCAGCGGCCTTATCCGCCGCAACTCAGCCTGGGTCCCACCGGTGTGGAGGGCGACCCGCGCAGGAGTTCCCTGGAGCTGGGCAAAATGTTCATGGATTGGAAGGTCAAAAATGGCGTGACGGAAATCCGCAAGCTGATCCAGGACGCGCAGCCAGCCAAGTAGCGCGAAATTTCCGATCAGAGAACGCAGCCGAGAACACAGCGTGGAGATTCGTAAACGCTCGATCATCAAAGTAGCCGGTAGTTGTGCGTTACTAGGATAAGGGACCCAAGAACTGGACTATTCCTGCGCAGGTCAAGTCTTATGGTATAGACTTGTGATATATATCCAAGACGGGAGGATAGGCCCATGGCCAAAACAGGGGTCGCCAAACTGTTCCGCAACGGTCGTAGCCAAGCTGTCCGCCTTCCCAGAGAGTTTCGCTTCGAAGGGGACCGTGTACGGATTCGGCGGGTTGCCGAAGGTGTCCTCTTGGAGCCGCTCATTTCTGATGCTCCCAGGTGGTTCGCCGAGCTCGACCGCCTCAATTCTGAGGCCTTCATGAAAAAAGGCCGCAAACAGCCGGTGACTCCCCGCCGCGCGGTTTTCAAGTGACATATCTTCTCGATACCAACGCCTGCATTGCCTTGATCAACGGCAGGCCATCTTCTGTGCGAGCCCGGCTTCAGAGAGCGCTCGATGCGGATGTCGAGGTACTCGTATCAACCATTGTTGCGTTCGAACTCTGGTATGGGGCCGCGAAGAGCGCTCGCCAGGAAACAAACGCAAAGCGGGTTGAAACTTTCTTCGCGGGTCCTGTCAGCTTTCTACCTTTCGAGGAAGAGGATGCGAGGACCGCTGGCAAAATACGCGCAGCAATGGAAGCTGTGGGCAAGCCGATCGGGGCCTATGACCTCTTGATCGCGGGTCAGGCGTTGCGCCACAAGCTCACATTGGTCACGGCGAACGCAAAGGAATTTGGTCGCGTAAAGGGTCTGGTCTGGGAGGATTGGGCGAAGCCCTAACCTGGACTCATCTGGCAGGCTCCTACTTTCACCTGGCGTTGCAGAACTCCCCTCACGCTTTCCTCTCCTCTCCAGGCCGGTCGCGTGGCAAATGACAAGTTGTCGGGCGTCCCTTTCCTCCGGCGAGGGTAGGCGACAGCCTCGGCTTCGGTTTCGCGGCCGGCGGTGTCGCTGGTGAGCATACTCACTCAGGTGTTAGACTTGCGAAATCGAGGCTAATTGCCGGTCGGCACCACCCCGGCTCCCTCGATCATGAGGACAACAGTTCTTTCCAGGGCCCGCGTCCGATGCATCACACCTTTCGGGACAGTAAATCCCTGCCGCGGCATGAGCTCAACTGACCGGCCTTCCAAGTCAATCTGGAAACGCCCCTCCACTACATAGAAGAACTCATCTTCCTTGTCGTGCTTGTGCCAGTGGAACTCTCCCTGCACGACGCCGAGCCGCACAACGCTGTCATTCACGCGACACAGAGTCTGGTTATACCAAGCGTCCTTGCACGCATCGACCAGCGTCTGAACGTCAATGAGCTCAAGAGGACTGAATCGCGCGTCTAGTTTAATCGAATAGCGGGTTTGAGACCCCATAAGAAATCTCCTTCATAGTCGTAAAGTCGATTCTACGACCGTGCTCATGGCGTTGAAGCGCCTTGCCCCACGACCGTCGTCCATTTCCGCACTCGCCATGCGGTCACGAGTCCATTAGTAACATACGGGTCGGATTTCGCAAACGCTTCAGCGGGCTGAGGAGACGGTCCACGGAACACGAGCACCGCGCCGTCGACGGGATCCGCCAGAGCGCCGGCGAGCACCAGATCGCCCCGCTGGTGTGCCTGCCGGGCGAGCGCCAGGTGTTCGTTTCGAAATGTCGCGCGCTTCGCGATGAAGTCGTCTACGACATCGTAGAAGAGGATGTAATGCATCGTTAGACCCTCCGATCCGCCCGTTAGGCGTGCTCAAATCCATCCGTGAGAAATCCGGCGCACGCCCGGTCAGCGATGCCTGATTCGACTGGGGCGCACAGACGAGAAGTCCATCACGCGTCGCAGTCTACATGAGCTTGATGCGTTTGTTCCGCGCGGAAAATTCGATTAGTTGATTCAGGCGCTTGAGTCTGGTTTCTTCCTTCTTTGCGCTGGCTACCCATCCGATTGTGATTCGCCGGTAGGACGGCGGAAAACGCGCGAAGTGTTCCCAGGCGTCTGATTTCATTTTAAATTGGTTTTCGAGATCTTTTGGCAGCCGCTCGGGCATGGATGGAGTTTCCCGCCGCACCTGAGGGCTGAATGCCCTGAGACCAGCCGGGGTCATCTTTCCTTCAGCAATCAGCTTCTCAGCTCGTTGGATATTCAATGCAGACCAGCGGCTTTGCGGTTTGCGGGGAGTGAATCTATGCGCGTAGCGGGCTTCATCTATGTTCTTGACCTTGCTATCTATCCACGCAAAGCAAAGGGCTTCTTCAACGGCATGGTCATAAGCGATGTACCGTTTTCCTGACTTTTTCTTGTGGAACAAGAGCCAAATTTCGTCGCAGCTCCTGGAATTCTTCCGCAGCCAAGCGCGCCATTCGCTTCTATCCTTGAGGTAGAGAGTCTTCATCGGGATTCGCGCTTTGGTCTTTGGGATGTTCGTGATTATACGACTGCCTCGAGTCCAAGCAACTGTTCGGCCCGGTTCCCCGGTTGCTTCCGAAAGAGCCAGCCCTCGCGCTCCCCAGAACTGCCGGGGAGTGTCAGATTACATCCCGTGGGTGCACGATTGCGGCACCGCCGCCTCTTCCAGGCTGTCCGCAACGCGGTTGTTTGCTACAATCGCGGCCTTTGAACACGTTGGGGCTCTTCACCGATGAACCTGGACAAGCTTCCCCACTGGCTGCAGCCGCTCGTCGTCTCGCTGGGCGGCCTGGGATTGTTCGTGGTGGCGTTCCTGGATTCTTCGGTGCTCACCTTTCCGGTGATCAACGACTTGCTGGTGATCCAACTCTCGATCTGGAGCCCCGCGCGAATGCCTTACTACGCACTGATGGCCACACTGGGCTCGGTGGGCGGTTGTGTCCTGCTCTACTTCCTGGCGCGCAAGGGTGGGGAGGCGATGTTCCGCAGGCTCGCTGGTGCCCGGGCGGAGAGCATTCGCGCGTGGGTGGGGCGGAACGGCTTTACCAGCGTGCTAGCCACTGCTCTTCTGCCACCGCCTACACCGTTCAAGATTTTTGTCGTTGCCGCCGGGGTATTTCAGGTGAGGCTATGGTCGTTCACGCTCGCGCTGGTGATCGCCCGCGGTTTCCGGTATTTCGGCGAAGGTTATCTGGCCATCCGCTATGGCCCCGCGGCCATTCACTACCTGGCCGAACACAAGCTGCAGTTGGCAGTGATCGCACTGGGAATCGTTCTGATAAGTTACCTGCTCTCGCGGCTCTTCCTGCGCCAATCACCGCAAGGGGACGTCTAGATGCTAAGGGCACGGCACCCCGTGACCCATTCCTTTGTCATTCCGAGGCCCGACGATGTGTGTCGGGCCGAGGAATCTCTCTGTCATCCCAACACGGATTCCTCAGAGAGATTCTCGCCTGCCGCAGCGGGCTCGAAATGACAACAGCGCCGGGCTAAAGCCCGGCCCTACATTCAAGACCGCCGGCCAGAGGCCGGCGTTACAGGTCACCTCTTACGATCCGTTCCGAGGCGCAGCTCTTCGTGGATCACCTGCGCCTGGGGATTCAGCTCGATGATAGCGACCATTCCGCCGCGGCCGAGCCCGGACGCGAACCGCAGATCGCGCAACTCCACGCGGTAGCCGTCCGAGGTCTTCTCCACGCTGGCTTTCGGGAAACGCGCGAATTGCAGGAATTCCCGCGCGAGGGCACTGTTGCGAGCGGATTCGAGTGCGGGCGACGCCTCGGGCTTGAAATGCGTGCGGGCGAGGTCGGGGTCGAAAGCGCTGCCTGGCCCTAGCGACACCGGCAGTTCCTCCACCGCGCTGTCCGTTTCCACGATCCCGGACCAGGTGAAAGGCGAAGCGCCGGCCGGGAACGCGCCCACTGCGAGCGGCGTCTGGCCATTGTAGATACGCGAATTCAGCGCTTCCAGCGCGCGATCGTGCAGCATCCAGCGCGCGCCGACATAGCCAGCCACCAACACCAGGGCGACAATGGCCCCCCGCTGCGCTCCGCGGGCTTTGGGCCGCGCCCCGATCTCCTCGCTCACCAGACGAAACAAGCCGGGCAACAGCAGCCCAAGCAGCAGCAAGATCAGGACCCACGGGTCGATGGGAGCGAGCAAGTCCCAGGCATACCATTTGGCGCGGAAAGGCCACAGGAGCATGACGCCATAGCTGTTGCCGAGGTCGAGCAGCAGATGGCCGGCAGCGCCTGCGCCGCACACCAGTAACGCCCGGACAAACTGGACAGGCGCGGAAGGGTGCTTGCGTCCCAGTGCCCAGAATACGCCGGCGGTAGCCAGCGCGATGACCGCCGCGCCGGCCAGCGAATGGGTGACTGCGCGGTGGTCGCGGAGAAATGCGCGCGCCCCGCGGAACACGCTAAGCCAGTCGAGATCCGCCGCCAAGCCGGAGATGAGCAGCATGGGCGTGGCCAGGCGCGTCATTCTGTTGACACCGGCGCGGCCCAGGGCGAGTGAGGCCAGCGCATGTGTAACGGGTTCCATTTCTGAGCTGTCAGCCCTCAGCTAGCGGCTTTCGGCGGGCCGATTTCTGCACTCCGCCGCCTGCATTCAGGGCACGGCCGCCAGTTGGCTATTCCGTTCTAGTTGACGGCTGACTGGTTCTGGCACAGCCAGCGTCAGCGCATCTAGCACGATGCGGAATTCTATCGGCAAGCGTCCCACTAGCTCGCCATCCACCTGCGCATAGACCGGCTCATGGCTCAGAGGCTCGCAGCGCAACCACGCGCATTTTATGAACTGGACATCGCGCATCCGCCGCAACTGCCCCAGCCAGGCAGCAGGAAGGTAACTCAGGTAGCGAGCCGGGCTGCGGGTGGTGTACGCGGCAAGTTCGAATTCATCTTTGAACAGATCAGCCTCAGTGGTGAGGCGGAACGGCCCGCCGTAGTGCTTCGTGCGCCCGACAACCACCAGCGTGGCTTGCGTCTCGAATCCGGCAGTGCTGAGCCGAAACCTGGGAAAGGTGTAACGGAAAAGCTGCCGGAACCCTTCGACCCAGTAAGCCATGATTCCCATGCGCCGCTTGAGTTCCGGGTCGAGCGAATGGACCATCACGCCGTCAGCTCCGGCGCCCGCCACGCACATGAAATAGCGGCGCGCTTCGGGCGAATCGAGCGGCACGGCCAACCCCAGCGCGATGCGCCGCGGTGTGCTCCCGCCAACCAACCCGGCGGCCCGGGAGATGTCCCATGGGATGCCCAGCTCTTTGGCGAGCACGTTGGCGGTTCCCGCAGGCAGTACTGCCAGCGGAACCTGGCTACCGGCCAAGCCGTTGACGACCTCATTCACGGTGCCATCGCCTCCGCAGACCATGACGAGTTGGCGCCCCTGCTCGACGGCACGCCGCGCCAGCGCGGTGGCCTCGCCGCGCGCCGTGGTGGCTTGCAGTTCCGCTTGGATGCCGGCACGCGCCAGGATGCGGCGCGCCGCATCGAGCTGCCTGGCGCGCGGCCCTCGACCGCTCCCGGCAAGCGGGTTATGGATCATGACTGCGTTTTGGACTCCAATCAGCATCCTAATTTTGGGCTCTGTGGTGCTGGTGGCCCAGCGCCGCTCCGCCGAGGATCGCATTGTATAATACGCGGCCATCTTTAGATTGCTTGGAACCTCTGAGGCGCGCATGGGGGAGAGCAAGTCGGCTGTCAGAGCGAAGATCGAAAAGCTCCGCAAGACTATCCGCGAGCACGAATACCGCTATTACGTTCTGGACGACCCAAAAATCTCTGACGCCGAATTTGACAAGCTGATGAACCAGCTCAAAGCGCTCGAAGCGAAGTATCCGGATCTAGTGACGCCGGATTCGCCCACGCAGCGCGTTGGAGGGAGCCCGCGCGAGGGCTTTCAGACAGTGCGCCACAAGCGGCCGATGCTGAGCCTGGACAACGCTTTCTCCTACGACGAGCTTCGCGAGTTTGACCGGCGCGTGCGCGAGCTGGCCGGGCGCGACCGCGTGGAATACGTCGCCGAGCACAAGTTCGACGGCCTGAGTATGTCGCTGCAGTACGAGGGCGGGGTGTTCGCGCGCGGAGTGACGCGTGGCGACGGCACCACCGGCGAAGACGTCACGCCCAACGTGCGCGCGATCCGCTCCGTCCCGCTGCGCGTGGACTCTGCCACGCTGAAGAAGCTCCGCCTAGCCGCCGACTTCGAGGTGCGCGGCGAAATCATCATGCCGCGCAGTGCGTTTGAAGAGCTCAACCGCCAGCAGGAAGAGCAGGGAGGGAAACGATTCGCGAATCCGCGTAATGCCGCCGCCGGCGCGGTGCGCGTGCTCGACCCAGCAATCACCGCCTCGCGGCGCCTGGACTTCTACGCGTACATGCTGCTGGCAGGGGACCGTGTGCCAGTAAAGCGCCACTCGGATGCGCTCGAGGCCTTGGCCAAGCTCCAGTTCAAGGTCTCGCGCGATTGGAAGCTGTGTCGCACCCTCGACGAGGTGCTGAAGTATTGCGAGGCCTGGGAGTCGCGGCGCGAAAAGCTGCCCTATGAAATCGACGGGATCGTCATCAAGGTGAATGACATTGCGCTGCAGGAGGAGCTCGGCTTCACGGCCAAGGCCCCGCGCTGGGCGGTGGCGTACAAGTATCCCGCGCACCAGGCAACCACCGTGGTCAAAGATATCCAGGTGAACGTCGGGCGCACCGGAGTGCTGACCCCTGTGGCGATCCTCGAACCGGTGCAGGTTGGCGGCGTCACCGTGAGCCGCTCGACGCTGCACAACATGGATGAAGTACAGCGCCTGGGCGTGCAGATCGGCGACGCGGTGCTCATCGAACGCGCCGGTGAAGTGATTCCGCACGTCCTCAAGGTGGTAAAGGAAGGGAAGAACCGCAGGCCCTTTGTCATGCCGAAGGAGTGTCCCGTTTGCGGCACCAAGATCCACAAGGCCGAGGGCGAGGTGGCCTACCGTTGCGTCAACGCTGCCTGCCCCGCCAAGCTCAAGGAGTCGCTGCTCCATTTCGCCGGACGGCACGCGATGAACATCGACGGTCTGGGCGCAAAGATTGTGGACCAGCTTGTGGACAAGGGCCTGGTGAAGGATTTCGCCGACCTCTACA
The DNA here is from genome assembly GCA_003224235.1 of Acidobacteriota bacterium. GTDB lineage: Bacteria > Acidobacteriota > Terriglobia > Acidiferrales > UBA7541 > QHYU01. Next base: position 12,600 of record QHYU01000075.1, read on the forward strand.
GTCTCAAACTGGAGCAACTCGCTGGGCTGGAGCGCATGGCGGAGAAATCGGCGCAGAACCTGCTGGATGAAATCGAAGCCAGCAAAAGCAACAGCCTGGCGCGGCTGATCTACGCCCTGGGCATTCCTTTCGTGGGCGAGCGCACGGCCCAACTCCTCGCCGAGCACTTCGGTTCGCTGGACAAGCTCGCCTCCGCTACGGTGGAAGAGCTCAGCGAGGTGCCGGAAGTCGGCCCGAAAGTCGCCGCCAGCATCGTCGAGTTTTTCAGCGAACCGGCCAACCGCAAGCTGGTGGAGAAGCTGCGCAAAGCGGGATTGAGGTTCACTGAGGAGCGCAAAGCGCGGCGCGATTCGCGTCTGGCTGGCAAGACGTTTGTCTTCACCGGCGCGCTGGCCCATCGCTCGCGTGAGCAAGCCGAAGAGCTGGTCGTCAGCCACGGCGGAAAAGTCGCATCGTCAGTGAGCAAAAAGACCGATTACGTCGTGGTCGGCACCGAGCCCGGCTCCAAGTACGACAAAGCCAAATCGCTCGGGGTCACCATTCTCGACGAGGCGCAGTTTGAAAAGCTTCTCGCTTCGAAGTAGGACCTCGTCCACCCCGGCGTTGGCGCTAGCCGCTCGAACTATTGCGGTAGGCCGAGGCGCCGCGCCAGGTCGGCGAAGCGCGGGTCGGCTCGCAGGGGGTCGAACGCGGGATCAACGTTGAGGAGGTTAAGCCCTCCATCCCGCTCCTCGTACGCCTTCTCCAGTGCCGTGAATGCTTGCTCTTTGTCTCCCAGCCGCGCATAAACCCCTGCCAGATCGCTGGCTGGCAAGTAAGGTTGCCTGAATTCCTGCGTCATCCACGCAAGCTGTTTCTGCCAGTAGCCCTTCGCCCCGGAGGCGGAGTAGCCTTGGCGGAGCGCCGCCGCGTCGCTCGAGTGGCCTCGAATGTTGGGCATCATCCTGGGCGTCGCGGCGATTGCCTCTTGGTACTTCCCCTCTTGCTCGTAAATGCCAATCAGGCGGAAAGTAGCCGCTATAAAGTTTGGATCCATCTCGAGCGTTTTCCGATACTGTTCCATTGCCTGGTCGTACTGGCGCGCGTAATAGTAAGCCATCCCCAGGTTCGCGCTGATGATGGGCGAGAGCGGATCGAGCTCCTGCGCTCTTTTCATTTCGGCAATTGCTTCGTCCAGCCTGCCCATGGGAGCCAGGTAGCGGAGGGCATACCAGTGATGCGCACTTGCATAGCGCGGGTTCAGTTGTAAAGCGCGCCTGAACTCTCGTTCCGCAGCCGGCCAGTCGAGATCGTAGGCAGCAAGGACACCGGCCAACGTCGTGTGCGCCTCAGCCAGGGTGTCGTCAAGTTCGAGAGCCTTCAGCGCCGCTGCCTTGGCTCTGGGGAGGGTTTCCCGCGGGGGAAGCACCCCGAACCCGCTCATCACGCTGTAGCTGTCGGCCAAACCAGCGTAGGCCGATGCGTAGCCCGGGTCCCTGTCGATGGCCTCCTGGAAATACTGGATGCACTTTTTGAAGCCTTCCGGGGAACGCTTGTTCCACTCGTAGCGGCCTTTGAGATAGAGCTGATAGGCCTCGGCGTTTACGGTGTGCCGCTTCGTCATGCGGGTCATTTCCTCGCCGCTCAACCGCTGGCGCAGCTTCTCGGAGATTTCCTGAGCAATCTCATCCTGCATCGCAAAGATATGCGCGAGCTTGCGGTTGAAGTGCTCGCCCCAGAGCTGCCGGTCATCCTGCGCGTCCACCAGGTCCACGGTGATGGAGAGGCTGTCGCCGCGTTGCACTACGCGGCCGGTGACCACCGCGTGCACCGCCAACTCGCTCGCCACTTTTTTGGGGTCAATCTCCCGGCCCTTGTATCGAAAAGCGGAGCTGCGAGAAGTCACCCGGAGATTCGGGATCCGGGAAAGGCTGTTGATCAGGCCTTCGGTGAGGCCGTCGCTCAAGTAGTCGTTGTTTGGGTCGGCGCTTGCGTTCACGAAAGGCAGCACGGCCACCGAATCAATGATCTCACCGTGCCCCCGGGACCAGGTGAGCCACGCCCCAATGGCCAGCAGCGCCGCCAGCGCCACTCCGCCTAGCGCCAGCGCCGCCTTGCCCCGCCACCGCGGCCGAACTGATTCGCCGGCTACGTCGCCGCCCACGGCCGCTAGCCGCGCGGACTCCGTATCGCGTTTCAACCGCTTCAAATCGGCGCGCAACTCGGCGGCGCTCTGGTAGCGCATGGCGCGGTCCTTTTCGAGCGCCTTGGCAATGATGCGTTCGAGTTCCGGTGGCAGCTCCGGATTCAGCCGCAGCACTGGGGTGGGCGCGCGGTGCAGGATCGCCGCGAAGATCACCGCAGAAGTGTTTCCCGAAAACGCCATACGCCCCGTGGCCATCTCGTAGAGCACCGCGCCGAAGCTGAATAGGTCGGTGCGCGCGTCGAGTTCTTCTCCCCGTGCCTGCTCGGGCGACATGTAGGCAACCGTTCCCAGAGCCGTGCCGGGGCTGGTCAGATTCCCTTCGGTAGTGAGCCCGGACGAGCGAAACGCGCCGTACGCTGCGCTCGCCGGGCGGCGTTCGGGAGCTAGCTTGGCGAGGCCGAAATCCAGCACCTTGGCCTGGCCGCGCTCGGTGACGAAAATGTTCGCCGGTTTGATGTCCCGGTGGACGATGCCCTTGGAGTGCGCGGCATCGAGCGCGTCGGCAATCTGAATGCCCAGTTCGAGTAATTGCTGTGTCTCGAGCGGTCTCCCATCGATGAGGTGCTTCAGCGTGTGACCTTCGAGCAGCTCCATCACGATGAAGTGCCGGCCCTCGTATTCGTCAATGTCGTGGATGGTACAGATATGCGGGTGATTCAGCGCGGAGGCGGCGCGGGCTTCGCGCTGGAAGCGTTCGAGGGCCGCCGGGTCGGAGGATGGCTCCTCGGGCAGGAATTTCAGCGCCACGTGCCGGCCAAGCTTGGTGTCCTCGGCCATGTACACGACTCCCATGCCGCCGCCACCCAGTTCTTCGAGAATTCGGTAGTGCGATGGTCTGCCCGATCATGGAGGGTGAATCCGCCCTTCGGCGGGCTCGGCATCGCTGCTTGCGCGGAGCGCAGCGGAGGGCGCTGCGCAGGCATCTTAGGCTCCGCCCCGGGGCAAGTCAAACCGGTGATGATCTGACCTTGGCGGGTCGGGACTCGTTCACACTACTTCATCACCAAGTCGCGCGTTGAGGGAGGGCGGCGCGCCGCGTATAATGGAACTGGCGGGCAGGTCGGGTGATCGCTGGGCCGGCATCTCACGATGCTCGGCCTGGAGGAAAGTCCGGACACCGCGGTCCGACGTCTAACGAGGTTGGACTGAAGGGCAACGCGCCTGGTAACGCCAGGGGGTCGGGTCTGCGAGGACTCGGCCACGGACAGTGCCACAGAAAATAAACCGCCGGCGCAGCTTGCGGTAAGCGCAAGCGAACCGCGAAAGCCTCGATGACAAGCTGGAGGAAAACCTTCGGCTCGTCTTTCACAGGCAGGCTGTGCAGGGCAAGGGTGAAACGGTGGGGTAAGAGCCCACCGCTCGGGCGGCAACGCTTGAGGCACGGCAAACCCCGCGTGGTGCAAGGCCAAATAGGAGGGGAGGGCTGGCCCGGCCCGTTATAACCCTCGGGTAGGCCGCTTGAGTTCCGAAGCGATTCGGGACCCAGAGGAATGATCACCCCGGTGCGTAGGCCGCACGCGGTTCGGCGCCGAAAGGTGGCGGACCAATGGACACGCGCCGGACAGAATCCGGCTTACAGACCTGCCCGCCGCTAACTCGTATATTTTCCAAGTGTCATCTCAGAAATCGGGCCAGCGTTCCGTGGGAACCTGTGGGGAGCGGTACTCCTATCGCTCAGCCCGCTCCAGTGTGTCGTATAGGGCTTGGGCCGGGCGCACTTGCCCACTCTCATCCGCCACCGTGACCGCCAGAATGCGGATTTTGTCGTTATCCGGCAGTGCGAGTGTCTTGGCATTCCCCGGCACATCGAAGGAATAGGCAAACAGGTAGGAATAGGCATAAGGCTCATTAGCGCCGTCAGCGGTGTGGCGATGCGAAGCAAACCACGCCACAGGCGAGCGCTTGATAAAGCCCGGCGTCAGGCCCTTATACTCCAACACAATCTGGGTCCTCGGCGGTTGCTGCTGGGTCCCGGCGGCACCTCCGGCCGGGGCGCTTGGCGGCGTCACCGGCACTTCCACTCTATTCCACAAGCGGTTGTCCCACTGCCCGATATAGCCGCCCCAGTCCTGGATCGCGAGTTCGACAGGATTACTGCCAATGCGGAAAGTGGCCTTCTGGTCGCCCTCCGCCGACGCCGCCAGCACGTACAGGCGGTTGAACTTGCCAGCCGGCAGCGAAATCGTCTGGCCACGGGATGCCACGGCATTGGGTTTCCCGCTCCCGGCAGGGGCAAGGCTGAAGCGAATGCCGGCATAGGCAATCTCGCTGGGCAGCATCTCCGCCGGCAGGCTGCGGCCAGCGGCATCGAACCCGCCGGCCGATTTCGTACCATTTACGCTGGCGACAGATAGATCGTAGGGCAACGTGACCGGCCGCGACTGCGGCGCAGCCACCTTCGCGGGCGCTGGGGCGAGCTTCACCGCAAAGGTGCGGAGCTGATACGGCCCCAAAGAGGTCACCAGTGCGCCCTTTGTCACGGTGGCTGCGCCCAGGGGCATCTCCTGGCCGTTGACCTCGCGCGCGGCGGCAACCGGGGCGGCAAACGTGACGCGAACGTTCTGTGCCGGCTTGCCGTCGATTTCGACGAGGCGGACGATCACCTCATCGCTCTCCTCGGCTTTCTTCAGAGCCAGAACGCGCACTCGGCCGTTGTTGAGATTCAGCAATGAAAAGCTCTTGCCAAGGGCCCCCTGGTGCTTTGGACTCTCGAAGGCAAAGAGGGGCTGATTAAGGCGGTACGCCTGCCAGTCGGTCTGTTCCCGGCGCCAGTCGCCGGCATGGCCGGCCAGGCCGTACACGAATTCATGGTGGCCCCAATCCTGCGTGGTCTGGTCGCTGTACTCCTTTCCGTTACCTTCACCGAGGCCGGGAGTGTAGAGAAGGGTCAGGCGCAGGGTGCTGTCGTCCGGCTTATCCGAGCCGTACTTGCAGTCCGAAAGCACAGTCACGCCGTAAGCCCCACTTCTGTCGGTGAGATCGAACCACTGGTGCGAAGGAACTTCGTACTTCTTGGGGTCGTTGTTGCCCCGCTGAATGGTGCCGACATCCCAATTGTAGGTCGCCTCAGGATTCGAAGCGGTCAGGGGGAAGGTAGCCTTGAGGGCGGTCTCGCCGGTCTTCCAGTCGATGACATTGCCGAATTCGACGCGATTGCCGGCACTACCGGCGGAGAGACGGATCGTCTGGACGAACCGGGAGGCTTCGGATTCGCGTTCGATCTCGAGGGACACGCGAACCGGACCGTTTTCGGTGATGCGTACCTTGGCCGGCCCTTGGACGAAGGCGCGCGGCGGCTTCTGCTGGTCTGTCCAGTCCATGTTCCAGGCGGGCCAATCCCTGGGCTTTTCAGTCTGAAACGCCAGACGAGCTGGGGCGGAAAGGAGTTCGCGGTTGATGGTCTTGTCGAAGATGCTGGCCACGTCGCCGTTCTGGTCCACCTTGATGCGGTAGCGGGCGTTTTCCAGCGACGACTCGGTGATTTTCAGCGTGGAAGCGGAAGGGGAAGCGGAAGACTCGCCCGCCTGAACGTCGTAAACAGCGAAGCCAACGGAAGGCGCCGTAGCCAGGAACAGGACCTTCGCGGCTGCGTTGCTCCCGCTCCCGCGGGCCAACTGCGCGGGCACTTCCTTGCCGTCCGGTCCGAAGACGCGAACGGCCTTCGGCACGCTATCGGGGAAGGAGACAGTGGCTTCCACCACGTCTTCGCGCTGAACGTTCAAGGGGTTGTAAACTATGATGGCCGTGCCCTTGGCCTGGGTGTTCAGCCCGGACGCAATCGCCTCTGTGGCGCTGGTCAGCACGCCCGCGAACTGGTTCATCGCTAGCACGTCGTCGTTCCAGGAATACTCGTACGACTTCGGGGTGGCGGTTCCGGCCATAATGTCGTGGAAGTGGCCGCCCATCACCAGTGTCCAGGCGTTATTCAGCCGCTGCCGGGGATAAGGCCTGCCACCCAACCATTCGGCGGCAACAGAAGCCCGCTCAGCAGCATCGGCGAGCAATTCGTTCTGACGGTTCCACCTCTTGTGGTAGGTCTCCGATGTAAGGGAGCCGGCCGAGTGCTCGATCAGCAGGAGATCGCCCTTGTAGCGCGGCAGGCGGGCGGCCTGCTCGGGTTTGATGTTGAGGAACATCTGCTCGGCGTTGGAGGAGATGACATTCAGCGGACCGTCGCCCACCCTGACCTCCGGACCGCTGGCCGCGGAAATTCGTTGTTGATATTGAACATATTCCTCGCCCGGATTCCGTGGTGGCGGCAAGACCGCAGTGCCCTTCGTGACAATCGCTTCCACCAATTTCACCGAAGGTTCCCGGGGTGAACCGCCGGTGTCGCCGGTGCCGTAGTAATGATAGTCAGCGAACAGGCCGCTCACCTTCCCGTCCAATTGGATTCGTTTGGGCCAATCCACATAGCCTCTGCCCGCCGGCGGTGGTGGAGGATTGCTTTTGCTCAGGTCAGAGATGATATCGCCGTCATAACTGCCAGGGTTAAACGCCGCGATCACGCTTCGGCCATCAGGACCTTCCCAAATGCCAACGTTGAACGGGATGCCGACCGGCGTGTCTTCCGGCGAGCCGGGGCCGCCGACGGAGGCTGCCGAGTGCCATGTCAGTTTCTGCGTGGAAAAACCCTTGATTCCGGCATGAGCCATGAGGCTGGGCAACGACGCGGGGAAACCGAAGCAGTCCGGCAGCATGTATTCGGCACTGGCCTTGCCGAACTCGCGCCGGAAAAACTGGTTGCCGTAAAGGAACTCCCGGATAATGGACTCGGCGGAAGGCGAATTGACGTCGCCTTCTTCCATGGACGAACCAGCTGGGAACCAGTGCCCGGCTGCCACGTACTTTTTGACCTTCTGATAATCGGCGGGGAAATACTCCTTCATCATGCGGTAGCGGTTGGCGCCGCTGAAGTTGAAGATATAGTGCGGGTACTTCTCAAAGAGATCGAAGTTCAGCCGCATGGTCTTCAGAATGTACTCATTGATGGTGGTTGGATATTCCCAGCGCCACTGCGTATCCAGGTGCGCGTAGCCGACCACGTACAGCGTCGGCTGCTTGGTTAGATCCGGGCCCGCCGACTCCTTGGGGCGCGCCGCATTAGACTCTGAGGCATTGGACTGTGTCGCATTGGAGTGGGCCGCAGCCACACCTTGGGATTGCGCGGCGGCTGCAATCGGCAAGAAAAGGGAAGCAATGATCAGGCCGGTGAGCACGCGGACAGTTTTGCGGTGGCTTGGCATAATCTTTAATCAACTCCCTGCGAGGGCATTTTAATCTGCCCGGCGACGTTCAAATGTGCCCGCAATTTAGCCAAGAGGCGGTATCGAAAGCAAGCGCAAGTTTGCCGAGCTCTGCGCCATCGCTGCCGGCGCGAGCGATCTCTTCCAACCCTGCGCCGGTTTCCATGATGCGCCGCGTGCGTTCCCCGTTGCACGATTGGAATAGGCGTGCGCGAAGGCCCCTGCCCAGGCAGCAGAAAAAACCGTATCTTACAAAGCAGGCCACGAAGCGACCGCAACGATGAAGGTCAGAATAGGCCGCCGCCGCAGCGAACGCCTAGCTCTGCGCGTGCCCGTGGTCGTTTATCGGAGGGTCGAGGGATAGAGGCGCCCTTCACGGGAGAACGCACATGCTTTCTCTGAGGGCCAACCGGGGGATGCTTGCTGGCCAGTGTCCTTCCCACCGGTTGATCACAAATCATCGCCCAAGTAGGCGGAAGTGCTTCACCCTGGAGCGACGGCCTGCAGGCGGCTGAAACGCAAAGGAGCAGCAATGATCGGTCATCCCCTTAAGGTCCGTGAGCTAATCGAAGCAATCGATCGAGGAGAAATATTACTTCCCGAAATCCAGCGCGCCTACGTTTGGAAGGGGCCCCAGGTTACCAAATTGATTGACTCACTATACCGAGACTATCCATCCGGCCAGATCCTGCTCTGGGATACTGCCGACCTTCCCGTAACGAAAGTCATCGAGGGAGTGGAGATTCAGCCTGGATCGCAAAACGGCCACCCCAAGATCGTTCTCGACGGCCAGCAAAGGCTGACCTCCCTCTACAAGGCACTAAGAGAAGATGCCAAAGACCTGGAGGTCTATTTCCATCTGGGGAATGAACAATTCCAATTGTACTTGGCCCGGCTCAAGGCGGACCCACTCTGGATCTCGGTGCGGGACGTGTTGAACAACAAGAAAACGGACTTGAAGACGCTTCGCGAGATCGAAGGAAAACTCGGAACGAATATTGACGACGATATGAAGGACGTTTATTTGGACCGCCTCCAGAGGCTCAGGAGGGTCGGCGACTACAAGTATCCCATCGAGATCTTCAAAACCGATGACTATAACCAGGTGACCGAATTATTTGTAAGGATCAATTCGGGTGGGACTCGTTTGCGCGCTGCGGAGCTGGTCCTGGCGCAACTGGCATTGCGTCTGCCTGGCGCTCTTGTGGACACATTCGAAAAGGCCATCGATGAATACGATGAATTAGGCTATGAGCTGGATGCACGCTTCCTGATTCGCGCGCTCATTGTTTCCGGGACCGGGCAAAGTCGCTTTCGGTATCTCTCCGACTTTTGGAAGAAAGATTCGGAAGAGTTCAGGAAAGTCTGGCAGAGGGCAAAGCGGGGCGTGGATACGGCCGTAAACTTCGTTCGTCAGAACGCCGGATTCGAGTCTTCCGACTGGCTTCCCTCATTGAACGCCCTCATTCCGCTCGCCGCCTATTTCGAGCGCCACAATGCGATAACTGGAGATATTGAGCACGGGCTTCTGCAGTGGTTTTACGTTGCTTCCCTGCGAGGCCGCTACAGCTCTGCCGCGGAAACCGCGATGGATGAGGATCTGAAGGCAATTCAGAGCGAAGACCCCATCTCCAAACTGATGCGCAACACCCTTGGGCCAGACGAAAAGATCGAAGTTAGCGCAGATGAATTTGATGATGCCGGCTGGAAAAATCCACTTTTCCCCATGACCTATGCGGTTGCCAAGAAACGAGGGGCAAAGGATTGGTTCAAGGGAATGGCACTGAGCCAAGATGTCGCCGGCGAGGACCACCAGGTGGAAATCCATCGTATATTTCCCAAAGCGCTCTTGAAGGAGCGGGGCGAACGCAGGAAGGACATAGACGAAATCGCCAATCTAGCGTTCTTGATGGCTCGCCCCAACAAGCAGATCAACAAACGCGAGCCCCTGGAGTATCTTTCGGAAATTGCCGACGAGCATCCTGACCGGCTCATTGCGCAGTCAGTGCCGATGGAAAGAAGACTTTGGACGCTTGACAAGTTTCAGGAGTTCCTCGCGGCCAGGAGGCAACTGCTTGCAAAAGCTGTAACCGATCTGCTCCAAAACCCTGCGTGCCGTTCGTCGAGAGTGTTGGTCGAGCGTTAGATAAACCTCCGGCTCCTCCATCGTCCTGCCGAGGGATTCCAGCCGAAGAGCTTCATGCGGTCTCGGGAGCTTTCTGCGTTACGGCTCGCTGGAGTTGGCTGAGCAGGTCTTGCTGCCAGGGCTGCTCCTTGCGCAGAAGAAGCTCCGCATGCGCGCGGAGACGTATCTCCTCCTCTCGGGTCAAGTCTTTACTGGTCAGAATGAAAACGGGAAGATCGGCGGTTCGCGGGCTGGCCCGCCATTCTGCCAGTAGCTCGAAGCCGCTTACCCTCGGCAGCAACAAGTCCAGAATCACCAGTTCGGGCAAGGAAGTCGCTACCTGGGCGCGGGCCTCGGCACCATCGGCAGCGGTGGCCACCGCGTAGCCTTGCTCGGTGAGCAATTCGGTGATGATTTCGCGGGTGGGCGTATCGTCTTCGATCACCAGGATGGGCCGCTTGGGTGGCGCGCCGCCTCTCCGAACCAGGCAGCGCTGGACCGCGGCCAGAAGCGTGGACCGCTGCACCGGCTTGACCAGGTATTCGTCAGCACCGAGCGCCGCGCCCATGCCGGGATGATCCACGATCGTCACCACGATGATGGGAACGCTCGCGGTGCGCGCGTCATTCTTCAATTGCAGCAGAACCTCCCAACCGTTGGCCGGCTTCATCAGCAGGTCCACGGTGATTGCGTCGGGCTGGAGCTCCGCCACGATCTCCGCGGCACGGTCAGGCTGATTACACAACACCACCTCGTAGCCGGAAGCGGTAAGATGCGTCTGGATAAGCTGTCCCGCCACCGGGTCATCCTCAATCACAAGAACCCGCGGCGGCTCCTCCGACTTTGCACCGGCCTCGCTGATTCGGGGGCTGGCTTGTCGCAGAACCGTGGCAGCAGGCAAGGAGAAAAAGAAGCAACTTCCCTGGCCCGGTTGGCTCTGGAGGCCGAGCTGGCCGCCCTGCAATTCGACCAGGCGCCGGGTGATAGCCAAGCCCAGGCCCGTACCTTCCGTGGCCTCACCGGATTGCGAGAAACGGTAGAAGGCGTCAAAGATACGCTTTTGCTCTTCGGGGGGAATTCCCGGCCCGGTATCGTGCACCTCCACTCGGACTTGGCCGTCCGTCTTGTGAGCTACCAATTCGATGCGGCCGCCTGCGGGAGAGAATTTGATGGCGTTGCCAACCAAGTTCATGAGCACCTGCTTGAATCGCGTGGAGTCGGCGCGGATGGCGAGCCCCGTTGCGGCAAATTGAGATAGAGTTTGCGATTTTTTCTCCGCCAGCGACCGCAGCGTGCTGGTCACTTCCGCAAAAGCTGTCGGAACGAGCACATTTTCGATGGCCAGCTCCAAGCGGCCGGCCTCGATTTTGGAAAGGTCGAGGATGTCGTTGATCAGATTGAGCAAGTGCTGTCCACCATTGTGGATGTGGCTGACGTAGCGAGCTTGGCGCTCGTTCAGCGTGCCGTAACGTTCCTCGGCCAATAGGGCGGAAAAGCCCAGGACCGAGTTAAGCGGCGTGCGCAATTCGTGGCTCATCGTGGAGAGGAACTGATCCTTGAAGCGGCTGGCGCGCTCGGCTTCTTCTTTCGCTCGCACCAGGGCCTTGTTTGCCTTTCTCACGTCTTGGGGACGGAGGCGAAAGCTGTAATCGCCTTCAAGACTCCTGCGAGCCAATAGGCCCCGTGCCAAAGGTTCCAAACCTCCATGGCATGAGTGGCTCCGCAGGCCATGATGAAGACCCCGAAACACAGGAACATCCAATCGAATGGCAGGTCGCGTCTTTTGCGCACGAAATGGACCAGGGTAATCGGAATCGACATGTAGGCCAGCGTAATCAGCAGGTCAGAGATGACGTGCAACCACACCAGCCCGGGATTCCAGTGGTAGGAGTACCCGTGAGGCATGAACTCGCCGGAAGAAAAAAGATGCCTCAAGAATTCCACGGTTAACCTCCTGTCGGCCTCAGCGTGCTACCTCGACGGAGCCGACACGAGACGGCACGAAAACCGACTGCCCTTCTGCCGACGAACCCTGCGAGAATGGCCCCGACATATGCTTAATCAGGAGGGAGGATCGCTCTTAGGCTTTCGGCAGGTCACCTCCCAAGTGGTTAACGTCGCTTGCTTTACCGAGCGACCGCGGTCTCCAACAGCAATCTGAAGCAACATCGGCCACAAATAGGCGGCTCTTCGATTTGAAGCCCGGTGGTGGGCGCAGTAGGTAGCTGTGAATTTGCTCAGTATAAGCAGCAAGAATGCGTTTTCGCCCCAAGATGCGCGCGTGGTCATAAAAAGCAAGCTAGCCGGTGTCCGGCGGACAGGGAATTTGGCGGCTGCCCATAACAAAGTAGTGTCTTCACTCCCGATTAATATTTCTGCCCTTTCTGCTCGACCCAATTTGATTGAACGAATCTGTTGCGATTTTCGCCGGGGCGAAACGATGCCTGATGATTTGCGCAAACAAACTACCGAAGCGAAAGAGAGCCGATGAGGTGATCGTGAATGGCGAACTTCTCCATAAGCAGGTAGAGGAGGGTAAGCTCGCGGTGATAAAGGCTATCTACAAACTGGAGACCACAGAAGTAATCGGCCTCGATTGATCGTGGAATTGAACAACGGCGTTGTCATTCCGAGCGAAGCGAGGAATCTGCTCTTTCACAAAAGTCGAGGAAAACAACGGATTCCTCGTCGCCTCGGAATAACATGGCGAAGGGTTTTTCAACAAGCTGCTAAGGGCTCTCTACGTTCCTCGCCTCCCGGCCGCGACAGACGCCTCTTTTGGCGCTGCTTGAGCCCAGCATCTTATGCACAGAGTTGAATTTGGGTACGGACACTCGTCCTGATAATTTGCCTCGCCACATTCCCACGTTGTCCCGCAGCGCGGGCATTGATGTGTGTGAGTTATTCGACTACCCGTTGAAGCCATGGCTCCCCCTTGCAGGTAACCACCTGGCAGCGATGTCAAAGAGTGTGAGACTGCGCACGCGCGCACGGATGCCAGTCCGGGTCCCCGAAGTGCGAGTCGCACAGCCATAACGCGCACCGCTTCGTGGCAGGAAGCGTACAAGGCTCGTCCTATCCAGAGATACCTTGGCAGGGTGCCGGCACGTCCTCACTCTGCTTTTCACCTGTTGGCATGTCCTCTCCCTGAACGGTAACTCCATAGCTCGGGGGCTGTCAAAGTGAAGGCTGCTAACTTTGCTGGTGGGCCTCGTCAGATTATGCCTCCTCTCCCTTGCTACCAACCCTCGGCCCGGCACGAAAATTCATGAATTGCCTTCCAGGTTCGCGACCTGGCCTCTCTTCGCCCCTGGGGCCGGCATCCAATTGACAGCCGAGGGCGTATCGTTTAGCAGGTACGCTGAGCGGTTTAATCTCCGGGTCGTCAGGGAGGACGCCGATGGTCGAGCATCTGTTTCCCTTGAAGGATCGCCGCGAAGTCGCTGAGGGCACCATGGCATTCTGGTTTGATTCGAGCGGGAGCGACTTCACCTTCAAGCCTGGGCAAAACGCTGACTTTATTCTGCTCAATCCATCCGAAACCGACGCCGAGGGAAATGCTCGCACGTTTTCCTTCTGCTCGAGTCCCAACGAGAAGGGCACAATCACAGTGGCAACCCGCATGCGCCCGACGACGTTCAAGAAGTGCCTAAAGGTACTTCCACTCGGCACGCGGGTGAAAGTCAGCCAGGCGATGGGCTCGTTCACGCTGCACAAGGATGTTTCGAAGGCGGCGGTGTTTCTCGCTGGCGGCATCGGCGTCACACCCATGCGCAGCATCATCCAGTGGGCCATTCAGGAACGACTCCCGCACAAGCTCTACCTGTTCTACTCCAACCGTAACCCTGCGGCCGCCGCGTTTCTGAACGACTTCGAAGCTTGGGCGAAGCAGAACCCACAGTTCACGCTCATCGCCACGGTCACTGAAGCCAAGCATCCCGGCTGGGGTTATGAGCTGGGCCGCGTGAACAAAGAAATGCTGACCCGGCATGTCACCGACTTGCACCAAGCCATCTACTACCTCGCCGGTCCTCCGGGAATGGTCGCGGGGATGCGGGAACTGCTCGATTCGCTCGGCATTAGCGAAGACAACCTGAAAACCGAGGAGTTCGCCGGTTATTGAGATGACGCGCCCCGCATAGTATGCGGCTTCCAGACCTCTAACCGCGTAGACTCCAAGGGATTACGTTGATTCGACTCTCCTCATCGGAAGCCGCCGGGCGCGAAAATCCCTTGTAACTTGCTTGCTCGTTGATACATCCTAATAAAGAGAAAAGTGCCGATTCATATGCATGGCAAAAGAAACAGGTGGGGTATTCTCGTCTGCATAGCGGCCTTACTTGCCTCCGGCTGCTCGAAACCCCAGGCGGCACCGGCGACGGCAGCGGCCGTGCCGGTGAGGGTCGCGACGGTCGTGCAAAAGACCGTTCCCGTCCAGGTCACCGCAATTGGCAACGTCGAAGCCTACTCCACGGTCGCCATCAAAGCCTTGGTCTCCGGTGAACTTACCGCCGTGCATTTCCGCGAGGGCCAGGATGTGCACAAGGGCGACTTGCTGTTTGAGATCTATCGCCCACCGTTCGAGGTGGCGCTGCAGCAGGCGGAAGCCAATTTGGCTCGCGATAAGGCGCGCGCGGAAAATGCCCGCATCCAGGCCCAGCGCTACGCCAACCTGTTTAAGGAGGGGGTAGCTTCCAGCCAACAGAACGACCAGGCTGTCGCAGAAGCTGACGCCAACGACGCGGCGGTCCGTGCTGACGCGGCCGAGGTTCTGAAGGCGAAGCTCAACCTCCAGTACTGCTTCGTTCGTTCGCCGCTTGACGGCCGCACAGGGGGTTTCCTCGTCCACCAAGGCAATCTGATCAAGGCCAACGAAAACCCGCCGCTGGTGGTAATCAATCAGCTTAACCCCATCCACGTCAACTTCGCGCTGCCCGAACAGTACCTGGCCGAGGTTAAGAAATTCATGGCCGGCGGGAAGCTAAGAGTTGAAGCAGTCATTCCAGAGGGGCCAGGAGGTTCCGCAGGGGCGGCGAAGACGCAGACAGCTCGGACCGAAGAGGGCGAACTGAGCTTCGTAGATAACGCGGTGGACAACACCACCGGGACGATCCGCATGAAGGCCACGTTTGCCAACCAGCAGAGGCGCCTGTGGCCGGGGCAGTTCGTCAACGTTGTGCTCACGCTCGCGAAGCAGCCCAACACCATCGTCATTCCCGCGCAGGCGCTGCAGACTGGCCAGGCTGGGACATACGTGTATGTGGTGAAGCCGGATGGCACGGCTGAATCGCGCGTGGTGGTCCCTGGCAGGACTGTCCGAGGCGAAACGATGGTTGAGAAAGGCCTGAAGCCCGGTGAGCTCGTGGTCACTGACGGGCAGCTTCGGCTCGTACCGGGGTCTAAAGTGATTGTAAAAGGCGGCCTCGAAGCCGGCTCAACCACCGGGCAGGGTGCTCCTTCCGGGTCATAAGCATATCGTTAGAAACGGCAAGGGCGGCTTGGTGGACTGAGACAGACTAACGATGAGCATTGCGGAACTCTTCATTCGGCGCCCCGTGGCGACTGCGCTGGTCATGCTTGCCATCCTGCTGTTCGGCGCAATCGGCTACCGCGCCTTGCCGGTTAGCGACCTCCCCAACGTGGATTTTCCTACCATCCTGGTGAGCGCCAGCTTGCCCGGCGCGAGTCCGGAAACCATGGCTTCCTCAGTGGCCACGCCGCTGGAGCGGCAATTCTCCACGATTGCCGGTCTCGATTCGATGACCTCGTCCAACGTGCAGGGCAGCACGCAAGTCACTCTCCAGTTCAACTTAAGCCGCAACATCGACGCCGCAGCGCAGGATGTGCAGGCGGCGATTACTCAGACTTCCGCGCAGCTCCCCCAGAACATGCCCAGCCCGCCGTCATTCCGCAAGGTCAATCCTGCCGACCAGCCCATTCTCTACCTGGCACTCAGTTCACCCACCCTGCCGCTTTCGGAGGTGGATGAATATGCTGAGACGTTTCTGGCCCAACGCATCTCGATGGTGAGCGGAGTGGCTCAGGTGCAGGTGTTTGGCTCGCAGAAGTATGCCGTCCGCGTGCAACTCGATCCCCGAGAACTGGCGAGCCGGCAGCTTGGCATCAACGAAGTGGAGAATGCGGTGGAGCGAGGGAATGTCAACCTGCCCACGGGCACGCTATGGGGCAGCCATCAGGCCGTCACCGTGCAGGCCAACGGACAACTCACCGACGCTGCCGCGTATCGGCCGCTCATCGTGGCCTACCGGAACGGCTCGCCGGTCCGGTTGGAGGAGCTGGGCCAGGTGATCAACAGCGTTGAGAACGACAAGATCGCGAGCTGGTTTAACGGGACGCGCGCCGTCGTGCTGGCCATCTTGCGCCAGCCCGGCACCAACACCGTCGAGGTGGTGGACAACATCAAAGCGCTGTTCCCGAACTTCCGCGCCCTGTTGCCTCCTGCGGTCAGCCTGAACATTCTTTACGACCGTTCTGTCTCCATCCGTGACTCGGTGCGGGACGTCAAGTTCACGCTGTTCTTGACCATCACCCTGGTGGTGATGGTGATCTTCCTCTTCCTGCGAAATCTTTCCGCGACGGTGATCCCCAGTCTGGCGCTGCCAATGTCGATTGTGGGCACGTTCGCGGTGATGTATTTGCTCGGCTATTCGCTGGACAACCTCTCGCTGATGGCCTTGACGCTTTCGGTCGGCTTCGTCGTGGACGACGCCATCGTCATGCTGGAGAACATCGTCCGGCACATGGAGATGGGCGAGGGGGTGCTTGAGGCCGCGTTCCGTGGTGCGAAGGAAGTTGGCTTCACCATCGTCTCCATGACGCTCTCGCTGGCGGCGGTATTCATCCCAGTGCTTTTTCTGCGCGGCATCCTCGGACGGCTGCTGCACGAGTTTGCGGTCACCATCGGCGCGGCAATTCTGGTTTCCGGTTTTGTTTCGCTTACCCTGACCCCTATGCTTTGCAGCCGCTTCCTGCGCCCCCGGCACGGGGAAAAACACGGCCGCCTGTTCAACGCCTTTGAGCGCATTCACCAGGGCATGCTCCGCGCTTACGACGTCAGCCTGCAGTTTGCGTTGCGCCATCGCCTGGCTACGATGGCTCTCTCTCTCGTTCTCGTGGTGGCCACTGGCTATCTATTCGTCAAGATTCCCAAGGGCTTCCTCCCGAGCGAAGACACCGGCTCGATCTTTATCTTCACCGAAGCCGCCGAGGGGATTTCCTATGAGGCGATGGTCCAGCACCAGCGACTGCTGGCCGACATTGTTTCCCAGGATAAGTACGTCGATAACGTGATGTCGAGCGTGGGCGGCGGCAGCGCTTCCGTTGCCGGCAACACGAACCAGGGTCGCATCTTCATCCGGTTGAAGCCGCGCGCGACGCGTCCTCATGTGGACCAGGTAATTGAGGAGCTACGGCCCAAGCTGGCTACGGTCCCCGGCGTCAAAGCCTACATGCAGAATCTTCCGCCGATCCGCATCGGCGGACAGCTCACCAAGAGTCTCTATCAGTTCACCCTGCAAAGCCCGGACACCGAAGAGCTGTATCGCTCGGCCACGCTACTCGAAGCCAAATGGCGCGACGTCCCCGGTCTGCAGGACGTGGCCAGCGACCTCCAAATCAAGAATCCGCAGATCAACGTCGTCATCGATCGCGACAAAGCCTCTGCCCTTGGTGTCACCGCTCAGCAGGTCGAAGACGCCCTCTACACCGCCTACGGCACTCGGCAAATCTCGACCATCTACGCCCCGAACAACGAGTATCGGGTCATCATGGAGCTCGCGCCGCTGTACCAGCGTGATCCCTCAGCTCTCTCGCTCCTCTACATCCGTTCGAACAGCGGCCAACTCGTACCACTCAATGTGGTCGCCGGCTTGACAGCAACCCTGGGGCCGCTCTCGGTAAATCACCTGGGCCAACTCCCCGCTGTCACCCTCTCTTTCAACCTCAAGCCGGGGGTGTCTCTGGGGAACGCGGTGAAGCAGGTGGACGACTTGGCGCGCGCCAACCTGCCCACCACCATCACCACCAGCTTTCAGGGCGCGGCTCAAGCCTTTGAATCCTCGCTGAGCGGCTTAGGCATCCTGCTGGTGATGGCCATCTTGGTCATCTACATCGTGCTGGGGATTCTCTATGAAAGCTTCATCCACCCCCTGACGATTCTTTCGGGGCTGCCCTCGGCGGGCTTCGGCGCGCTGCTGACGCTGATGCTCTTCCACGTGGAGTTGAACCTTTACGGCTTTGTGGGGATGATTCTGTTAGTCGGCATCGTCAAGAAGAACGCCATCATGATGATCGATTTCGCTCTGGAGGCGCAGCGAACGGAGGGCAAATCCTCTGCCGAGGCGATCTATCACGGCTGCCTGATCCGGTTCCGTCCCATCATGATGACCACCATGGCTGCGCTTATGGGGACGTTGCCGATCGCGCTCGGGTTCGGCGCCGGAGCCGAATCGCGGCGCCCGCTGGGCTTGGCAGTTGTGGGCGGGCTGCTGTTCTCGCAGGTGGTCACCCTGTATCTCACCCCAGTCTTCTATATCTACATGGAGTCCTTCCAGCAATGGGTCGCGCGGGTCTTCGGAAAGGGGCGCGAACCGGCCCTTGCAACCCCGCCCGAAGCGGCTATCGCCACGCCAGGTGCCGAGGGACTACCTCTCCAGGGGGCCGGGACACGCGCACCGCACCTCGCGAGCACCCCTCCATCTGCTACCCGCCGCTGATCGCTTACGCTCAGTTCCGCTTTACACCCGACCTCTGGCGGGTGACCTTCGCGAAATTGGTTGTAGCGCCAGCGTTCTGCTGGCGGTTTACCTTTGAAGAAGATGGAGCGATAACCCTTTGCGCAAGCCGTACTATTGACGCTGCCCTGGTACGGCACTAGCCTTGCTTGTGGGGCCTATTGCACCCGGCACAAACCGGTTTGAGACGCGGGGGCCGTGTGCGTTCGAACAGTTCTGCTTGGTTACTTCCCGAGGCTTCGGGCTTGTTTGGCGCTAGCTGCAGTTGAGCATCGGGGAGCACCTGCGGACGGGCGCCCACGGTGGGGAACACGCCAAACTGGTAAACAGAAGGGTGGCTCGAGGCAACCGAATGTCACTAAACAAAGAAGTTTCCCAAGAGACGCAGATGAAGCAGAAGAGGCGGGGCGTGCGTGTGAACTCCCGCGTGCAGGTGGCGCTGGAATGGCAAGGTGAAGCCGGAGCCCCCTGCCGCGGAGAAGCGCACACGCGCATCGTCGGACCCTACGGCTGCCTCATAGTCCTGCCACACAAGCTCGAGCTCGAACAGCACATCGTGCTGACCAACTTGGTAACCCGCCAGAGCAATCCAGCCATCGTCGTGTGGAAAGGGAACGAGCGCGCCGAGGGCTGGGAACTCGGCATCGAACTTATCGATCCGAAGATGGATTTCTGGGGGCTGGAACTGTGACGAAATCCAAGCCACGAAGCGACACCGTGCAGCAGGTTCTCCCGGGCGAGGAACGGCGGCGCAGCCAGCGAGTCATGGTGCGGACGCCGGTAACGTTGTATGTCACCATCGCCGGTCAACCCCTCACCATTCAGGCTGAAACTGTTGCGGTCAACGACCACGGCGCCATGGTGCTCTGCTCGCGAACATTGCCCACAGACATGAAACTGGAAATTCGGAATGACCGCACCGGCGAACGTTCGTCGTGCCGCGTCACACGCACGCCGCGCGACACTCCAGAGGGCTCTCTGATCCCGGTGGAGTTTGACACGCCGGTGCGCGGCTTCTGGCACATTTCTTTCCCGCCCACCGACTGGAAACCCCTGGACAGCTAAGTGGATTTCTCACGTGGGGACGTGAGAGAATCTTTTGTCCAGCCTGGCGTCTCTCTAGTTCCACGCTCGTCGAGTGACGCATTTCCACTTGCGTGGGGTGTACATGAGCGTGCCTGCCTTGCTGTGCAAGGATTTTTCCACAAACAATGTAATGGTCCGGAGCTCTTCCCGAAAGGAAAGCGCCGCGAAAGCGGCGGTCGCCGCTCTCACGCTTTTGCTCGCGCTGGGCTTCGGCCTATTCGCCACCGCACAAGAGAAGCCGTTGGCGAAGAACGAGCACGTGGCGCGAGAAGGGGGAGAGAGGGAAGAGAAGGATACGGCGCGGAAGCGCATCGAGTGGTTCTACCAGCAGCGGGCTTTTCCGCTGGGCTTTATCCCCGCTGGCGCGCGCCTGCGGGCGCTGCAGGAACTCGACCACATGCTCGAGCGGGAAGGCAAGCTCGTGCGCCAGCCGGAGGGCTCCGTCCAACAGTTCATTCAGCCCGTGACTACCATGTGGACGCCGATCGGCCCGCAGCCGACTGTCGCGACCATCTTCGGCAATACCTCGGGTCGTGTTACCGCGCTCGCCGTCGATCCCACCAATTCCAACATCGTTTACTTGGGCGGCGCCGAGGGCGGCGTCTGGAAGTCCATGAATGGCGGCACGAATTGGACCTCGCTGACCGACTCCCAGCAGTCACTCGCCGTCGGATCGATTGTGATTGATCCAAACAATCCGAATACGATTTATGTCGGCACCGGAGAAGAAAACTTCGCCATTGATAGTTACTACGGCGCTGGCATCCTAAAGTCCACCGACGGCGGCGCTACGTGGACGCAGCTTGGCTCGGGCACATTTTTCAACGCCGGAGGCGCTCCCGTTAGCGCGCGAAGTGGAGGCGCCCGGATCGGGGCGCTGGCCATCAGTCCGAACAGCCAAATCCTTCTGGCGGCGGTGCAAGGTGCCGGCTCAGTGGCCTCGGGCATCTACCGGTCGACCAACGGGGGTTTAACTTGGTCACCCGCCCCCGTACTGGGAGGCGCGCCGGGCACGGAAGTTGTTTTCCATCCCACCGACAACACAATTGCCTACGCTGCTTTGGGCAGCATCTTCGGCAGCGCAGCCAACGGCGTCTATAAGTCCACTGACGGCGGCGCAACTTGGAACCCCGTAACCAACACTGGGGGCGTTCTGCCAGTGGGAGCAGCCACCGGGCGGATCGAAATTGCCATCGCGCCATCGAGTCCTTCGACGCTCTACGCCAGCATCCAGGATCCTCGCGGCGCTACGTTCGGCGCCTTGCTTGGCTTCTTCAAGACCACCGACGGCGGCGCCAACTGGATCACGCTACCCGCGCCGGACTATTGCAGCCCGCAGTGCTGGTACGACAACGTCGTGCGCGTGGACCCGAACCCGACCGATCCCCCGACTGTCTTCGCTGCAGGGTCGGCCGTCAGTTTCCCAACAGGCGGTTACCTGATTCGGTCGATCGACGGGGGAAACTCCTGGTCGGAGGTCGCTGTCGGAGGCAATAGTGTGAGGCTCCACGTAGACCATCACGCCCTGGCGTTTTCCAAGCCTGGCTCAGGCACCCTGACACTCTATGCGGGAAATGACGGAGGCGTGTGGAGCAGCGCTATCCTCGGCACACCTGGTGCGATGATCTGGAGCGATCTGAACAATACGCTCAATATTACGCAGTTCTATCCCGGGCATTCCATTCACCCCTCCGACGATCAGGTTGGCTTCGGCGGGACGCAGGACAACGGCACTCAGAAATACACCGGAGCCCTCGGCTGGGCCGACGTGACCTGCGGCGATGGCGGCTGGACGGCGGTCGACCCGCAGTTTCCGAGCACCATCTATGTAACATGTCAGGACATTGATATCCGTAAGTCAGTCTTCAACGGGGATGCCCGTACATTCTCGTTCGCAGACAACGGAATCGATCAGACCGACAACGGCGCGTTCATTCCGCCCTTCGTGATCGATGCCTCGACTCCACAGCGACTCTATTTCGGCACCTTCCGTCTCTGGCAAACCACCGATAGCGCAACAACCTGGTCGGCGATTTCCGGCGATCTAACTGGCGGCGGCACG
This sequence comes from Acidobacteriota bacterium, assembly GCA_003224235.1. Taxonomy (GTDB): domain Bacteria; phylum Acidobacteriota; class Terriglobia; order Acidiferrales; family UBA7541; genus QHYU01. Next base: position 34,057 of record QHYU01000075.1, read on the forward strand.
CTTTCGACCATCGCCGTCGCGCCCGGCAATTCCAGTGTTGTTTATACGGGCAGCAGCAGCGGGCACGTACAAGTGAGCACGAACGTCGCTGCGGGCTCCGGTACGTTTAACGACGTCAGCATAGGGCTGCCAACACGCGCGGTCACCCAAATCTCTGTTGATGCCAGCGATGCAACAGGCAGGACAGCCTATGTTACGTTTTCGGGCTTCACTTTCGGGACAGATGCTCAGGGCCACGTCTTCAAGACCATTAACGGCGGCACGGTTTGGACGGACATCAGCATCGCCCCATTCAGCACAACCCCGTTGCCTAATACTCCGGTCAACGACATCGCCATTGATCCTGACGACCCGACCCACCGGACACTCTACGTCGCCACCGACGTCGGGGTCTTCCAAACCACTGATGGCGGAGTCACCTGGACGACACTGAGCACGGGCCTGCCTCGCGTCGCGGTGTTGTCGCTCAAGTTGCGCCGGGAATCGCGCACCCTGCGTGCCGCCACGCATGGCCGTGGCGTCTGGGACCTGAAACTCCCCAATCTGGCGGGCACACCGTCGTTCAATCTCAGCTCGATTCAGCCGTCCACTGCCGCGGCAGGCTCGGCGGGCTTCACGCTCACACTGAACGGCAACGGATTCACCGCGAACTCGATTGTCCGCTGGACGATTGGAACAAGCACAACAACCGTCACCCCGACCCCCCCTGTAAACGCGAATCAACTAACTGCAAACATTACCGCTACCCTGGTGGGAGCAGCCGCGGCAGTGCAAGTGACCGTA
>QHYU01000039.1 GCA_003224235.1 Acidobacteriota bacterium
AACTTCCGCGGCGGCCCGCGCCGGGATTTCGTTGAGCGAGATGTGGTCCACCACGACGTTGATGTTGTTTTTCTGGCCCCATTCTTTGGTGAACACGCCGTCGAACCACTTGTCGTACCCCGGCACGAAGTGACTCCACTGGAGGATCTTCAGGGTCTTCTGCTGCGCCGCTGCTCGTTCAGGAAAGAGAAAGAAAGGGCCGGTTCCGACTCCGACTGCCAGCGCGCCGCTGCCAGTAAGTTTGATGAACTCCCGCCGCGAAAGTCCTGGCTTGTTCTTCTTCGCCATGTCGTATTCCTCCTTCTTGCAATCTCGTCTAGAGGGCGCATCCTCTTCGCGCCCGAGCCCCGGATAAAGTGGCCCATTTGGGCGGAATCATCGCCCTGGAGTCAACCTTCTCCCTGCCATCCCATGAGAATCCCCGATAAGGCGCGCAATCTTACACCTGTTCCCGGAGCTAGGCCAGCACCGGAGGTCCCCTAAGACCGTCGGCTGCGTCTGATCAACATTGCCCACCAGCAAGGGATAAAGGTCGCTGCTCACGCCTTCTACACCACTCCCCACACCATAAGCAAGTCGGTCAGTGCGATGCTATCAGTGGAGGGGGAGTGTCCCGGTGGGGAGAAGCGAGCGCCTCACTGCGAACTCGCGCGCTGGCCGATTCTAGCCGCACGCGCTCGGCGCATTGATCAGGCCAGTTCAGCGGGAAGAATACAGGCTGACGACGCTTCTACCCTCCCAGGTTCAGTACCAGGATCTTGCGTTCGGTCATCTCCTCGATTGCGTAGCGAGCGCCTTCGCGTCCTAGCCCCGAATCTTTGACTCCCCCATAGGGCATGTGGTCCACGCGGAAGCTGGGCACATCGTTGACAATCACCCCGCCGACTTTCAGTTCGTCGAAGGCGTGAAAAACGGCTTTCAGGTCGCGGGTGAAAACGCCCGCTTGCAGGCCGTAAGGCGAATCATTCACCTCCGCAAGCGCTTTCTCGAACGAGTCGTAGGGCTCCACTGTCACGACCGGGCCGAATACCTCAGCGCAGTTGACTTGCATCTTGGGATGCGTTCCCGTCAGGACTGTCGGGTAGTAGATGGTTTGTTGGCGCTTGCCGCCGGTAAGCGCCTTTGCGCCGCCAGCGATTGCCTCGTTTACCCAGGACTCGACTCGCTGGACGGCATCCGGGCTAATTAAAGGCCCGATGTCGGTCCCCTCGTCCAGAGGATCACCTAGTTGCAGAGCGCGCACGCGGTCCACGAAGGCTGTCAGGAAGGGGTCCAGCACCGGCCGGTGGACAAAGATCCGCTGCACGGAAATGCAGCTCTGGCCCGAGTAGGAAAATCCACCGCGCACGCAGCGGTCCGCTGCGGAGTCCAGATCGGCGTCACTGTGGACGATCACGCCAGCGTTGCCACCCAGTTCGAGCAGGACGCGCTTCTTGCCGGCTCGGGTCTTCAGTCGCCAGCCAACATCGCCACTGCCCGTGAAGGTGAGCAGCTTGAAGCGCTCATCGGCGACCAGCCGCTCGGCCAGTTGGTTTGAACAGGACACCACATTAACCGCTCCGGCCGGCACACCGGCGTCCAGGGCAATCTCAGCCAGGATCAAAGAACAGATGGGTGTCCTGGGGGAGGGCTTTTGCACCACGGCATTGCCGGCCGCCAGCGCCGGCGCAACCTTGTGCGCGACGAGGTTGAGCGGGAAATTGAAGGGCGTAATCGCCAAGATGGGGCCAATCGGGAATCGCCGGACGATGCCCCAGCGACCTTTGCCGGCAGGCAATAAATCAAGAGCGACGAATTCATGTTCGATGCGCTGCGCTTCCTCAGAGGCGTTTCGCAGATTGAAGATGGCGCGTTCCACTTCAGCGCGGCCGGCCTTGCGCGGCTTGCCGGCCTCCAGCGCCATCATGCGGACCAGCTCTTCCTGTCGAGATTCCACACCCGCGGACATTTTCCGCAAGATTTCGGCGCGACGGTAGGTGGGCAGCGCCGCTAGCTCGGCGAAAGCCGCTTGTGCCAGTTGAATGGCTTCCTCGATATCCTTCTCGGGCGCCCAAAAGGTATTGGCCACCAGCGAATTGTCATACGGGGAGCGTACCTCCAGGAGTTCACCCGAAGTACGGAACTCCCCGCCAATCAAGTTGCCCCATTCCCGCACTTCCACAGACGCAACGCGCTTGTCCATGGTCCCTCCTTACCTATCGAAACTTACACTCGGGATCAGTTATTCTTGGATATGCTCTGCATCGGCTGATCCAGAACCTCATCGTTCGACCCCGCAGTTGGAATCTCCTTAGTGGGCTAGCGGCGTGCGGCGACACCTTTCTCATAGACTCCCAGGTTCGCGATTTCCATGTACGTTTCAGGCTCTTTCAAGGCCGTAAAACCGAATTTCTCATACAGCCGAACATCCCGCGTGACCACGATCCAGCGGCGCAGCCCTCGGAGGTCTGGATGGCTCAGGATACATCCCATCAGCCATTTCCCAAGCCCTTTTCCACGATAGCTCTCCAGGATGTAGTCGTCACAAAGATAGGCGAAGGTAGCGCGGTCCGTAATCACTCGCGCGAATCCAACCTGCCGCTGACCCTCATAGACTCCAAAGCACAGCGACCCTCGAATGGACCGGGCTACGATTTCCTTCGGTATCGCTTTGGTTTCCCAATACGACTGGGAGAGAAAGGCATGGATGCTATTCACATCCAGCCTAGCAGGATCTGTGCTGATCAGAAATTGTTCCTTGTGGTATTCGTGAATTTCCGGCTGAGGCGTTGCAGTTGCTTGACGAACCATGTTGACCTCCAGCAGTCGTGCCCGCCTAATTGTAATACTTCGGAAGCAAAAGATGGCGGCGATCGCCGCATCGGCCCGCTCTTCCTCTAGCGAAATGCGCCAGCACTCGAAGAATATTTGTGAGGCAGCAGCTTAAGACAAAGACCTACAATAACTTAGACATACAGGAGAGCGCGCCGCGCGTTGTCGCAGATCTCTTGATCATCGCCGTGCCTCTCCGAGCTACGTGTCATATTCACAGCGCATGTTCACTTTTGATGGGGTTGCCCACGTCGCCGTCTGCTAAAGTTTTTACAGGGACAAGTATGAGCTTAGGGTTGGTATCGCTATGCAAGTCTCAATCTAGCAGCGAGGCGACTGGTGCAAAAAAGGAGCGGTGTGAAAAAACCTGGGGAAGAGCCACTCTTCCCGATGAAGGCCGTGATAGTAGGTTTAGCACTCTTTCTAATATACGCGCGGATTATCTTCTCGTTGGATCCCGAGTGGGTCATGTGGGCTGGGCCGATGGTCCTGGGCGGCGCCCTTTACGTCTCCAACCCCCCTCCTGCTACCACCTCTTCACCTCAAGAAGTGTTTCAAATGGCTTCGTTTATCAGCCTGGCCAGTCTCTTCACCGTTGGGCTCCTCATCGTCCTCAGGGGCGAACCGCGCCTTGGTTGGCTGTCTTGGCTCAAGGCCGCGATTAAGGGCAGACGCAACGGTCTTGCAAAGGCACAAAACGCCCCGGGGACGACAGGGGTGGTTGACGTTCGAGTCTCGATGCATAGCTGTACGGATGACTGCCTCGACGCCGAGGGGTGGAAGTGTCACTATCCACCAGAGGGAGAAGAACGCCTCTCACCGCCCTGAGATGTTCGCAGAGCTTCTTCGTTCCGAGGAAAACAGCGCCTTTACGAGCATTGCCGCGCTGTTAAAACGTTTAGCGTGGCGCGCTTCGTTTCGCCCAGGCTGCCAGCGAAACTTCCGGTATGTCCTCCCTACGGCGCGTCGCCGTGCTTGCGCCAGTACCGCGCCAGCCCATACCAGCACTGCTTGAGTCCCACGTACCGGGCGTAGCGGTCAGCTTCGGGTTCTTCCAGGTGGCGCGCCAGACTTGCGGTGACCTCTTGAACGAAGCGGTTGGCGCGCTCCGCGTCGTCGCCGCTGTTCTCGAGCGACTTGCGAACGTTGTCGCTCCAGGCTTCCAGTCGCTCAGCGAGCTCTCCAAGGTGCTCGTCGACTCCATCCGCGGAGCCAAAGTGCGTCAGGAACAGCCGCGTGGGGTGTCGCGCCCTGATCTGCTCCAGGCTCTTCTCCCAAGACTCCAGGTCGATATCGGGCGGAGGAGTGACGGGCGAAACGTATCCCCGGTTGGCGATTCGTATGCCGCCCGTATCACCGACGAAGGCAATCCCGTTGGCCGCGTCGAAGTAGCTCACATGATGCCAGGCATGACCCGGCGTGTACACCACCTCCAGAGTGCGGCCTCCGACGCGAATCCGCTCGCTACCGGACAGAGCTTGCACGTTGCCCGCAGGCACGGGCAGGATCTCTCCCCAGAGCCAATTCATCTTTGCTCCGTACAGCCGGGTAGCGCTCTCGATCAACCGCGCCGGATCAATCAAGTGCGGCGCCCCTCGCTCATGCACCCAGACGCGAATTCGGGGATTCTCTCGCACGAGTGTACCGGTGGCGCCAGCGTGATCGAGGTGAATGTGGGTAAGCACCAGGTGATCCACATCCGCAACGGAAAGTCCACGTTGCCCGAGCTTCGCGCGGAGCATGTCGAGAGCCGATGCCGGGCCGGGATCCACCAGCGCCGTGCCCCCTTCACCCTCGAGCAGGCAGGAAGCGATCATCTGCAGTTGCCCCAGATACTCCAGGTCGATCTGCGTTGTATTTGGAGCTACGTTTTCCAATGGTGAGAGGGTCCTCTTCGGCTCTACTGCACTCATGGCGCCGGTCCTACCCGCGGCGGTCGATGGGGACGTAGGACCGCTTGTCGTGGCCCAGATAGATCTGCCGCGGGCGCGCGATCTTCTGCTCCGGATCCAGCAGCATCTCTTCCCACTGCGCGATCCACCCCGACGTCCGCGGAATGGCGAACAGCACCGGAAACATGGAGACCGGAAAGCCCATCGACTGGTAGATCAGCCCGGAGTAGA
>QHYU01000076.1 GCA_003224235.1 Acidobacteriota bacterium
CAGCATGGGCTCGGTGCCGGAGGCGCGCACCATCACCCAACCCACATCACCCAGATACACCTTGATGCCATCCAGGTCTTCGCGCCCGGTCACCGGCCAATCGAGCACGCGGGAGAGCTTGGCATCGGCAAAGTAGCCGATGGCGCGCTCCTTTTGTCCGGGGGGCAATTCCAAGTCCACGCGGCCGTAGTGGTGCTCGCCGAATTCGGCGTGCAATTGCGCGACCAACTCGCCGAGCGACTTCCGGTGCCATGCCATCAGTTCGGCCAGGAGCAGGGCTGTCAAGGTCGCGTCGCGTTCGGGCAGATGGAGTTTCGTGCCAATGCCGCCCGACTCCTCGCCGCCGAGCAGGATGTCGCGCTCGAGCATAACCTCGCAGATGTATTTGAATCCGATGGGCGTCTCCAACACTTTGCGGCCAAGCTTCCGGGCGATCTTGTCCACCATCTTGGTGACGGAAAATGTCTTGGCCACGTCGCCGGCAAGCCCGCGCGCGCCGGCCAGGTGCCAGAGCAACAGCGAGAGAATCTGGTGCGGTGTGACGAACGTGCCGTCGCGGTGCATCGCGCCGGCGCGGTCGCCGTCTCCGTCGGCGCAGAAGCCGGCGTCGTATTGACCGGCGACCACCGCCCGCCGCAGCGGCTCCACGTGTGGCTCAATAGGTTCCGGGTTGCTGCCGCCGAACAGCGGATCGCGCGTGCCGCGGATCTCGTCGCAGGCAATGCCGTGTCGCGTCAGCAATTCGCGCAGCAGGCCGCGGGCGGCGCCATGCATCGGGTCCACGACGAAGCGGTACCCGGCGTCGCGCAGCCTGCCCCAATCGACCAGCTTCTCGATGGTTTCCAGATACGGCGCGCGCACCCCGAGCGACTGAACTAGATCGCCGCGCGGCGGCAGAGCCGGGATGCCGTTGCCCAGCACGACTTCGAGTTCCGTTTCGATTTGCGCGACGATGGAGGGCAGCGGTGAACTGCCGTAGCTGGCCTTGAATTTCACGCCGTTCCAGGGGTAGGGGTTGTGGCTGGCGGTGATCATGATGCCGCCGGCGGCCCGGCGCTGGCGCACCAGCAGCGAAAGAGCAGGCGACGGACAAGGCGCATCAGAGAGCCACACCGGCACGCCAGTCATCGCTACGGTCTCAGCAGCTACGCCTGCTGCGCGTTCGGAGGCGTAGCGCGTGTCGTAGCCCACCAGCACGCCGCGAGAGGGCTGTTCGGCGCGCACGATGTAGCGCGCAATCGCATAGGCGACCTTGCGCAGGTTCGCAAAGGTAAAATCCTCGGCAATGACGCCGCGCCAGCCGTCGGTCCCAAGTGTGATGGTGTTCACTGCAGAGAGTATAAGCGAAGGAATTCCGCGCGAGAAGCGGCTCGCCGGCGTCAGAGCAGTCCATTTTGGCGACGAGCTTCCAGCCACTGCACGATTTTGCCGACGTCCTGGGCGCGGCCGCGCGGGCAAAGCAGCAGCGCGTCCGGAGTCTCAACCACAACCAGATCGCGGACGCCGATTGCGGCGACGAATTTCTCCGGGCTCCAGAAGAAATTACCCTGCGCGTCGAGTGCCGCAAAGCGCCCGGCGGAGATGTTCTCGCCAGGCTTACTCGCCATCAGCTGGTACACAGCGGCCCAAGAGCCGATATCGCTCCAGCCTACTTCGGCGGGCAGCACAAACACTCCGGAGGCCGTTTTGCTCCGCGCGGTTCCAGCCCGCGACGCTGTTCTCTGTGCCGCGCGTTCCAGAATGGCGTAATCGACGGAAATGTTTTCGAGTTGCGGGTAGATGCGTCGTAGCGTCCGGGCATAGCGCGGCGTGCCGATGTCGTCGCCGAGTTTCATCAGCAGGCGGTAGGTTGCGGGCAGAAACTTTTCGAGATTGCGCAGGAAAGTGGAGACGCGCCAGAAAAACATCCCCGCATTCCAGTAATAGCGCCCTGAGGCGACGTATCTGCGCGCGCGCGGCCGCGACGCCGCTTCGGCGCGCTCGATGTAGCCGTAGCCGGTTTCCGGGCGCTTGGGAGGGATGCCGAGTACGACAAGATTCTCTCCGCGCGCGGCGACTTGAAGCGCGGCGCGGACCAGGCGCAAGTAACGCGCCGCTTGGGCGATATAGTGATCGGCGGGCAGTACAGCCATCAGCGCGTCGCCGCTTTGGCGCATCAAGTGTGCTGCGGCCAGGCCAATGGCCGCGGCTGTGTTGCGGCCCTCGGGCTCTGTCAGAATCTGCCCCCGCCGAAGGTGCGGCAGTTGCCGGCGCACGGCAGGGGCCTGCTGGTCGCTGGTGACCACCCAAGTGCGCGAAGCGGTGAACAAAGGCGCCAGGCGCTCGGCGGTCTGCTGCAGCATAGTTTGCTTCCCGACAATGCTGAGCAATTGCTTGGGTGTGCGCGCGCGGCTGCGCGGCCAGAAGCGCGTGCCGCGGCCGCCGGCTAGGATAACGGCGTGCGCGGCGAACTGGGGTTCTCTCATGGATAGACCAGGCGCGACCACGCAGATTCTTCGATCCGCTGATCGACCAGTCGCCGCACGAAATCGTTGACATCGGGAATGTAGGTGCGCAGCAGCGTCGTCGGGCCCGCCGGCGCAAGCTGGTAGGCGCCCAGCGCCGCCGGTAGCAGCCAAACCTGCGCCGGGGCATAATCCGCCGCGGCGTCGCGCCACTCGATCCGCCCGTTTCCGCTGAGCACAATCAACAGATCGAAGTGTTGGCGTTGTGTAACCGCGGCGATGCGTTCTGCGAACTCCCAGCGCTCGGTGGCGAAGTAGCGGCAGGCAACGTAGTAGGTTTCCGTCACCGAGCCGCGCGTGATGCGCACCGGCTCGATCTTCCCGCCGCCCTGCTCGCCGAAATGGATCACATCGAGCGCCTTTTCGATGTGCAGCGGCCGGGGAGTGCCCTCGGCGGTCAGACGGTCGTAGTCGTACACTCGGTAAGTGATGTCGGAGTGCTCCTGGATCTCGCAGAGCACCAGCCCCGGACCGATGGTGTGGGCCGTGCCGGCGGGCACATAGATGGCGTCGCCCGCGCTGACTGCGATCCGCTCAAGGCAATCCTCCACCGTGCCGTCCGCCACGGCGCGGCGAAACGATTCGGGCGTCACGTTCGCTTTCAAACCGACCATCACTTCCGCGCCGGGGCGCGCCGAGACTGCGTACCACATTTCCGTCTTGCCCCGGCCCCCCTGACGTGATTCGTACCGCCGCGCATAGTCGTCGTCGGGATGCACCTGAACGGACAGCTTGTCCTCCGGGAAAATGAATTTCAGCAGCAGGGGAAATGTGCCCTCGCCGCCCAACCGGCTGCCAGTCCACTCCGCTGGCATTGCGCGCCATGCCTCGCCCAGTTTGCGACCGGTGTAGGGCCCGGTGGCGAACCGGCAGTCGTTCCCGGTCAGCCAGGCTTCGCCGATGGGTTCGGGGAGGGTGGTTCGTTCCGGGAAGAGCGGCGCGAGCGATCTTGCGCCCCAGATGCGCGGGAGGAAAACGGTTTCGAGACGCGATGGCTCAAGATTCACGAGACCGATTCCGCGGAGGCGAAGAAGCGCCCGAGGCGGCGTAACCCTTCGTCGATGCGCTCGATCGAGGTGGCGTAGGAGATGCGTAAGAAGCCCGGGGCGCCAAAGGCGTCGCCGGGCACTACCGCCACGTGTTCGCGCTCGAGCAGTTGGCGCGCGAGCGCGGTAGTGTCCGGGGTGCCGCCGTTGCGAAGTTTCGAGGCCACGTTGGGGAACACGTAGAAAGCACCCTCGGGCTCCGTGCAGGTGACACCAGGGATGGCACGCAGGCCCTCGAGGATGCGGGCGCGGCGGCGCGCATATTCAGCGAGCATCGTCGCCACCGAATCCATCGGCCCGCGTAGCGCCTCGAGCGCCGCATGCTGCGAAATCGAAGTGGGATTTGAGGTGGACTGGCTCTGCAGCTTCACCATGGCGTCTACCAGCGACTGGGGCGCCAGAGCGTAGCCGATGCGCCAGCCGGTCATGGAGAAGGTCTTCGAAAGTGAGCCCACAATGATGAGCTGTGATGACTTCGAGCCGGGTATGCTGGCCACCGAATACGGGCGCGTCGCGCCGTAAGTGAAGTGCGAATAGCACTCGTCGGAAAGCAGCCACACCCCACGTCGCCGGCAAACTTCGTAGATGCGGGTAAATTCATCGGTGGGAACTACCGCCCCCGTAGGATTGTTGGGCGAGTTGACGATCAGCATTCGTGACTTCGGGCTCAGCGCCGCCTCTACCTGCGCGGCACGCAGGCAGAAACCGTCGGCGGCTTCGGTAGGCACAAAGACCGGGCGGCCCCCGGCGTACTTGACGATATCGGGGAAGCTGACCCAGTAGGGCGCGGGGATGAGCACTTCTTCCCCGGGCTCGATCAGCGCGTTAATGGCATTGAAGATGGCGTGCTTGCCGCCGACATTCACGATGCACTCTGCCGGAGTGTAACCCGAGCCAAACTGCGCCGCGTGCCAGTTGCAGATAGCCTCGCGCAGCGGCAGAATCCCGGCTGTCGCGGTGTACTTGGTAAAGTTTTGCTCGATGGCGCGGATGCCGGCGCGCTTGATGTGCTCCGGGGTGGGGAAGTCGGGTTCGCCGGGACCGAAATCCACCACGTCGATGCCGCGAGCCTTGTAGCGTTCTGCCTCCGTCAGTACCGCCATGGTGGGGGAGACCGAAATGCGGTTGACGCGCTCGGCGAGTTGCATAGTCATATAGCTTCCTCCCGGGCCGCTTGGGGCACCTTGGCGCGCAGCCGTCGTTCGACCGCGGGCGGCACCAGCCCCTGAATCGAGCCGCCCAGCCGCGCGATCTCGCGGACCAGCCGAGAACTCAAGTAGCTGTAGGTTGCGGCCGGCATCAAGAAAACGGTTTCGATTTGCGGTTCCATTTTGCGGTTCATCAGCGCCATCTGCAATTCGTACTCGTAGTCGGAGATCGCGCGGATGCCGCGTAGGATGACCTGGGCTTTCCGCTGGCGCACGTAATTCACTAGTAGGCCATCGAAAACGTCAACCTCAACGCTCGGCCACGGTCGCGTCACCTCGCGCAACATCTCAACGCGCTCCGCGAGATCGAACAGCGGTTCCTTTTCTAGATTGCGCAGCACGGCCACGATCAGGCGATGGAAGATGTTGGTGCCACGTTCGATCAGGTCCAAGTGGCCGTTGGTCACCGGGTCAAACGAGCCTGGGTAGATGGCAAGTATCGACTTCATCCAAAGGCGCGCCTTCGGCTCGCCATTTTAACCTAGAGCGCCGGTGCTTTGCCGGGGAAAATACCGCCAGCACAGCTACCGATCTGGACTGGGTTTTGCCCCATGGCCACTGTCAGAGCCACAGAAAACCAGGCGATGAAAACTCCCAGGGTCTGATGAACTTGCTCTCCTTGTCCTTCAACTTCGAGGTGAGCCTAAGGGGCGGAGGACGGCTTCACAATCCGGTGAGTCGTGGAATGGAGTAGGGGAAAACTACCCAAGGCAGCACCGGGGTCTTACCTGACGACTCCACATGTTTCTGGGACTCCGCCCTGGCCCTTCCGTTCAGGGCTGGCTCCAGTCCGGAACGAATAGAGGAACGCACCGGCCCGGCGGTTTCTGGATGGAGGGGATTTAAGAACGGAGGCTGTCTACGGACATCGGCAGTGCAAGCTAACCAGCCGGCGGCTCCTGCTACACCTACCGGCCTTCAAGGGGTCCTGGCTGGGTTTAGTTGGGGGGCGCAGTTACATGTCGAGCGACCTCCATTCGGCGTCAAAATAAAGCAGTTGGCTGGAGAATTCAGCCATTTCGCTGGGTGGCTTTTGACAAACTCAGACTGTTTTGGTCCTAATTTAACTTTAACAGTGTATTGTCACTTAGAAGTGTCCCTTGACTTGACTTGGGCCACTAAGAGGGGTAGGATTGATATGCGACTGAAGAGGTCGCATATGCCATGTTGAAGCTGTCGAAGAAGGCTGATTATGGGTTGATTGCCGTGAAGCATTTGGCGATGCATGGTACTGACGGCAGTTGCAGCGCCGCGGATATCGCCGAGCTGTACGGCATCTCGACACCACTCATGGCTAAGGTTCTGCAGAAGCTGGCGAAGCGCAGTCTGGTGACGGCCCGGCATGGGTCGAGCGGGGGCTACCAACTGGCACGCGATCCTTCGCGGATCACTCTGCTAGAGGTGATCAGCGCGATTGACGGCCCGCTGTCGATCACTTCCTGCGTGACGCACCGCGGCCCGTGCTACCAGACGCCGACGTGTACAGTGCGTGAACCGCTGCGCCGCGTCAACGAATCCATCTTGCAAATGCTCAGTACGGTAACGATTGCGCAGATGGGTGAAGACCCACAGGAACCTGCGCTCATCGAATTGCGGACTTAGGAGAGCTGGAATGGCTATCAATCTGCCGATTTATATGGATAACCACGCGACCACTCCGGTGGACCCGCGGGTGCTCGAGGCGATGCTGCCGTTCTTTGGCGAGAAGTTCGGCAACGCCGCCAGCCGCAACCATTCTTTCGGCTGGAGCGCCGAAGAGGCCGTGGAGAACGCCCGCGCCCAGATAGCGCGTTTGGTCAACGCCAATCCCAAGGAGATCATCTTCACCAGTGGGGCCACGGAATCGAATAACTTGGCCATCAAAGGCGTCGCGGAGATGTACCGCGAGAAGGGCAACCACATCATCACCCAGGTAATCGAACATAAGGCGGTGCTGGACACCTGCAAGCGCCTGGAGAAGTACGGCTTCGAGGTCAACTATCTGCCGGTGGAGAAGGACGGCCGAATCAACCTGGACGACCTGCGCCGCGCCATCACCCCGAAGACCATCCTGATCTCAATCATGTACGCCAATAACGAGATCGGGGTAATCAATCCGATCGCCGAGATCGGCAAGATCGCCAAGGAAAAGGGAGTCTTTTTCCACGTTGACGGAGTACAGGCTGCGGGCAAGGTTCCGGTGGACGTGCAGAAGGACAATATCGACTTGCTTTCGCTGTCGGGCCATAAGATTTACGGCCCAAAGGGAGTCGGCGCGCTTTACGTGCGCCGCCGCAACCCGCGCGTACAAGTCTCAGCCATCATCGATGGCGGTGGGCACGAGCGCGGCATGCGTTCGGGCACGCTGAACGTGCCGGGCATCGTCGGCATGGGCAAGGCCTGCGAGGTCTGTCAGAACGAGATGGCCGAGGAAGGCGAGCGGCTGCGCCGGCTGCGCGAACGCCTCAAGGAAGGCATCTTCGCGAAGCTCGATGAGGTGTACATCAATGGCTCGATGGTCCACCGCCTGCCGCACAACCTCAACGTCAGCTTTGCGTTCGTGGAGGGCGAATCGCTGTTGATGGGCATCAACGACGTGGCCGTTTCGAGCGGCTCGGCCTGCACGTCGGCCACGCTGGAGCCCAGCTACGTGCTTAAGGCCTTGGGCGTGGGCGAGGATCTCGCTCACACCTCGATCCGCTTTGGGCTGGGCCGGTTCAACACACAAGAGGAAGTCGACTATGTGACCGACCGCGTGGTTGAGACGGTGAACCGGTTGCGCGAGCTTTCGCCGCTCTACGAGATGGCAAAGGAAGGCATTGACCTGAGCAAGATGAACTGGAGACCGGCTTGAAGCAGTTGGCGGTCACCAGCGTGTTGGTGAGAGGGCTACGGGCTTTGGAAAAACTGCTCTAAACTAAGGAGAAATCGGGGTTTTGTTCGTCCGTGAAAACGCGAGGTGAGAGAATATGGCATATTCGGATAAAGTGATCGACCACTACAACCATCCCCGCAACGTCGGTAGCCTGCCCAAGGAAGATCCCAACGTGGGTACCGGCCTGGTCGGCGCGCCCGAGTGCGGCGACGTGATGAAGCTGCAGATGAAAATCAATCCCGAGACGCAGGTAATTGAAGAGGCGAAGTTCAAGACCTTCGGCTGCGGCTCGGCGATCGCCAGCTCCTCGCTGGCCACCGAGTGGGTCAAAGGCAAGACCGTCGAGGAAGCGCTCGCCATCAAGAACACGGACATCGTGCGCGAGCTCAGCCTTCCCCCGGTAAAGATCCACTGCTCGGTGCTGGCTGAGGACGCGATCAAGGCCGCCATCGGCGACTGGAAAAGAAAGAAGGGCGACACGACCCCGGCCGCCCAGACCACCACGACGCACGGTTAAATTGCCGCCGGTGACCGGACCGGCTTCGATCCAAGTTGAGGGGCATCTTCCGAGGATGCGGCCAAACACGCGTCGCAGCGGATGAGTTTATGATCCATTTGACGGAAAAAGCCGCGAGCAAAATTCGCGAATTGATGACGAAGGAGGGTGTGCCCGCCGAGTCCGGCGGGCTCCGCGTCGGCGTGCAGGGTGGCGGCTGTTCCGGACTGACCTACGCAATGCGCTTGGACACGCAGGCGCGCAGCCGCGACCAGGTGTTTGAGGAGCACGGCGCTCGCCTGTTTGTCGACCCGAAGAGCTACCTCTACCTGAACAACACCACTCTCGACTATCTGGAGACCCTGATAAAGTCCGGGTTCGTCTTCCAGAACCCCCAGGCCACGCGCAGCTGTGGTTGTGGCAGCTCTTTCACGGCGTAAGCGGCAAACCCCCTCTCGGAGGGCGTTGCGGGCGCGCGTGGGTTTCATCTGAGCGCAGGGCGTGGTTGGCTGGGGGCCCGCCAACCACTTTATTTTGTCCGGCGGAGGGCTCTCCGATGCTCAAAATGCTCGACCTGATTCTGTCATTCTCGCCGGAAATTGCTGCGCCACGATTGGTCGAACCGATTCCGCGAATTTGAGAACACGTATGAGCACCACTCAGGCTAGAGTTGCCGCGGACCCCACCTGCTGGAGCTGCGGGGCAGCCACCGGCGGGGAACACTTTTGTCCGGCCTGCGGCAAGCTCCAGCCGCTGCCCCGCGGCACCGACTACTTCGCCCTCTTCGGGTTGACAAGGAAGTTGTGTCTCGATGCTGCCGAGCTCGAGAAGCGTTTTCATCAGCTGAGCTGGAAGCTGCATCCGGACAATTTCGTCCGCGCCGGGGAGTACGAGCGCGAGCTTTCGCTCGACCGCGCCTCACAGTTGAACGACGCCTACCGCGTCTTGCGCGACCCCATCAGCCGCGTTGAGTATCTGCTGGCGCGCGAAGGCATGCGCAAGGAAGGGGAGCACAAGCAGCAAGCGCCGCCCGAGCTGCTCGAGGAGATATTTGAATTGAACGAATGGCTCGATGAGCTGCGCATCGCCCGGCAAACAAGCAGCAACGGCGAGATGATGGCGTTGCGCGGCAAGCTCGAAGCCGCGCGGAAGAATTTTGAGGAGAAACTCAGAGCGGTGGATGCGGAGCTCGATGGCGTGTTTGGCCAATGGGACGCCGCGCTGGATGCAGGGGCGGACGACGCCGCGCGCAAAAAGCTGATGACGCGCATGAACGAGCTGCTGAATCGCCGCTCCTACATCCGCAACCTCGCCGCAAACGTACAGAAGGAATTGGCGGAGGCCTGAGAAGAAGATGGGACGCGTGGTTGGGATCGACCTCGGCACCACCTACAGCCTGATCGCCTATCTGGACAAGGAGACGGGCCGGCCCCGGTGCATTCCGGGACCCTATGGCGAGACGCTTTGCCCCTCGGTGGTCAGCGTGGACGCGGGCGGCAGTGTCGTCGTGGGCGAGCCCGCGCGGCGGCGCCTGCTGACCCAGCCGGATCGCACGATCTACTCGGTGAAGCGCCTGATGGGTCGCGGGGTGGCCGACGTGCAGGATGAGCTGAAAATTTTTCCGTTTCGCATTGACCCCGAAAGCCAGCAAGTCATCCGGGTGCGCCTGGGCGATCGCTTGTTCACGCCGCCGGAGATTTCCGCGTTCATCCTGCGCGAGCTCAAGAGCTGGGCCGAAGAGTTCTTCGGCGACAAGGTGGACCGCGCGGTGATCACCGTGCCGGCCTACTTCAACGACGCGCAGCGCCAGGCCACCAAGGACGCCGGGCGTCTAGCCGGGCTCGAGGTGTTGCGCCTGGTAAATGAGCCCACTGCCGCAGCGCTGGCCTACGGGCTGCACGAAAAGCGGCGCGGCCGCGTGGCGGTCTATGATCTGGGCGGCGGCACGTTCGACATTTCCATCCTCAAGCTGATCTCGACCGGCGAAGGCGACATCTACCAGGTGCTCGCGACAAACGGCGATACGCACCTGGGCGGCGATGACATCGATAACCTGCTGCAAAGCTTCGCGCGCAACGAAATTCGCGAGCAGTTCGGGCTCGACCTCGGCCATTATCCCGAAGCCACCCAGGAGCTGCGCAAGGCGCTGATTCTCGCCAAGCACGAGCTCTCCGCGGCCGAATCGACCACGGTGAAGTTCCCGCTGCCGGGCGGCGCTGGCTCCGCTCGGGCGGGAGGCGCGTACGTCCGCAAAATCACCCGCGCCGAATATGAGGCTTGGATACGCCCCATCGTCGATCGCACCATGGGTCCGGTGAAGATGGCCCTGGCGGACGCGAAATTGAAGCCCGGTGAGATGGACGAAGTCGTCCTCGTTGGCGGCTCGACGCGCATTCCGTTGGTGCAGCGCACCGTGGAAGAGTATTTCGGCCGGCGCCCGCACGTGGAGCTCAATCCCGACGAAGTGGTCGCGCTGGGCGCCGCGGTGCAGGCAAACATCCTGGAAACCGGCGTGAAGGACATGTTGCTGCTCGACGTGACTCCGCTCTCGCTCGGGATCGAGACGATGGGCGGCGTGGCGGCCAAGATTATCCCGCGCAACTCGACCATCCCGGCGAGTGCCCAGGAGTTGTTCACCACCGGCGTGGATAACCAGACCGGGATCGACATCCACGTGCTCCAGGGCGAGCGCGAGCTGGCCAAGGATTGCCGGTCGCTGGCGCGCTTCCAGTTGAAGGTGCCGCCGGGACCCGCGGGGCTGGCGCGCATCGAGGTGAAATTCCTGATCGATGCCAACGGCATCCTGCAGGTGGCGGCGCGGGATTTGCATAGCGGTGAGGAGCGCTCGGTCGAAGTCCAGCCGAGTTACGGCCTCAGCGATGCGGAGATTGAGGGCATGCTCGAAGAGTCGATTGAATACGCCGAGCAGGACTTTACCGAGCGCCAATTGATCGAGGCGCGCAACGAGGGCGAAACGATCCTGCGGGCCACTGAGAAGTCTCTGGCTCAAGCGGCCGAGGATCTCTCGGTGGGGCTTGACCCCGCGGAGCGCCGCGCGATCGAAGCCGGCGTGGCCGCGCTGCGCCAGGCTATGGCTGACGGCGATTACAAGCTGATCCGCACGCGCATCGACGAGCTCAATCAGGCCACCGTGCCCCTGGCCGAGCGCATGATGAACCGCGCGCTGGCCACCGCGCTCCAAGGCAAGCGCGTGGCCGAGGTTTGAATCGCGCGGGAAAGGAGTGGCAGCAATGGGCGGCACGAATCCTTATATCGAAGAGACGAAGTACACGCCCGCCACAAAGAAGTTTAAAGTCACGTTTGCCCGGGAGGGGAAAACGGTTGAGGTAGATCCGGAGAAGACTCCCTATGGCCACGACGGGCTGCCGGGCAGCATTCTGGATATCGCGAATGGCTTCAGCATGGGGCTCGATCACGCCTGCGGAGGGGTCTGCGCCTGCTCCACCTGTCACGTGATCATCCACGAGGGCCTGGAATCGTGTAACCAGCCCACCGACGCGGAACTCGATCAACTGGACGAGGCGCCCGGGCTCACGCCGAAATCGCGCCTGGGATGCCAGTGTGTTCCCGACGGCACGGCGGACCTGGTGGTCGAAATCCCCGAGTGGAACAAAAACTACGCCAAAGAAGCGGATCACTAGAAGCGGTCTGGTTTACCCGTCAGCACCAAGGGCGGCGTCGAGGCAATTGTCGGGGCGTCCTATCCGGGCGACCAGACGATTTGCAGGATGTAGAGGATACTGAGGCACTAGAGGAGGCAAAGGGAAACCATGCCTGGCACAATGGATTGGGACGATTTCGAAGAGATCGGCATTCAATTAGCGGAAAAGTTTCCGGACACCGACCCCCTGACAGTGCGCTTCACCGATCTGCACAAATGGGTCACCGAGCTGGAAGGCTTCGAGGGCGACCCGAAGATGTCCAATGAGGGCAAACTCGAAACCATCCAGATGGCCTGGCTCGAGGAATACAAGGAGCGCCAGGCAGGCTAGTGGGACAGGCGTTTCTGCTTGCCCAAAATCGCTGGTGGATTTCCTGTTGTGTCATTTCATGGCGCTAAATCCCGCAGCAGCGGCGCGAGTCTTTTCGATGTCATTGGCGGTTAGATAGTGTTCCGGTTCGGGCGGACATTCCGGGTCCTCCCGGTTAGTGGCGATTGCACGGCGCACCTGGTACAAGGCATTCAGGGTCGAATTCCTTCCCGCTGTTTTTCTGGCGGGACACGCGCCAGAGGCGGTTTATTGTAACGGCTAGGCTGCGGAAGTTGCCAGCAAAACGCTGGGCGTTGCTCGTTGCGAAATTTAAATCCTCAAAGTAATTCAGCCTGAATACAACCGCATGCTAAATTAGCGGACTGATGCGGATCTTCATCCTCGGGGTCGGAGCTACTGGCTCTCTGCTCGCCCATCTGCTCACCCGTCAGGGTCACATTGTTACTTGCGGAGACAGGGACGTGGAGCGCGCGCGGCGCTTCCTCGGAAAGAAGAGCCACATCCCGGTGCAAGAGGTCAACGCCCGGAATTTGTGGGCGATTGTCCGCGCGGCACGGGGCAACCACCTGCTGGTGAATGCCGGGCCGGCTATATTCAACGAGATCATCCTGCGCGCGGCGCTGCGACTGTGCGCCCATTATATAGACCTGGCAGCGCGGCTGACAAAGCAGCCATTCAAGGCGGAGCAGCTTTATTTCCACAAGCGCTTCGAGCAGAAGAACCGCGCGGCTGTCATAACGGCCGGAGTCTCGCCGGGGCTCATGAACCTGCTGGCCAAGCGTGGTGCGGAAATGCTCGACTCCGTGGAGGCGATTCACATCCGCCTGTATGAGAGCAGCCAGAGCGATGACCCCATTTCCCAATGGTCTCCTGAGGAATCCTTCAATGAGGCCACCTCGCGCCCGCGCATCTACCGCGCTGGGCGCTTCCATTTCGGCAAGCGCTTCGGAGAGCGGGAATGGTTCCGGTTTACCGCACCGATCGGGGACTCGCCCGTCTATCTGGCTGCGCAGGACGAAGCTTGCACGCTGCCATATTTTCTAAAGCTGCGCGAGGTGGACGCAAAGATCGGGGGCAACGAAATCGACCGCCTGCGGCGGTGGCACCGCCAGGGCAAGCTCAGCCGGTCGCGCGGGATGGTGAGCAAACGCTTCCCAAAGACCCCGACGCCGCGCATGGTGGCCAAGCTTATTCGCCGGGGCGTCCTGCAAAACGCGCGGTTCGCAGCGGCGGTACTGGTAAGAGGCGTAAAAAACGAGGAACCGCGCCTCATCCGCTGGGACTGCGAATTCCCCACTCTCTATCAGATTCGCTTGCGGGGGATGTTCACCTCACCCATTGCTTATGCGACCGCGCAGATGGCTGCGCTGTTTATCAAGCATTTTCCCCGCGAGATGGCCGGCGTTTATCCGCCCGAGGCCCTGGTGCCAGAGACGCGCCAAGCGATCCTCGCCGACGTGCGCTCCCGCAACATTCGTATCACAATGAGAATCACCCGGTTGAAGAAAAACGAAGAGGATGAGCACTTATAGCCCGTCAGCCTCGTTGGATTGACGCTGCCAATAACGCGCTGGGAGGTCAGACACCAGATTCGTTTGCAATGGAGGGTGGCGCATTTGCCTTCCAGGTACCTGGTGGCCCTCGCGGAACCAACATGGAAGATCAGGGACCCAAGTACACGCGCGTAAATCGCGCGTCCCTTCGCTCCGAGAAGACTCTGCCAGCGCGCCGTTAAGCGGCAGACCTCGTGGATAAAATTCATTACCTGTAAAAAAGCGCTCCAACGATTACGGCACTGTCGAGCAGGATCCAGCCTATGCACGGCAAGTAGATGTTCTTGTCATGTTTCTGCAAGCCGTACCAAAGCCAGACAACAGCAGAGACGAGGTATGCGCTCCATGACACGACAGATATCCCCGCCGCCTGATGCTTCACCCATATCGTGAGAGCCTGAGGAATCGTCATCAGCATGGTGAAGATCGATAGGCTTCCAAGAAGGCGATGGATCACCCCTGCCGGGCGAAATGTGGGATCAGGTGACGCCGTCGGATTGGGTGGCATATACTACCCTCACTCTGGACCTAGGACGATCGCGGTTTCAACTCACCGACAATAAACCAGTAGGCAAGCAGCCCCACAAGAAGAACCATCGAGCCGAGCGCGAAACCTGGAACATACGACCCGCTCCACTTGATCAAAAATCCGATTGCGAGTGGTGCGATGATGCCCGCGAGGTTGCCGGCGAAATTTTCAGCTCCGGTCCATGTCCCGATTTGTTCGGGTGGCGCACAGCATTGAAGAATTGCGAGCAGGTTCCCCGTGGAAAGCCCCACCAAGGAGGCTCCAATCAACAGCCCGATAGCCATCTGAGTATCGGAAACACGTGTGGCTCCGATGAGCAACAGGCCCATAAAGAAACCCACCGTCACGATTCCTTTCCGAGTTTGCGTTTCATCCCAGCCCCGGCTGATCAGCCGGTCGGTGATCCATCCTCCGATCGGCTCGATGATGCCGAAAGTGAAGAACGCGAGGCGCTGATTAAGCTCGGCCAGTATGCTAAAATTATACAAGCAAGCCGGGCGTGGCTGTGAAACTGTGGCGCTATGGTGCAATGGTTAGCACGCGGCCCTTTCAAGGCCGAAATACGGGTTCGACTCCCGTTAGCGCTACCATGATGTGCGATACAAGTTTGATACAAATGGCCCTGCCCTCGTCCTTCAATGCAAGTTGCTGATCCCCGGTGCGCTGCAAACTTAGCGAACCGCCCTTTCAAGGTGCGAATGCGGGTTCGATTCCCGCTGGCCCTACCAAACCTCTCCGCCGTAGAACCCTCTTGGAGAGGAGCCGATATTTACTTGGGTTCGTCTTTGCGCTGCGGATTTGCAGCGGGGGGTTGCGGCGCCCTGGCATCGGCAGGGCGTGGCTCGAGTCTGCCGGTTCGTTAGAGATTTCGCTCGCCTCGCGGCAATCACTCAAGGAAGCCATCCGCTGGTTCGGCCGCGCTTACGAGAAATCCACCCCCGCAGTCGTGCGAACGCCGGTGAAGGTCCGGCACCGTCAAAAGAGGAAAATGAGAGTAAGCTAGGCCTTCGGAGGCTGACTGCGGCAGCATTCTTTCTAGGCGTAACGCAGCTAACAGCATCTTGCAATCGTACTGAGGGAGGAAATCGCACATGGCCAGCCTGATGAGGACATCGAACCCGGCGCTGAATGCCAAGACATTTGAAAGGCAGGTCGCCCTTGGCGGCGAGGCGATGACGGTGCAGGGCACGGTGAACAAGACCGGCGTACTTTTGCTCTGCGTGGTGGCGACCGCGGCCTGGACCTGGAGCCAATTCCTTCAGGGCGGATTTTCCGACCGCGTGGGGCTGCTGGTCGGAGTCGGCGCCCTCGGCGGCTTCGTCGTCGCCCTGGCAACCATCTTCAAGAAGAATTGGGCGCCGATCACTGCGCCAATCTACGCGCTGCTGGAGGGATTCGTACTGGGCGGCGTATCCGCGGCGCTCGAGATGCGTTTCCCGGGAATCGCCATCCAGGCGGTGGGGCTGACGTTCGGTACCTTGGTCGCTCTGCTGCTGGCCTATCGCTCAGGAGTCATCCGAGCGACCGAAAACTTCAAGCTGGGAGTGGTGGCGGCAACGGGCGGGATCGCGCTGGTCTACCTGGTGACGATAGTGCTCGGATTCTTCGGCGTGCACATGCCCTACATCCATCAGAGCGGCGGCATCGGCATCGCGTTCAGCTGCTTTGTGGTGATCATCGCCGCGCTGAACCTGGTTCTGGACTTCGATTTCGTCGAGACCGGAGCGCGCGAGGGCGCGCCCAAGTACATGGAGTGGTACGCAGCCTTCGGGTTGATGGTCACGCTGATCTGGCTCTATCTGGAGATTCTGCGGCTGCTCAGCAAGCTGCGTAGCCGCAGATAAGGACGCGACGTAGGTCGCGATGCGCTTGGCACGCCCCAAAGAACGCCAGCTTACCCCACGATTTACGCGAGCGGTCGGCTACGCCGCGCGTCTGCACGCCAAACAGAAACGCAAGGGCACCGAGCGGCCGTACATCGGGCACCTGCTCGGCGTGGCCTCGATTGTGATCGAACACGGTGGCGACGAAGACGCGGTCATTGCCGCGCTGTTGCACGATGCGGTGGAAGACCAGGGCGGCCTGCCGCGCCTGCGTGAGATCCGCCGCAAGTTTGGCGCACGCATTGCCCGCATCGTGGACGGTTGCACCGATTCGTACACTGATCCCAAGCCGCCTTGGCGCGAACGCAAGATAAAGTATCTGGCGCACCTACCGAACGCCCCGGCGGATGTGCGGCTGGTCTCTGCCGCCGATAAGCTGCACAAC
The DNA here is from genome assembly GCA_003224235.1 of Acidobacteriota bacterium. Taxonomy (GTDB): domain Bacteria; phylum Acidobacteriota; class Terriglobia; order Acidiferrales; family UBA7541; genus QHYU01. The sequence continues at coordinate 16,472 of QHYU01000076.1, forward strand.
GCGCGGGAAATCCTCGCCGATTACCGCCAGGTCGGCGAGGCGGTGTGGAGCCGGTTCACGGGTGGCAAGGGTGGAATGCTCTGGTATTATCGCGCCTTGGTGGAGGCGTTTCGCGCCGCAGGCTCGAATGCGCTGGTCGAGGAGCTCGACCGCGTGGTCACCGAGCTCCAGCGCCTCGCAGGCATGAACTGATAAGCGTGCTTTCGCTTGCTGCCATATAACCTTCGTTCCAGAAACATAAGAGGCATTTCTTGCGGCCGTGCAGCAGGGCCCATTTTCCTTGCCGCGGTCGGACCAGGAATGCTTTGGGGCGGCGGCGTCCTCGATTGAAGCGGGAGCGGACGCACAATTCAATCGATGATCGACAACGACTTGATGCGACAACTGCTGCGGGAACTGGTGGCGATTGACTCCGTGAACCCGTCACTGGTGCCGGGCGCGCGGGGTGAAGCGACGGCGGCCGGGTTTCTGCGCGATTTTTTGCGGCGGCAGGGGATCGCGGCTGAGCTGCAGGAAGCTGCGCCCGGCCGGCCGAATGTGGTTGCGCAGATCGGGCCGGCCGCTGCGCCATCCGGCGCGGTCCAGCGACGCCACGCAGCGCTGGCCATCCTCGCCCACATTGATACCGTCGGCGCGGGCGACATGCCCAGTCCATTTACCCCGCAGGAACGCGACGGGCGGCTCCACGGGCGCGGCGCCCTTGACATCAAGAGCGGCGTGGCGGCGATGTGCGCCGCAGCGGTCGCGGTGGTGCGCAACGCCATTGCTCTGAAACGCCCGTTGCTAATCGCTGCGGTTGTGGATGAGGAGTGCAACAGCATCGGCACCGAGGCGCTGCTGCGCGCATACGCGGCAGACGCCGCAATCGTGCTTGAGCCCACCGATCTGCGGCTCTGCATCGCGCACAAGGGTTATGCGTGGTTCGAGGTGATCACCCATGGCCGCGCAGCTCACGGCAGCCTACCCGAGGAGGGCCGCGACGCCATTCGCATGATGGGCCGGGTGTTGGGCCTGCTGGATGCGCTCGATCGCAAATTGGCGCAGCAGGCTCCGCACCCTCGGCTGGGGTGTGCCTCCCTGCACGCCTCGCTGATCAGCGGCGGACAAGAGCTATCGAGCTACCCGGCTGAATGTCGATTGCAGATCGAGCGCCGCACGCTGCCCGGGGAGTCCGAGGCAGAAATCGAAGCTGAACTCCGCGGAGTGCTCGAAGGGCTCGAAAAGCGCGACCCGGCCTTCCGCGCCACGGCGCGGATGATCGCCTCCCGGCCGCCGTATGAGATTTCGCCGGAAGCGCCGATTGCCGCCGCGACAGCCAGTGCAATTCGAGACGTTACTGGCTCGGTCGGGTTGTCGGGGATGGCCGCCTGGACCGACACGGCGCTGTTGGCCGCGGCGGGAATTCCCGGAGTGGTCTTCGGTCCGCGCGGACGCGGGCTGCATGGCGCCGGCGAATACGTCGAGCTGGAATCGGTGCACGATTGCGCAGAGGTGCTTTGCTGTCTCATCGGGCGTCTCTGTGCCGGATAATCGCCATTTGTACGGTCGTTTCCCATGATTCCCTCGGTCCCAATCCGCCTCGCCTTAGAGCGCTATCTGCTCGCCGTTACATCTTGCCGAGCGTCATCTCAGCGGGACAGATGATTCCAGAAAGGCCACGAAAAGTTACATCGCACCTGGAGGCCGCTAGCTGGGTGTTGTAGCCTTCGCTCTCAAGCTATTTGTTATCAATGAGATGAGAGCGACGCCAGGGTGGATGCCTAACTGCCTGTTAAACTACGTAGTTTAACCTCAGGTCTGCACCCCTTGGCTACCGGCCAGCAGCCCCCTCGCGACCAGAAGGAATTTCAATGAAAGCGAGCAAGATTCGGCGGCGCGGCTTTTCGATGGTCGAAGTGGTCATCGTTCTTACCGTTGTTCTGATCCTGGCCGGGGTAGCGATCCCGAACATTGCCACGGCGATAGCGAACGTGCGGCTGCGGGGAGCGGCTTCCGATCTTTCCGGTCTGATGCAGAGTGCCCGTTTGGTGGCGGTGAAGAATAACGCCACTTATACAGTGCTATTCAACCCCACCAGCACACTCCTTGGCGCCTACCTCGATTTGAACAACAACGGTTCGTTTGACACCGGGGAACCGATGATTCAGTTCGGCGGGAGCGTCTCTAAAGTCGCGGCGCCCAATGGATCCGGTAATTCTCCCTCGGCTCTGGACGGCAACAGCGGTGCCCTTGGTTGGACCGCGACCACCGGAAACCTGTCTTTCAATCGACAATCGGCCATCGGGCGGGGGTTGGGCAGCAGTTTCCATCACGGCGGCGGGGAGAATCAAAGCGTGGACGTGGTCCGGAAGCGCCTGGATAAATTAGTCTGGTAGGAAGAATATGCGCATCGAACATTCCTTGCCTGTCGGAAATATTCACAGCGCGCACGATGAGAGAGGGCTATCTCTGTTGGAGCTGATGTTTGCCAGCCTGGTGATGGTGATCGGGCTGATGGGCGGCATGGTTCTGATCACGACGACGATTGCCAATAACAACCGCAGCAAGTGGGACAGCACCGCCACACTGTTGTCTCAGATGACGCTGGAAAAGATCGCTTCCGTTCCGGCCAATGCCACTGGTGCCCTGACGATCACGGACTGCAACCCCTCTCCTTCCGCTGCAAGTCATTCTCTAAGTGTGGGAGCCGGAGGAGCGCCGCTGTCAAGCAATGGGGACATCGACTTCAGCGCCGCCACGGTTACAGGTTACTCCATGCAGTACTACAACTGTCAGGCCTCCACCGGCGACCGGCAGATGATCTATGACGTGCGGTGGAACATCAAAACGATCAGCCCAAACGCAAAACTGGTGACGGTTTCCACGCAAATAGCGGGTAACGTCAACCGCGGCGGCAACTTTTTCGTCCGGCCTGTTTCGTTGAAAATGATCGTGGGGCTGTAGCCGGGAGAGTGGAGAGTTATGACTCAACGATTGAAAAAAGAAAGCTTCGCACGACTGGGTTTCTCTCTCCTGGAACTAATGATCGTCATGTTGATCCTGTCCGTGATTACGGGAGCCGTCTTCTCGCAAATCAGTATGATGCAGCAGAGGGCACGAACGGAGCAAAGCAAGCTGGATATTTTTCAGGAGTCGCGGGAGTTCATGGACCAGCTCGGGCGCGACTTGCATCAGACCGGCTATCCGAACATCCGCATGTTTGACACCAGTGGCTGGTCTCCTGCTCTCAATGCCACTCCCAGGAACGATTCTCGACTCGCCGCGGGGCTCCTCAAGATTGCTCCCGACGAAATCATCTTTGAAGGAGACGTAGACGGGGATGGGCAGGTGGACGTGCTCGATTACAAACTGATACCGGCCTCAGGCGGCAACAATTGTCCCTGCCTGCAGCGAAGCCAGGTCCTCAAGCCCGCGGGGGGAACAGTCTTCTCCACCGCAGTGCAGAATGTGCAAACCGCGGGCACGACTGCGGACCCGATGTTCGTGGCCTACAAGTCCGATGAAACCGCCGTTGCTTCAGCCGATACCACCACCGCCGGTGGCCTGACCACCCTAGCCAACATCAAGACTATACAGATCACGCTGAAGGTGAAGTCGAGTATTGTGGACCCAAAAACCCAGCAGGCGCCGGAGACAAGTCTGGGAGCCATAGTTACCTTGGGGAATTGTTCGATTGCGGCGACGGGGCAGTCTATGAGCTGTCAGTAGTGGTGGAATCGCAGGCAAGGTTTTCGCAGAGGAGAAGGAGAAGATCTGTGCAGTCGAACTCATCAGGCGAACGTGGCATCGCGCTTTTTGTCGCCCTCTTTGCCTTATTGATTGTTACCGCGATTGCTCTGGGGATGGTGTTTCAGACCGGCACTGAAACCAGCCTCAACGGGAATTACCGTGATGCCCAGTCCGCTTTCTACGCCGCCAGAGCTGGCTTGGAGGAGGCTCGCGACCGCATGCGACCCGACGCCGGCACAGGCATCACAATCAACTCCAGTCTTCCCACGGCCCTTCCGGGGGCGGCTAACGGAGTCGTGTACATAACGAATCCGGGGAGCGGCGAGACTGTCGCGCCATGGACGGCGCCCTCCCAGGGCAGTCCGAACAAGTATTTCGACGCCGAGATCTGCACAGAGGTGAACTGCTCGGGAGGCCCGGTGCCATCTACCGCGGGCTGGTACACCACCAACGCTCTGACTGCCAATTCCAACTATGCCGCCAACCCTGTGCTCCCCTATAAATGGGTGCGGATCACCCTGAAGACGAACCAGTCGGCTTCTGGCACGGCTAAGGTGATGTATGTGAATGGCAGCGGCAGCTCGACGTCGGCCAACTATCAGGTGTGCTGGAACGACACAAACGAGTTTGCATCTGCGACGGGATGCATTGCGCCCTACAAGCCGGTGTACATGCTGACCGCGCTTTCCCTGACACCCAGCGGGTCGCGACGCATGCTGCAGTATGAAGTCACTCAGAAGCGAATGATCCTGCCCGACGCTGCAATTCACACACTGCTGTCCGACGTCCTGGGTGATGCCTTGAACGTTACCGGCTACACCGACCCGGTCTGCGCAGCACCCAACACGTACGGTGTCAAGTCTGGCTCAAGCATTACTGTCCCCGGTCAAGGCAACGTGAAAGGATCACCCGGCGACATCCTTCCCAATACACCATTCCCCTACAACCTCTCTGCCCTCATCTCTAGCCTACAACCTAGCTCCAGCCCGATTGACTCGTCCGGAACCGGGGTCACCGGGAGCGGAACCCCGGTCAGTTACAGTGGCCCGCAGGCTGTCCTAGGAGTCACGCCCACAGTAACCTACGACAGCTCGGGAGCCATCACTGCAATCAGCAACCCGGGGACGCCGGCCGTCTATTACTCGCCCGGGAACCTCACCCTGGGTACTTCAACTCTGTCTCTGGGCAGCCCTCCGGTCAGCGGCCAAGGCGTCCTGGTCGTTAATGGTAATTTGACCATTGACATCACCAATGGTTTTAATTATTTCGGGCTCATCCTCGTTACCGGAGATATCATCATGACCGCTAACGCGAGTACAGCAACCTCCTCGAATATCCACGGAACCATCATTGGGGGCGGAAAATTCAATTCGAATCTTTCTAATTTGTCGGGCAGTATCTTCGTGCATCAAAATGCGTGCTTCGTTCAAAACGGGCTTGACCAATCGCTGGCCATTGTTGCGTTTCGCGAGCTAATGTACTGAGCTGCCAGTAGTGCTTGCATTGCAGACAAGGTTTTCGCAGCGGGGAAGGAGAGGATCAATTCAGTTGCATTCATCAGGCGCGCGTGGCATCGCGTTCTTTGTCACCTTCTTTGGCTTGTTGATCGTTACCGCGGCCTCTCTGGGGATAGTGTTTCAGGCCGAAATCAACAGCAATCACGGCGCTGACAAGTTCGTTTTCTATGCCTCCAAAGCTGGTTTGGAGGAGGCTCGCGACCGCATGCGAACCAACGCCGGCACGGGCATCACCATCAGCGCGAATCTTCCCACGGCCCTTCCGGGGACCCCCAACGGAGTCCTCTACATTACGAATCCGGCGAGCAGCGAGACTGTGTCGCCCTGGTTGCCAACAGTGAATAACAGCCCGAACAAATATTTTGACAATGAGATTTGCCTTGAGGTGGGCTGTGTGGGAACGCAGGTGCCGGCTACTCCGGGCTGGTACATTACTCCCGCACTGACTGCCCATTCCAACTACGCCGCCAACCCTGTGCTTCCCTACAAGTGGGTAAGAATCAATCTGAAGACGAACCGCTCGGCTTCCGGCACCAGCAACGTTCTATATGTGAATGGAAGCAACAGTCCGACCTCTGCCAACTATCAGGTGTGCTGGAACGGCACGAACGAGTTTGCATCCGCGACAGGATGCGTTGCGCCCAACAAGCCGGTTTACATGCTGACCGCGCTTGCTTTGACGGCCAGCGGCGCACGGCGGATGACGCAATATGAGGTGACGCAAGATCAGCTCAATCTGAGCTTCCCGGCAGCTTTGACATTTGACGGCTACGGCGATGCCCTCTACCCGCCCCACTCGAATGTCTATTACGTGGACGGAAACGATCATGCCGGTTGCAGTGGCGCGGCGGTGCAGCCTCCCAAGCCGGCCATCGGTGTTCCCGATAACGTGGACATCAATACCGTCATAGATGATCTCCCGAACAACCGGCTCAGCCACTACGTTGGTCGCAATCCAGCGCCTGACGTGGAGAACGTCAGCTCGCACATGGCTGCCAGTTTGCAGACCGTAAGTTCGCTCGAAGCTCTGCTTGCGACCATTAAGAACAATGCCACCCATGTGGTCCAGGGGCCGGCCTCTGGTTTGCCCAGTTATGGCAGCCCATGCTTGCCCATTATCGCCTATGTGAACGGCGATCTAACTCTGTCGGGAAGCATCACTGGTTACGGCCTCCTGGTCGTGACCGGGACCTACAACGCCGGCGGCAACGTCGGCTGGCGGGGCATCGTCCTGGTGGTTGGACAGGGCAGAATGGTCGTGAACGGCGGCGGCAACAACCAATATACCGGTGCCGTCCTGATCGCCAGAACCCGCGACACCAATGGGAAGTTACTCCCCTCGCTGGGCGGGACCAATCTGAACTGGTCCGCCAGCGGTGGCAACGGCGTGTACTACAGCAGCGGCTGTATTGGCAGCGCCTCAACCTTGCCCACATATCGCGTGTTGGCCTCCCGCGAAACGGCTAGATAGTCCTGGGGCCTGACCAGAAGATGCGCAAACATTTCCCCTTGTTTACGGACGGCAAATAAACGTCCGCGCCACGGCGCGGATGATCGCCTCCCGGCCGCCGTACGAGATTTCGCCGGAAGCGCCGATTGCCGCCGCGGCAGCCGCTGCAATTCGAGACGTTACCGGCTCGATCGAGTTGTCGGGGATGGCCGCCTGGACCGACACGGCGCTGTTAGTTAGCCCGCGGCCGGAATCCCGGCGTGGTCTTCGGTCCGCGGGGACGCGGGCTGCATGGCGCTGGCGAATACGTGGAACTGGAATCGGTGCACGATAGCGCAGAGGTGCTTTGCTGTCTCATTGGTCGTCTCTGTGCCGGATAGCCGTCCTTTCACAGTCCCTCCCCCCTTGAGTCCCTCTGTTCCAATCCGGCTCGGGTTAGAGAGCTATCTCTTCGCCATTACACTTGGCACGACGGGCGTCACCTCAGCGGGGTAGGCGGTTCCAGAAAGGCCACGAAAAGTTACATTGCACTCTGAAGTCGTTAACTGAGGGTTGTAGTCGTTGTCCCGAAGTTATTTGTTATCAACGAGATGAGATCAGCCTCGGGGTGGATGTCTAACTGCCTAAAAGACTCCGCCACGCGATCGTATATAAGGTGTAAATGAAGACCGCAGCATGAATAACGCGGAGCGGGAAGTTGCTGTCGTTGGCGTATAGAAGGGCGGTCCCCTAGCGTCGGTGCCCACAGTGGAGTGTCAGGAAGTCACCGCCGGTGATGACCCTGCCAAGCAGTGGGCCGCCACGCAGCCTCCTCAGCCAGTCGAGCCCATGCCCAACGATTTCATGTTGGCGGTCAACAGCAGTAGCGGGGTAGTGGCAAAGCCCCTTCTTCCTGAATGTCAGGCGTACCTGCAGGCTGCTCAAAATCTGATTAACGACGTCCGCCGGCTCTGCCAGCAACTACATGGCAGCCAGAAAGTCACAAGTCCTCCTAACGTTTAGGGTTCGTCGCAATATTCGTTCTCCCAGCACCGATTGCTGCAAATACATATGGGGCCAAGCCTAAGTTATTCCTGCCCTTGATTCCCGAGTTGTTTCCTTTCAACCCCACCCATCGATATCCCTCGAAGACATTTCCGCTCGACACAACAGAGAACTGCCCTTTTTTCAAGGAGTTACAGGAAAACGGAGATTGGCACCCCATCTGCAACTTCAGTCCTGCGAAAGAGATCCCAAAAAGTTTGAACCAAAATGGCAGGGGCAATGACAAAATCCGGTAACCCCGCAAATGGAACCTCCAGTGGTGGCTTTACGACTGTGGAGCTAGTGGTCTCCATTGCTGTAATTCTTATCATCACAGGCGTGGCTTTGCCTTCTTTCTTGCAATCCTACCGGACGTACCAATTGAGTGATGCCGCTTCAAAGGCTGCGAATCTGCTGAAACTCACACGATTTGAAGCCATTCGCCGGAATACGCCGGTGAGCTGCCAGATTCGGCAGGCCGGGTCGGCGACGAATTTCTGGGTGGATTCG
>QHYU01000186.1 GCA_003224235.1 Acidobacteriota bacterium
CGCCAAGGGCATTGAGTTCCTCTTCCGGAAGAATAAGGTCGAGTCCATGCAGGGCTGGGGCCGCTGGGCGGGACCCGGCAAGGTGGCGGTGGAAAAAGACGGGAAGACCACCGAGGTCGAAGCCACCCACATCATTCTGGCTACGGGCTCCGAGGCGCGCACGCTTCCAGGCGTCGAGTTGGATGGCAAAACGGTACTCAGCAACCGCGAGATCTTGGCTCTGCCTGCAGTGCCCAAGTCGCTCATCGTGGTCGGCGCGGGAGCTGTGGGGGTGGAATTCGCCTCGATCTATAACTCCTTCGGCACGGAAGTGACGATCCTCGAAATGCTGCCCCGGGTGGTGCCGCTGGAAGACGAAGAGATCTCCGCTGAGCTGGACAAGGCGTTTCGCAAGAAGAGCATCAAGATCTTCACCGAAGCGAAAGTGGAATCGGTGAAGAAAGACGCGAAGGGCGCCACGGTGACCTTCAAGGACAAGGCCGGCAAAACGCAGGCGCTCTCCGCTGAAAAAATTCTAATCGCGGTGGGGCGCAAGCCGCAGACGGAGAATATCGGCCTCGAAAAGTCCAAAGCCAAAGTCGAGCGCGGGTTTGTGCACGTGGGGCCGTACCTCGAAACCGCGGAGCCGGGGCTCTATGCGATCGGCGACATCGTCGCGGGGCTGCCGCAGCTTGCCCATGCGGCTTCGATGGAAGGAATCATCGCGGTCGGCAAGATGGCCGGGAAAGATGTGCCACAGCTCGACCGCAACCGCATCCCCAACGCCACTTACTGCGAGCCGCAGATCGGCTCGATTGGCATGACCGAAAAACAGGCGCGCGACGCCGGGTTTCAGGTGAAGACCGGGAAGTTCCCTTTCGCGGCGAACAGCAAGGCGTCCATCTTGGGCCAGCATGAAGGGTTCATCAAAGTAGTGGCCGATGAGAAGTACGGCGAAGCGCTCGGCGTGCACATCATCGGCCCGCTGGCAACCGAAGTTATCGCCGAGGCCGTCGCCGCGTTGCAACTGGAAGCCACAATCGACGACATGTTGTTCACCATTCACGCGCACCCCACGGTGTGGGAAGCCATGGGGGACGCCTTTGCCTCGGTAAGGGGATTGGCGATAAATGCGTAATGGTTTGGCGGGACGCTTTGTCTAGCGGAATGGAGGGTTGCCTGGTTATCGAGCTCGGCCTCACGCCCTATGGGGCGGCGTGGGAGCTGCAGCGCCGCATCGTGGCCGCGCGGAAGGCGAATCTGGTGCCGGACATTCTGCTGCTGTGCGAGCATCCGCATGTAATCACGCTTGGGCGCAACGGAAAACCTGAGCACCTCCGCGCGTCGGAGCACCTGCTCCGGCAGATGAATGTCGAGTTCCACCTGACCGATCGCGGCGGTGACATCACCTATCATGGCCCCGGGCAACTGGTCGGCTACCCCATCCTCAATCTGGCCGCGATTCGCCGGGACGTCGTCTGGTACGTGAGGAGCCTGGAAGAGGCCATGCTCCGCGCGACGTCGGACTTCGGGATCGAGGCCACGCGGAAACCCGGCCGAACCGGCGTCTGGGTGGACCTGCCGGGCGGCAGCGAAGAAAAACTCGCCGCCATCGGCGTGCATATTAGCCGCTGGGTCACCTCGCACGGCTTTGCGTATAACGTGGCCACCGACCTGCGGTATTTTGATTTGGTTGTGCCATGCGGCCTCCCGGACAAGCAGCCGACTTCGCTGGAACGCCTGCTGGGCCGCGCAGTGAGTCTCACGGAGGTTGTGCCGCGGATGGTAGAGCGATTTGCTGAGGTTTTCGGCCTGCGGATGCAACCGGCGACGCGGGCAGAACTGGAAGACCGGCTGCGCGCTGGCGAGCAGCAACTGGCTGTTGCGTCCTGAACGGGCCGACCGCCGCAGCAGAGTAGAAGGGGTTTCTGAGAATGAAGATTTCGCTCAGGCGTGAACAGCACCTCGAGCTCTACTACTACATGAAGCTGAACCGGGCGCTCGAGGAACAAATGGTGCGGCTGTTCCGGCAAAACAAAATTGTCGGGGGACTCTACTCCAGCCTCGGGCAAGAGGCCATCTCCGTGGGCACCGCGTACGCACTCGAGCCGCGGGACTGGCTGGCGCCGATGATCCGCAATATCGGCGCGCTCCTGGTGAAGGGCTTCAAGCCGCGCGACATCCTGACCCAGCACATGGCCAAGTACACCTCGCCAACCCTGGGCAAAGACGGCACCAGCCACTTCGGCGACTTGAAGGTACGGCACGTGGTCTCGCCCATCTCCATGCTAGGCGACCTGATCCCGGTGATGACCGGCATCGCCATGGCCGGCAGCTACCTGGGCCAAAAGATTGTCGCGATGACGTGGATCGGCGACGGCGGCACCTCTACCGGAGCGTTTCATGAGGGCATCAACCTGGCGGCGGTGCAGAAGGCTGCCCTGGTCTGCATCATCGAGAACAACCAGTGGGCCTACTCGACGCCGGTACGGCGCCAGGTGCCGACCCAGGACCTGGCCGACCGCGCCAAGGCTTACGGCATCCCCAGCTACGTCGTTGACGGCAATGACGTCGTATCTGTTTACCAGGTCTCGAAAGAAGCTGTCGAGCGATGCCGTTCGGGCCAAGGCCCCATTCTCATCGAAGCCAAGACCATGCGCATGAAGGGCCACGCTCAGCACGACGCCGCTGAGTATGTGCCCAAGGCGATGTTTGAATACTGGAAGGCGCGCGACCCCCTCGACCGCTACGAAAAGCACCTGACCGCGAGCAAACTGTGGGACGCCCAAACCAAAGCCGAAATTGACGCGCGGATCGAGCGTGAGCTGCAAGAGGATCTCGAGTTTGCTGAAAGCTCGCCCTTGCCCCCGCCGGAGCTCGTCGAGCAGGGCGTGTATTGTGAGGGGTGTCATACGATCGAGCCGGATTGGCGGCGGCCGAAAGAAGAGCTGGTGCCGCCGAAGTCGAGCGTTGCGGCGGTCTGGGAAGTGGAAGATTTCGGCGCTTTCGAGAAACGCGAGGAGCCGGCGGCGGCCGCGAAGCACTCGACCGTGCTGGCCTCCGGAGACGGCCGCCGGCATCCCGCACAGCCGAGCGCGCGCAAGGGGAAAGCGGCAAAGACGCCGACGCGCAACAAGGTGAGAAGATAACCGTGGCCGCGGTCACCATGCTCGAAGCCATCCGCCAAGCGCTGTTTGAAGAGATGGAGCGGGACCCGGCGGTGGTTTTGCTCGGCGAAGACCTGGGCGTGTATGGCGGCGCGTTCAAGGTCACCGCGGGATTGCTCGAGCGCTTCGGTTGGGAGCGCGTGATCGACACCCCGATCAGCGAGACCGCCATTGTCGGGGCGGCTGTGGGGATGAGCTACCTGGGGCTGCGGCCGGTGGCGGAGATGCAGTTCATCGACTTCATCGCCTGCTGCTTCAACCAGCTGACGAATTTCGTGGCCAAGTCGCACTACCGCTGGGGCGCTCCGGTGCCGATGGTGGTGCGCGGCCCCTCTGGCGGCGGAGTTCATGGCGGCCCATTTCATTCCGCCAATCCTGAGATGTACTTCGTGCACACCCCGGGGCTCAAAGTGGTCTACCCGTCGACGGCCTATGACGCCAAGGGTTTGCTCAAGTCCGCCATTCGCGATAACAACCCGGTGCTTTTCTTCGAGCACAAGTTCCTCTACCGGCGGGTCAAGGAAGAGCTTCCGTCCGGGGATTACACGGTGCCGCTGGGCAAGGCGGTGGTGCGGCGCGAGGGGCGCGATTTGACCATCGTCAGCTATGCGGCGATGATGCACACCTCGATGGAGGCCGCCGAGGTATTGGCGAAGGAAGGAATCGAGGCCGAGGTGATCGACCTGCGCACGCTGCTGCCGCTCGATCGCGAGACGCTGCTGGCCTCGGTGAAAAAAACGAATAAGATACTGGTTGTGCATGAGGACACCCGCACCGGCGGCATCGCCGGCGAGATCGCCGCGCTGGTTTGCGAAGGCGCGTTCGAGGACTTGGACGGGCCGGTGCTGCGCGTTACTTCGCTGGATACTCCGGTGCCGTATTCCCCGCCGCTCGAGGAGCGCTTTTTGCCAGATGTCCAGCGCGTGGCGGCTGCCGCCCGTGACTTAGCGAGATACTGAATGCCGCAGGAAGAACGAGGAGAAGCCTATGCCCGTTGACGTGCTTATGCCCCAGATGGGGGAAAGCATTTTTGAAGGCACCATCACCAAGTGGCTCAAGAAGCCCGGCGACAAAGTCGAGCGCGACGAGCCCCTGTTTGAGATTTCCACCGACAAGGTGGACGCTGAGATCCCAGCACCGTCCGCTGGCGTGTTAAAAGAGATTAAGGTCGCCGAGGGCCAGACTGTACCCATCCAGACTGTGGTCGCGGTAATAGACGCGGCTGGAGCGGCTGCGGCCGCGGCTCCCGCTGCCGCGCCTGCAAGGGCGGAAGCGCCGCAGGCCGCCGCGCCGCCAACTCCGCCGCTCGCTCCCTCGGCCGCTCCAGCAACGGCCGCACAAGCGTCGCAGCGTGTGGCTGTGGCGCCCGCCTCGGCGCCGGTGGCCGTGGCGGCAGGCGCTCCAGCGATGCCGCGCCGGGATGGCCAGCGGATTCACAGCTCGCCGCTGGTGCGGCGCCTGGCACGCGAGCACAACATTGATCTCGCCGAGCTGCGCGGCACCGGCGCCGGCGGCCGCATCAGCAAGAAAGACATCCTTGCGGTAATTGCCGCGGGTGGCAGCCGTCCCGCCGCCGCGCCGCCACCGGCGCCTACCTTTGCGCCACCGGCTGTGGCGCCTGCCCCGGCCCCGCAGGCCGTTCCCGCCGCTGTACCAGGCGCGTCCGGCACAGTGGTGCATGTGGCGCTCGAGAATGCCGTGCCGCGCGAGCGCATCTACTTCGGGCGCTACGAAGTGCAGCCCATGACCGTGATGCGGCAGCGCATCGCCGAGCACATGGTGGCTTCCAAGCGCGTCTCGCCCCACGTGTACTCCGTGGATGAGGTGGACATGACCCGCATCGTTCAACTGCGGGACCGCACCAAGAATGAGTTCGAGAAGCGCTTCGATACCAAGTTGACCTTCATGCCCTTCTTCGTGCGCGCCTGCGTCGAGGGGCTGCGCGCCTTCCCGACCGTCAACGCCTCGGCCGATGGCACCAATGTCGTGTTACACAAGGAGATCAATGTCGGCATCGCCGTGGCGCTCGACTGGGGACTGATCGTGCCGGTGATTAAGAGCGCCGACGAGAAGAATTTCCTCGGGCTGCAGCGCGCCATAAACGATCTGGCGGAGCGCGCTCGCTCGAAAAAACTGAAGCCCGAAGAGGTGCAGGAAGGCACGTTTGCCATTACTAATCCCGGCGTCTTCGGCGGGCTGATGGGCCTCCCAGTGATCAACCAGCCGAACGTGGCGATCCTGGGCCTGGGCGC
>QHYU01000187.1 GCA_003224235.1 Acidobacteriota bacterium
CCAACAATCGAGCGACGAACTGGTGCTGTCTGTTGCCGGGCACTGGACGCATCTCTGCGACGGCAGTAAACGTGGTCTTCGCGAGCTTTCCGCGAATTGACTCCGCCGTGAACGCGAGTACCTTGGCCTGCGCCACATCTCCCGAGATCGTCAACGCGTGCACGAAGCCGCGCGTGCCGTTGGAGCGATAGGAGTAGTCCAGCCTAAGGGAATCGCCCGGATAGGTGAACTCCTCCACCGGGACACCCTTCTGCATAGGCCGATAGATGCCGGCCCTGCGAAATACCTGATTGATGCGGGTGCGGATTGCAGCGCGGGTGCTGGGGGTCTCGGCCGCGGCACGACGGTAACGCGGCAGGGCCACATGGTCCCGGTAGAGCCGGTCAAGTTCAGCGTCCATGTCCTCCGTCAACACGCCTCTCTGCGGGCTGAGCTGCAGGGCATTGGAGAGCGTCTCGTCCAGATCGTGGAAGTATTCGTCCCACTCCTTCTTGCG
>QHYU01000077.1 GCA_003224235.1 Acidobacteriota bacterium
TGCCTCCGATTCCTTCAGTGGCATCTCCGTGTAGGCGCGCCCACCTTCCCTGTTAACTCGTCGCACAAATGGCGCGTCAAAGACTCAAACAAACTTACTTACCACAGCGAAGCGGTGGAAGCAAACCCTAAACGAATCGCAAATCAAATTCGCTAAAAATCTGCGCCCACAAATCCTTAAACTCCGCCTATAGTGGCACGTAGGACAAGCATCCTCCCTGGTTCCGTTGGCCCCCGTTCCGCAGCGGCCGTCGGAAGCAGGGTGGCCGAGAATGCAACTGAAGGCGAGGCAGGAGAGACGAGAATGCCAGCTCTACGCCTGTGGGAATGGGCCTCTCGCGGAGCCGAAAGAATATGTTAACTTGCCGACGCCTGCCTCAGAATTATCGGACCTACCCAGGTCTTTTGGCGCTTGAAAATCCTCACACCTGGTTTACAGTGCTACTACTTTGCTGCCCGTGGAAAAACAGGCGGTACCCGTCGTGGACGTGGTCGGCGTCGGATTAAACGCTACCGACACTCTGATTCAACTGCCGCACTTCCCTGCCTTCAACACAAAAATGGAGTTCATCTCCGCCGAGGTCCTCCCTGGGGGCCAAGTAGCCAGTGCTTTGACCGCCTGCCAGCACTGGGGGCTCAAGACCCGTTATGTGGGCAAGGTAGGCGACGACGCCGCGGCCGATCTGCAACGCCGCGAGCTGGCGCAGGCTGGTGTGGAAGCGCACTTATTGTCTGTCCCTGGCTGCTGCAGCCAGGTCGCCTTCATTCTGGTGGACCAGTCCTGCGGCGAGCGGACAATCCTTTGGAAGCGCGACCCGCGCCTGACTCAACCTCCAGAAGAGCTGGAGCGTGAATGGATCGTGCGTGCACGAGCTCTACTCGTGGACGGACACGACACGGCGGCCGCGGCCACAGCGGCGCGTTGGGCGAGGGAAGCGGGCATCCCAGTGACCGCTGATATCGACAATCTCTACTCAGGCGTTGAAGCTCTACTCGAGAATGTTGATTACCTCGTGGCATCCCGTGACTTTCCCGCCCGGCTGACGGGGGACGAGAATTTGCTGCAGTCCCTTCCCCTAATTCATCGGCGCTACGGATGCCGGGTGGCAGGGGCCACTCTGGGGCCCGAAGGTGTGCTGGTATGGGATGGAGTGCGGTTCCACTATGCCGCGGCCTACAAAGTGAATGCCGTGGATACCACTGGGGCGGGGGACATTTTCCACGGCGCTTTCGTGTATGCGCTGCTGCAAGAATGGCCTCTGGGGCGCGCTCTCGATTTCAGTTGCGCGGCGGCGGGTCTAAACTGCACGGCGCTGGGCGCGCGAGGCGGTATCCGGCCGCTGACCGAGATTGAACAGCTGATGTGCGAAGGCTCGCGGCACGCACCGGCGTATGATCAGAAAGTGTTGGGGCGCTCGGCCGCGTCTTGAATTGGGGGGCGAATTGACATCCGCCTCCCGCGACCTCAAGTCCTTCTCAGGGGGCAAATAATCTCAAGGGAGATCTTTCGCATCGCCCAACCTGACAAATTGCTTTTGCATGGAGTGTCTGGAATCGCGACGGGATCTCAAGGACTACTTCAATGCTACCGCTGCGAGATGACAACCCGCGCCTGACAACGCCCTTCTTTACCGTCCTGCTGATCCTCTCGAACGTGGGCGTATTCCTCTACCAGCTTTCGTTGAGCCCGCCCGCCGAGCAGCAATTCGTCTATTCCTTCGCCATGATTCCCGCACGCATCCCACTGGCTTTCACCAGCCACTCAATCACGCTGGGCCAGGCCTTCGCCCCGCTGGTTACCAGCATTTTCCTCCACGGAAGCTGGCTGCACCTGCTCGGCAACATGTGGTTCCTGTGGGTGTTTGGCGACAACATCGAAGATAGCTTCGGCCATTTCAACTACCTGCTGTTCTACTTGGTTTGCGGCGTCGGCGCGAGCCTCGTACACACGGTGGCGAATTTGTACTCGCGAGAACCTGCAGTGGGAGCCAGTGGTGCCATCTCAGGGGTTATGGGGGCTTACATCGTGCTCTTCCCCCGCGCTCGGGTCATCACCTGGGTGCCACCATTCTTCATCCTGCCCCTTCCCTCTGTCATCGTCCTGGCTATCTGGTTTGTGGAACAGTTTTTGAGCGGGATTAGCACCCTTGGCGGGCACGGCGCCGGGGGAGTGGCCTGGTGGGCCCACATCGGCGGATTCATCATCGGGGCGCTGCTGGCCTGGGGTTCCCGGCGGCGACGGTAAGAATGCTCGAGAGACTTGCCTGCTGAACGCTGCTTACTTTCTGGCTCTTTGGTCGGTTCCTCCAAGATGGCATTGCCAAGTCCGACATGGCCGGTAGTGAAAACCCGCGCTACTTATGTAGGCCGTCGGAGCCCACCCTCGCTTCGCGAGGATGGGGCACACCTTTAGACCGTTATGGACGACGTAACGAGAATTCTGTTCTCGTTCTGTTGTAAGCCCTTTGAATCGTCCGTCTCAAGGGGATATCAAGGGCGAAGCCCTTGGCTAGATAGGAGGGCCTGGACCCTCATCTTTTGGGCAGCAAAGGGTGGGTCTCCTTGAATGGCACTCGCGGCCCACCGGAAAAAAGCACAGATGGCGGTCACCGGACGAAAGGCGGGTAGTGTGGTGAGGGACGGAAGCTATTGTTGCACCCGGACTGGCGCGACGCCTTGCTTGGAGATCTGGTTTGCCAGCCAGTCACCGACCTCACGGGTGCCAAGCGAGCCACCCAGGTCCGGGGTGGTTTGCTTTTCGCGCACCGAGGCACGCACCGCCGCGTTGATGGCCGCCGCCTCGTCCGCCCAGCCCAAGTGGTCAAGCATCATGGATGCAGCCAGGATCGCAGCAAGAGGGTTGGCGATATTTTTCCCTGCATATTTCGGTGCCGAGCCGTGCACAGGCTCGAACAGCGACACACTCTCCGGATTGATGTTACCCGAGGGCGCCAATCCCATCCCCCCGGCCAATTGCGCGCCCAGGTCGCTGATGATGTCCCCAAACATGTTGCAGGTAACGATGACCTGGAATTGACCGGGGTCCTTGACCATCTGCATGGCGAGCGCGTCAATGTACCAGTGGCTGGACTCGATGTCGGCGTACTCTTCTTTCACCTGGGCGAAAACGCGCTGCCAAAGGTCGTGGCCGTAGGTCAGCGCGTTCGACTTGTCGCTCATGCACAGACGGCGCAGCTGGTGCTGGCGGGCGTACTCGAAGGCATAGCGGATGATCCGTTCAACTCCCTTGCGCGTATTCACGTCCTCTTGAATGGCGATCTCGTCCGGGGTGCCCTTCTTGAAGATTCCTCCCATGCCGACGTAGAGCCCTTCGGTGTTTTCGCGGAAGACGATGAAGTGGATGTCCCGCTCCGTGCGGTCACGCAGCGGGGTCAGGGCGGTGTCGAGCAACTCGATCGGGCGCGCATTGACGAAGAGATCGAGTTTAAAGCGGAGCCCCAGCAGGATATCGGCGGCGTGCTTCATCGAGGGGACGCGGGGGTCCCCCAACGCGCCGACCAGGATGGCATCAAACTCGCGCCGCAGCATCTCCTCGGCACCCTGCGGCAGCGTGACGCCGTCGCGCAGGTAGCGGTCAGCGCCCCAATCGAATTCGACCAGCTCAAGCGATCTCCCTGCCGCCGCGGCCACGGCGCGGAGCACCTTGGTGGCCTCGGCGGTGACATCCACGCCAATGCCGTCGCCAGGGATGACCGCGATGCGCTTGATTCCATTGGCGCCTTTGAGTTTGGCTGGATTCATTCGGCTGGACTCTCCTGCCGGGCAGCGATGGGGGTGCAAGCCTGAAGGGCCAAGCTAGCACGCGGAGGGTGACGAGTCAACGCGCGAGGTTGCCATCCTGAGTGCCTATTACGACTCCGGGTAAATTCCCCGCGCGAACCTTCTGTGGGTGTTTGAAGTTGAGATCCTACGTCTCGCCCGGAACGCCGGTGAAATCGAGTGGTTAGCTAAAAGATATATATTGCTAGAGAGAGTTTGCTTCGCGTTGATTCTCCCGCGGCCCGCTTTCGATCAGCGCCACCCCAGCCAGCACCAGGCCCCCTCCCAGCAACAAGCTGCGGCTCAGCTTTTCCCCGAGCAGGACAACGCCTAGCAGCGTGGTCATCACGGGATGTAGATAACTCAAAGCGCCCAGCCGCGAGGCGGTCATGTGGCGCAGAACCCAGAAGTAGATTAGGTAAGCTAGCACCGAGGCAAACGCAGCCATATAACCCAACGCCGCCCAGCCCTTCCACCCCACCGCTGCCCAGCCACCTGCACGGCCCAGACGCAGGGCTTCGTATACCGCCAGCGGCAAGACCAGAATGCCCCCAGCCAAGTAGTTATATGCGTTCATGGAAACCGAATCGTACACCGCTGCCACCTTCTTCCCCAGCACGGTATAAAGCGCAAAGGCAAACGAGCCGGTGAAGGTGATCAGGTCGCCCAGGAGAGTTCCCGAACGAAGGCTGAGATCGTGTTCGGCAGCGAGAACCATCACTCCGCCGAAAGCAAGCGTCACGCCCAATGCCTTCTTCGCCGTGAGGGACTCCAGGCCCTATTGAGGCCGACTGTGAAGCACACTTGATTCAGGACTACGCCAAGCAGTCCCAGCAGGGCAAAGGTTCGCCACTCGCGCCGCGTCGAGGGTGATGTCCGCTGCCTCGCTGGCGTGGAGCGAGGCCGCAGCAGGAAGTAAATCGGGGCCATGATGATCCCGGCAAGCACCACGCGAAATGACGCCAGCGTTAACGGACTCAGGTGCTCGAGGCCAACCTTCCCGACGATGAAGTTGAGCGACCAGCACGCCACCATGACGGCGATCGCGCTCCCGAACAGCAGCGGAGGGGGACGTTTCTGCGCTGGGGAAGTTTCGCTCACCGGGCTAGGCGAGAATCTCTTTGCGCACGGTGAGTTTCTCAATCAAGTCCAGACGCGGCGAGAAGCCGATGCCGGGGCCGGTGGGCATGCGGATGGTCCCCTGCGGCGTGACTTCGACTTCGGGTTCGATGATGTCGGCTTCCCAGTAGCGGCGGCTGGCGGCAACGTCACCGGGAAGCGAAAAATTGGGCAGCGAAGAGAGCGCAATATTGTGCGCGCGACCGATGCCGGATTCCAGCATCCCGCCGCACCAGACCGGTATCTGGCGTTGCTGGCAGAGGTCGTGGATGCGGCGCGCCGGGGTGTATCCGCCCACGCGCCCAAGCTTAACGTTGATGATCCGGCAGGCGCCCAGTTCGATTGCCGCGCGCGCCTGCTCTTCGCTGTGGATGCACTCGTCTAGGCAGATCGGTGTCTCCAATTTTTTCTGCAGCTCGACGTGGCCGTAGATGTCGTCCCAGCCGAGCGGCTGCTCGATCATCATCAGGTAGTAGGCTTCGAGCTGCTTCAGCAGCGGCCAGTCCTCCTGGCGATAAGCCGAGTTGGCATCCACCATCAGCCGGATGCGCGGAAACTTCTCGCGCAACCGCTGGACGGGCTCGACGTCCCAGCCCGGCTTGATTTTGATCTTGATGCGCTGGTAGCCAGCCGAAAGCGCCCGCTGCACAGCCTCAGTCAGCTCCTCGAGCGTGTTCTTGATGCCGATGGATACGCCGCAGGGGGTCGCCTCGCGCGTGCCACCGAGAATTTTCCACAACGGCAGGCCCTTGCTTCGCGCCTCGGCGTCCCACACGGCCGCCTCGATGCCGCCCTTAGCCATGTTGTGGCCGCGGATCCGCGCCAGTAACCCCCAGACCTCGGATGCGCACTGCAATTCCCTGCCCTTCAGGGTTGGCCAGATAAAATCGCGCAGGATATGCCAGGCGGTCTCAGTGGTTTCAGGGGCGTAGTAAGGGGTCTCTCCGGCGACGGCTTCGCCCCAGCCGATCACGCCGTCCAGGTCCGCCTCCACCAGCAGGATGCGCCGTTGGGTCGAGACACCAAAGCTGGTTTCGAATGGCGCGATCAGCATCATGCGGATTTCGCGCAATGTGATTTGCCTGACCTGCATTTATGGCTGTGCCCAGGGGGCCAGGAGATAATTGCCGCCGTCTGCCTTGAGTGCGATGGCCGTAGCTGCGTAGCCGCGCCCCAGCCAGTGCTGGAACTGTTCCCGAATCTCGCTCTGCACCCGCAACGCCCGCGCCGAGTCATGTTGTCTGAGCTCGCCGATATTCGCGGGCACGCGAATAGACACGACCGATTCTGCCCGGGGCAGATACATGGCTACGGCGTTCCCTGTCCCCTCACCGAGTGGAGGCGGCTCGGCCAAGATCTCCACCCGGTGGGAGGCGAGCCACCACTCGGCCACTAACCGGTCGGTGGGCAAGCCGCCATGCAGCGGGCTGGAGGTAATCCCATAACAGTTGGGCAGAAACCTCCGGACGATGGCGCCCAATCGCATCAGGTTGAAGTGAGCGTTCTTCAGCTCCAGCGGGTCGAAGGTCCACTCCACCAGTGTGATCCCGCGCCCTAGCGCATCTTGGCGCTGGAAAAGTTTCAATTTGCGGCCGATGCCGCGGTCGCGATGGCCTTCGAGCACCGCGGTCATGTGCGAATGCAAATACGGTTTGCCTTCCCGGACTCCGGCGAGGGCCATGGTGAACCCGATCATCTTCTCGCCCGCCCCGGCCGGCCCGGCGCCGGCGAACGCACCAAGGACTTGCCCGCCGGTCTCGGCCGCGACGACAAATAATGGTAGCGGCACGACATCGATGTCCGCTCCGCTCCAGACGCGCTTCTGCAATTCGACGCAGGTCTCGAACTCACTAAGGCCATGACAATGGCGAACCAGGATTTCCGCGCTGGCTGCCTGAGGTATCATGATCAGGCGCCCGATTCGTGGCTTGGCAGGCGCTGGGCTTTGGCCTGTTCCCAGAGGCGCTCCAACTCGTCTCTGGAGACATCGGCCAAGCGCCGGCCCGATCGCGCGGCCTGGTGTTCCATTTCTTTGAACCGCGCGATGAATTTTCGATTGGCTTTTTTCAGGGCAATCTCGGGGTCAGCGTCCAAGAATCGCGCCACATTGACTGCCACGAAGAGCAGATCGCCGATCTCCTCCTCGAGGCGAGCATCGGGTGTCCGCGAAGTGTCCCGCAGACGTGAAGCGCCCCGCGGTCCGAGTGCCGCGCGTAATTCCGCAATTTCCTCCGCCAGCTTTTCGAACAACCCTTGGATATTGTCCCAATCAAAACCGATGCGCGACGCTCGCCGGGTCAGTTGGTAAGCCTCGAGCACCGCCGGCAGGGTCCGCGGGACGCCGTCCAGGAGGGAAGCGTAAGGTTTCTTCCCGGGCGTCGCGCCATGCTCTTTGCTCCGCTCCTGTTCGGCCTGGCGCTCATCGGATTTGAGCTGCTCCCAATTTTTCAGCACCTGCGCGGAAGTCTTGGCTCTGACGCGGCCGAACACATGCGGGTGCCGCCGAACCAACTTCGTGTGGATGCGTTCGATGACCTCGGCAATGTCAAAACGCCCCGCCTCGCGGGCCAGTTGGGAATGAAACACGATTTGTAGGAGGAGATCGCCCAGTTCAGCGGCAATCTTAGCGTCGTCGCCAGAGTCGAGCGCTTCGAGCACCTCGTAGGTTTCTTCCACCAGGTAGGTACGCAAGGACTCGTGTGTCTGC
This sequence comes from Acidobacteriota bacterium, assembly GCA_003224235.1. Classification (GTDB taxonomy): domain Bacteria; phylum Acidobacteriota; class Terriglobia; order Acidiferrales; family UBA7541; genus QHYU01. Next base: position 7,606 of record QHYU01000077.1, read on the forward strand.
TCGCGGTCCCAGGGACACCCGTTTGGCGCGCGCAAACGCGCCTGCAGCGCGACCAGCGCCTCAAACAGCTCTCCAATGCGTTTCGCGCGTTCACGAGCGGGGCGTTTGCCGGGCGGCTTGCTGCCGGCCTGACCCTCGCTGCTCGGGAGAGACTTGGCGCGAGGCTTGCGGTGCTGGTAAAGATTACCGCGACGCGGCGACACTGTGGCTTGATTCCACTCTCGGGTAGAGTGCCCACTCTAAGGCAGGCTCAAGCAATTGACAAGCCTCATCTGGCCTGGGAGTGTGCCGCGCCCGGAGTTTCGGCCCTGGCCGCGGGTGGCACCGGCATTCTTGCTAGTCCGTCTGGCGACCAGACTCCGTCACAACAAAAGCTGAAACCCATCTTTCCCCAGATCAGTAAGAGATGTTAGAGAAGAGCAAATGGAACTCCTGGAGCGGCTCGCGCAGGGGGAGCTCGAAGCTTTCGAAACACTGTTTCGACAGTTCCAGGGGCAAGTTTACGGTTGGATTCTTCGGATCGTCCGGGACACGGGGGCGGCGGAGGACCTGACGGTGGAAACGTTTTGGCGGATTTATCGCAGTCGCGCGCGATTCAATCCCGCGGGCAACTTCGGGGCCTGGACCCGGCGGATCGCGACGAATGTAGCGCTCGACCATTTGAAAAGCGTCCGGCGAGAGGTCGAGCTTCCGGATGAGGTGTCACAAGGCGTACCGCCGGACCGGCTGTCCGGCGCGAGCTCCGGGACGGGATTGCATCTGCCTTCCGCCAGCTCCCCGCAAGATTCCAGACGGTCGCGACCTTGGCGCTCATCGAAGAGGAACCCTACGATGAGATTGCGGGGGCGCTGGGAATCTCGATCAGCGCCGTGAAGTTGCGCGTGTTTCGTGCCGTCCGCCTGCTGCGAAAAAAACTAAAGCGCCTGGGTATAGAGCCATGAACACACAGAACGACCAAAAATTGCGAGAACTTCTCAGAAGGGCCATTACACCGGTAGCGGATCTTGAATTGAAACGCGACCTGTGGCCGCAGATGCTTCGCAAGCTGGACGAGCGGGCCTTTCAGGTGCCCTGGTTAGATTGGGTGCTGGTGGCGCTCCTTGCTGTCTTGTTCTTCCTGTTCCCGAAAACGATTCTAGGAGTGCTCTACCACTTGTGACGCGGGAGGGTTTGATGAGCAAATACACCTATCTTCGGGCTTATATGGCGGGCATCGTGGTGCCGACGATTTTTCTGCTGGTGATAATGGCCGTGTTTTCCGTAGCCCGTTTCATTTATCACGTTCCGATTCCGATCGAACGTGTCATCGTCTTCCCGATGGCCATGGTTCCGAACCTGTGGGGTGCCTGGAACATGTTATACGTTGCGCTCCGCTCGCGCCCCCACCTGCCGGTGGGATTTCACGGTGCTGCGCTACTGTTTGTAATCGCGCCTGTCGGATTGACCCTGGCCAGGACCCTAGATCTTCAGTTCCCTACCCCGGCCTTCGCGGCGACTGTCTTTCCTATCGGGCTGGTTGCTTACTACCTCGCTTGGAAGTACCTGGTGGGTTTCTTCAACGAACTGTTGGGAATAGCGTAAGGGGACATTACTTCTGCGATTCCCAGCAGCTTTGGGTTTAGGCAGCGCATTGAATCCCGATCGTCGGCATCGAGACGTTGCCCATCTTTCTGGCAACGGGCGCACGCACAATGCTTTGGGCTTGATGCCAGCCAGCACTACTCCGTCCGAGGTTTATGGCTGATGGATTGAGGATGTTTCACTTCACCGTTAGGCGCCTTGGCCCCGTGCGGCCACCAGAGATGGAAGATAATCCCGTCTGTCTGTGCAGCCACCTCGGCGATCTTTTTGGCCTCAGCCTCGGGCCGATCCAAGACCTGGACGCGCCCGCTGGCAATCTCCACGGCATGGTCGTGATAATATTTGTTCCAAGTGGATAACGGTACGTTGGGCCGGGAGACCGACTTAGCAATGAAATACTCCACTTGAACCATGAGCGCCTTGGGGTCAGTGGACTCGTAGATCAGGCACTCCAGGACTTCGTCTGAAACTCCCTTGCAGTAATGGTGATACGGCCCCATGACTTTGCCCTCCACGACGTGGGGGGCCACCACGTGGATGTCGTGTCCGTCTGCTGGCGTCGTCTTCCTCGGCTCCTGACCTGTTGTGGTCGCCGTAATGATCAACCAAATTGACGTGAGAATCATCGCCAGCCAACCCAGTTTCTTCGTCATTGCGCTCCTCCTGTCGTTTGAATCCACCTCGCAGAATTGGCGACCTTATAGCCGAGTCCACAAAAAATTGTCAAAGTGTATCTACGTGGCCGGTGGAAATCTCGCCGGTGAACTGACTACCTCTCGTGCAGGCCGCCAGAAGTGTGGCCCTACACAAAAGCTTCCGCGAGTGCTACACTGTTGCTTCAGACTTCGCATAGCCTTCACATTTCTTGAGAGGTTTTACTTTGGCCGACGAGAAGCATGAAGAGTCCTTCAAGGTGATCGACCGCCGGCCCTTTACCGCGGAGGGCGAGGTACGCAAAGAGATCGTCGAGCAGGAGAAGCGCGAGCAGGAGGCTGCGGCGGTCCTCCGCAAGCCCACACCGGCCCCGGGGGGACCTTCCCCAGACGGCGGCCGGCCAGCCGGAGGTTCCGCCACTGCTCCCGGTTCCCAGGCGCAGGCAGGAGCCGGCCAGACGGAAGCCGCAGAACCATCTCGCAACTTTCAGTTGTTGGTGGATTTTCTGGCGCGCAATGCAGCGCTGCTGCTGGGTGGCTACGCCGATCCACGCACTGGGCAAGCCCTCCTGGACATTGAAGGCGCACACGAGATGATCGATATGCTCGATGCTCTCAGCGAGAAGACCCGCGGCAACCTGGCCCCAGAGGACGAGCGCCTGCTGCTGGATGTGATTGGCAGCCTGAAGCTGACGTACCTGGAGATGTCCAAGCACGCGGCCCAGGCCATGAAGGAGAAGGCCAAGGCCCGTTCCTGATTGAAATGCCTGCCGCAAGTCCTGTGGAAAGCACCTCCCTGAGATTGACTGTCCTCGGCTCCGGCACCTCGATGGGTGTGCCCACCCTGGGCTGCGAATGCCGCGTCTGCCGCTCGACCGACCCCCGCGATAACCGGACCCGCCCCTCGGTCCTGCTTTCCCGAGCCGGGCGAAACGTGGTCATCGACACCACGCCGGACTTCCGCTTTCAGGCTTTGCGCGTCGGCCTACAGCGGCTCGACGCGGTGGTGTTCACGCACGCCCACGCCGACCACATCTTGGGATTCGACGACATCCGACCGTTCAACATGCGGCAAAAGTCTGAGGTTCCCGTGTACGGCTCGGTGGGGACACTGTCGACGCTCCGGCGCACGTTTGCATATGTTTTTGACGGCTCCCCAGCGATCAGCACCATTCCCCAGGTGTGTTTGCACGAGATCAACGGCCCGTTCCATCCCTTTGGAGCAGAGTTGGTGCCGGTACCTGCGGTGCATGGTGATATGGATGTGCTGGGGTTTCGCTTTGGGCGCGGCGCATACTTGACAGACTTCAGCAGCCTGCCGGATTCCTCGAAGGAGTTGCTACGTGGCCTGGATGACCTGATCCTCGACGCTTTGCGGCACGCGCCCCACCCCATGCACCAGACCGTCGAACAGGCCCTAGCGCTGGTCCTCGAACTCCGGCCCCGGCGCGCTTGGTTCACTCACATCGCCCACGACCTGCCGCACGAGGAAACCAACGCCTGGTTGCGGTCCCGCGGCTTCGGCCAAGTCGAGCTGGCGTACGACGGGCTGACTTTTGAGGTGACTCTCTGATGCCGCTGGCAGTGCTCCATTCTCCAGCCGAGTGGCGGGCGCGCTTTGGCACGCCGGCATTGAAGGCGGGGCCGCGGAGCGCGCTAACGGTGGGCAACTTCGACGGCATTCACCTGGGCCATCAGAAAATCCTGCTCGGGGTTGTGGGCCGAGCGCGCGCCACCGGTGCCCTGGCCGCTGCGGTCACGTTTGATCCGCACCCCCTGAAGCGGCTGCGGCCGGCCGAAGCGCCTCCGCTGATCGCCACACTCGCGCAACGTTTGGCGGGTCTCGAGCAGATGGGACTGGATGCGGCGCTGGTGTTGAAATTCGACGACGAGCTCTCCCGCCTCCCGCCGGAAGGGTTTGCTCGCGGAATCCTGCTCGAGCAACTAGGCATGGAAAGCATCCTGGTGGGCGAGAACTTCCGCTTTGGTCATCGGCAAGCCGGCGACGTCGCGATGCTCGCAGAGTTGGGCCGCAAGCTGGGATTCCACGTGGAGATCGTGCCTCCGGTGGTGGTTCGCGGTGAGGTGGTTTCAAGCACGGCCATTCGCAGGGCTATCAACGAGGGCCGCGTCGGCCATGCGGCTCGGTTGCTCGGCCGGCCGTTCGCTCTGAGCGGCGAGGTTCGGCCAGGCACGGGCCAGGGTTCCCGGTTGGTGGTTCCTACTCTGAATCTTTTCACCGAGCAGGAACTGCTGCCTAAGATCGGAGTCTATGCGACCGAAACGAAAGTTGCAGGAAACCTCTATCGGTCGGCAACCAACGTCGGGGTGCGCCCCACCTTTGACGGGCGCCGGCTCATCGTGGAAAGCCACTTGTTCGACTTCTCGGACAAGATTACATCCGGAACTATGGAGATTCGTTTCTGGAAGCGCCTGCGCGACGAGCGCAAGTTCAGCGGACCGGATGCCCTGCGCGCGCAGATCATGAAAGACTTCGCCAGCGCCCGGCGCTTCCTCCAGCTTCTATCCCGAGCGGGATGCAGTGAGCCGGGTCTCTCCCCGATCAGAGACCGATAACACAAGATCATTAACTAGTCGGGAGCTGGGACGAGAACACTGCTGCGGCGGAAATTTTGCTGCGAGAAAAGAGGCTGATCGTGGGCGGCTTCGAGCAGCACCCAGTCACAGCCGTTCAGCATCTTGCGCACTGCGCGGGGTTCTTCCGAAGCGGAGACCAGAAGGCGCTTCGTTAATACTTCGCTGCGCCGGCCAGAGCGAGCTACGACCGTCGCCGAACGTAATCCTTCGACGGGCCAGCCGCTGCGGGGATTGAGCAAGTGGCTGAACGCGCGCCCGTCAACCTGAAATTGCTGTTCGTAGGTCCCCGAGGTCGAGATTGCCCAGTCGCTTTCCAGGATCAAGTACAGCGCCGGCATTGCCGGGTTGCGCGGGGCGGCCACCGCGACAGGCCATGCGCCGAGCGGCAGAGCGGACTCATCGTAGCGCCGGCCTCTGGCTGGCGTTCTAGAAAATCGTCGGCACGAGGTCGGCGCTACACCGCCGCTACGCTCGCCGGTGCCGAGAGCAGCAGTGGCGTAGAGCGAGCTGCCGCCCAAATTTACGAGCGTGGCAATCGCCCCGTGTTTTAGTGCGCACAGCGCGGCGCGCTGAACGGCGTAACCTTTGGCTAGGCCGCCAAAATCCAGCTCCATACCCGGCTGGCGAAAGCTTATGGTGGAGGCGCGGGGATCGAGTCCAAGCTTGTCCGAGCCGACCCGCGACTGTGCCTCGGCCAACTGCGAGGAGGCAGGCATACGCGGCGTTCCCTGCCAGAATCCCCAGGCCTTCGCCAGCGGACCCACGGTTATGTCGAAACTCCCGCCCGAATGCCGCCACTGACGCACAGCATAACGCGTCAGGTCCCAGAACTCCGGTGAGACCTTGGCGGGCGCATATCCCGCTTCGCGGTTGACGCGACCCAGCTCCGAATCGTCGCGGTAGTTGCTAAAGACCTGGTCGATGCGGGCGAGCTCAGCGAACCCTGCAGCGAAGGCGCGCGCCGCTTCTTCGTGCGTGCAAGCCCATAGGCGCATCTGGCACAGCGTGCCCATGCGGTAGCGGATTTGGCGATACAGTGCGGCATCGCCCGCTGTAGCAATACCCGCCGGCAGCGCGGGCAGCAGTACTCGTCCGGAAGGGGCAGGCTGGCGTCTGGCCTCGCGAGGATAGAAAACATCCAATAGCAGCACGGCCCGCTTGACTCCCCGGGCCAGGGCCTTGGAGGAGAGGGTTGCACCGGTGTAGTTCAAGATGTCCTGGTTGATGCGGATGGGATCGCCTGCGGTTTTGCCGCGGAATTGCCGGAGAAAGCGTTTTTCTTTCACTTCCCCGCCGCGGCTCTCGCGAAAAACCATCACCGCCACTTCCGTGACTTTCCCTTCGGGGCCCATGGCAACCATGAAGGTAATGGGCTCACTCTTGCCGATTTCATCGAGCACCAGCGCGTATCCAATGAGTTTTCCCTGCCGCGTGCCCACCAGAAAAGTGTAGGAAGGCTCCGGAAACCGCAGCCCGCTGGACTCCTCCAGCTTCCGCCGCTGGGCGTCGCTGAGGATCTTTTGCTCCCGTTGGACGCTGACAAACTCGCCCAAGACGGCCGCGAGGGCTTGCGATTCAGTGAGGTAAACATGCGCGGCAGCGGGCACACTGGCAGCGGCGAGTGCCGCTGGGGCAGCGAGCCAGACAAGGTGGTCAGCACGCTTCACGCCGTCATCCTGCCTCAGAAGCTGAAGGTCATGCCCATCAGGAAGCCGTCGGAGGAGTTGACCAAAACGCGCGGGAAGATCAACCCTTCGCCATTGTGCCGCTGGTTGTGCTCGTAGGCGAACTGAAAACCCACTTGTTGTGCGGGCCGGTAGTTCACTCCGAACGAGAGACGGCCCTGCTCCCGATTCGAGACCTTCAGGTTTGTAACCGCGCCGCCGGCGAAATCGAGCGACTCCAGGTTGCCTCGCAGCCAAACCCGCTCATACCGCACAATGGGGATTAGCTGCGGGTCTTCGAAGCCCCGCCCTAGAATGCTTTTCCTCAGAAAAGCCGGTCGCCAGTGATATTTGAAGTCTGTCCAGAAGCCGGAACGGCGTCGCGCCAAGCCACCGAGCTCGACCGAGACGGCATTTTCCAGGCCGGCGCTTGCTTGGCCGTTTACAGCAGACGATTGCAAGACGGAAGTGGCAACTGCCTGGGCCACACGACCCAGATCGCCGAAACTCGTATAGATCGCTTCGCCTTCGACCTCGAACTGGTGGATTCGCCACTTCCCATCCAGGCCGAATGCATTGACCCATTTACGGATCGAAATGAAGTTTGGCGTATACCGACCATGGTATCCGGAGACGGCCAGTTCCCCGGCAAGGGTGGGCTCCAGCGCCATCCGCCAAGCCACTGCGCCGGCATTTTGTGTGCCGTCCGCAGCGCCCGCCTCGAGGCCTAGGCTTGCGTTCAGAGTTTGTCGGCTGGGGCCCGAACTCCTGGTGGCCAGGGAGTGTTCGAGGTTGAATTGCAATCTGGTGCCGTTGAGCACATAAAACAGATAGTTTAGCTTGGCTGTCGATCCCACACCCAGGGAACCAACGACCCCGGCACCCAACTCCCGCCAAGCCACATCCTTGGGGACGACCGGAGCGTCGCGATCTACGAGCGTGCGCCGGGGCAGATCCCAGTAATCGTCGTCATGCAGGATGTTGAATCGCCCAAGCGGGGGAAGGACAATCCCAGCGCGAATGGCCTGCTCATGGCCCAGGTCATACTGCAACCAGAGCTGTTCGAGCCCGAGTTCCGCGCCGGTATTCCCTCCAGCGGCTTGCCTGAACCGCGTGCCACCGGATTCGCGGGAGACGTCTCGCTCCAGTTTCAGCTCCAGCAGACGCTCGAATTCCAGCTCACTGTGGAACTTTAACCGGTCGCTGATGCCCGCGTCGGTCGTCAGCACGAATCTTCGAAACGTAAAAGACTTGGCTGCCCCGCCGGGAACGAAGTTGCCGCCGCCGATGTTATTGGCTTCGAAACGGAATGACCCGTAACCGCCAAAGACCACACGGTCTCCCTTGGCCCACGTAGGCTTCTGAGCCACGTTCTTTTTCTGCTCATTCGTTTGTGGGGGTTGCTGCTGGGCCGTCGCCGGAGAAGTCGATGAGCGCGCCCCTATCGGCACGGGTACTGAGGCTGGTCCGGCAACAAGCGGGGAATTCGCGCCCGCTGTTAGATCAAGTCTCTCGAGCAATTGCTGCTGCTCGGCGCGCAGGCGCTCGATCTCCCTCGCCTGCTCTTCAAGGCGACGCTCCAGGGCCGCGATCCGCTCTTGGATGGCTTTTTGGTCTGTTTCAGACGCTGCGGCCTGTGCGCACGCGGCGCATAGAAGCAGAAGCGTCATCTTGCAAAACAGACCGACAGCCACCACCACCGGCCTTTCCAGCCCAAACCTTGGTCGCATGGCTCCCCCTCATATGGTTTAGCGGTACATGTAGCTGCGTCCGAATGAGATCGATAGCTGCGGAGAAATGGAAGGCTTGTCGGAAGTCAAAAGGGTTTGCTAGGATTCCGGCCAGGAAGTTTCGGGGAGCACAGACCCTCGTAACTTTCGATCGGGACCTTTGCCAATTGCCGTGGGCTAGGCCCATTCCCTTCTGTGCGCCTGCGAATGAACTGGACTGAGTTCTCAACGCCACAGCGCCGGCGCGTCACCAGTTTCCTAACCTGCTGTTGGGACGCCAGGGTTGCAAGACCCTCCTAGTCTGCGGGGTCCCTTCCCGGGTAGCCGTTCCCGTTGCCGTTGTCGAACGACCCTCCCTCCTTGCGTCGGCGACCCACAGAGTACATGACCAGGCCGCTAGTCAGCAGCACGAGCCACCCCAAGGTGATCCCGTCGAGTACCAGCGCCCCGGTTCGGCCGAACAAGCGACCGGAGTGCAGGTCGGCCACCACAATGTCCGCGCGAACACCTTCCGGGCCGTCTTCCGCGCGATACATATGGGGCAGAATCTTACGGCTGAGCATTCGCTCATCGAGCCGAAACATTTCTCGATGTTGGAGCAGAAACCCAGTGATAATCAGCAGCAACAAGTTGAGGGCAGAGATGACACCTACAAGCCCGTGGGCGCGACGCACCCAGGTTCTGGTGCGGCCGACAGTGCGGCCGCCGGTGTTGAGGTTGGCGGATCGAACCCGCGCGGCTGTTCGGCCGTGTTCGAGGGGCAGAACAGAGTCAGTTCGGAGAGCCGCGCCGGGTGGCGCCGAAGCAGCGGCAGCGCTGGGAGAGCTCGGAGCAAGTTTAGGACGGCTGTTCAACATGGCCCTCAGTTCCAGTTGCAACTCATTTGCATCTGGATCATTTGATTTTCGCTGTTCGAGGACCCCAAGTCAAGAAAAAAATAAGCTCCCCGTGATCTGTTGCAATCCATTTGCAACTGGCTCCGCGCACGCACTGGCAAGCTTGGCGGCCCTCCGCGCCCAGGCGCTGCTGCCCTCTCAGCCAGCAGCCGGCGGTCGCGCCCGGATCTCACCCGTGCTCAGTTTAGGATAATTGGCCGAGAAATCTATCTGGGGGCCAGCAGACCAGTTGCGCATTACGAACCTATGGAAGCGGGTAGAGGCCTACTGCCGGCAGGAGTCGCAGTAGCCGCCGATTTCGGTGCGGGTGATGGTGATCTTCATGCCACAATCGCGCTCGATCTGGCGCTTAAGCTGCTCAAACAGGCGGCTCTCGAACTCGCGGACTTTACCGCAGCGCAGGCAAGCGATGTGGATGTGGTCGCGGGGGCCGTGGCTTTCGTAGTAGTGCTGGTCGCCGCGGATGTGCAGCAGGTCCAACTCGTCGATCAGGCCGTGGCGCTTGAGCAGGTCCAGGGTGCGATACACAGTGACGCGGTGCACGCGCGGGTCAATCTTTTGCGCCCGGCGGAGGATGGAACCCGCGTCGAGATGGCGCTCAGCACCGTCCATGACCTGCAGAAGGACGCGGCGCTGGCGGGTCAGGCGGACGCCGCGGCCTTCCAGCGCGGCTTGAAGCTTGCCGGGCCTGGCATTGGCGTTGATGCGTTCGCCGGAGGAAACGCGGTGTTCGGAGGTGGCCATGCTCTCGGCTCGAAGGGCTTTTCTGCTCGAACCGGGCAATAGTCGCCAGCTCGATGCGGCGCTAGCGAGTTGCGCTCCTGTTATTCACCGGTTCGGAAGAAGCCTTGAAACGTCATTGTACATAACAATAAAAAATATGACCAACAGAAAGAGCAGCCCCACCTGCACGAAGCGCTCCTTGACGGTGATGCTCAGGTCGCGTCGCAGCCCGCCCTCAATGGCTAGGAGCAGAATGTGCCCGCCATCCAGGATCGGGATGGGCAGCAGGTTCAGGATCGCGAGGTTCAAACTGATCACTGCCATTAGATTGATCAGGGAGATTGTGCCACGCTTGGCTGCGCGGCCCGACTCGCGCGCAATGCCGATCACACCCTGCATTTGACGAAGGGAAACCTTCCCCGTGAAGAGTTGACCGACCACGCCAAGGATTTGGCGACCCATGGCCAAGGTGGCCACTGTAGCCTGATCAAACGCCGGAAACACGCCGAGGCGCTTGTAGTCTTCCTCCGTACGGGGTGTGACCCCAATCTGCCATACCACTTCGTTGCGGAAGGTATGCCCCTGAATGGGCTGAATCTGGAGCTGCTCCTCTCTCCCATTGTGTCGCACCAGAAGCCGGATTGGCCGGCCGCCGGAGTGTCGAACCCCTTCGACGAATTCCGGCCAGGTGCGCAATGGCTCGTCGTTCAAGGCCAGCAGTTCATCGCCCGGGCGCAGGCCGGCTTTTTCTGCAGGCATCCCCAGCCCAACTTCATCCACGACAGGTGGTATGGCGGGGTAGCCGAGAAGGGCGTCAACGTCGCGCGTCTCCGATAGAGGTACAGTGATCGGGAAATAGTTTCCGCTCCGCTCCACAACCAGCCGCAGGGAGGGTCCCTGGGCCACGCGGACCTGACTGATGGCCTGTTCCCAGGTGGGATTCTTCAGCCCATTAATTTCGACGATGCGGTCACCCGGCTGTATCCCCGCCGCGGCGGCCGGAGAATTCTTGGGTAAGGCCGCCACCTCGACCGGCCGGTTCAGATACACGGGAGTGGGAATGCCCACAAAGATAAAGATCCCGGCGAAAAGAACGATGGCCATCACAATGTTCATCGTCGGCCCGGCCACCGCAATGATGGCGCGCTGCCAGCGCGGCTTGGAGAGGAATTCGTCGGGATCACCTTTGCGCTCTTCCGTCGGGTTGTCGCCAGCCATCTTGACGTAGCCGCCCAGTGGCAACGCGCTGATACGGTAGTCCGTGGGGCCACGCCGCCGGCCCCACAGCCGCGGGCCGAAGCCGAGGGAGAAGATCTCCACGCGCACTCCGAACAATTTTGCGGCCATGAAATGGCCCCACTCGTGGACCAGAATCATGATCCCGAGGACGATGGTAACGGCGAAGATGCTGGTGAAAACGTCCGACATTGGAGTCCGGGTTCCCTTCTTTAGAATGCCTTACTTCATGGCGCACGCCAGCTTGTCTTGCGACACGCTTCAAGCGGCCGCCGCAAGCCGTGTTGGGCTAGTAGTGGGACACGCATTCTAGCCTGGCCGCTCTTTCTCATGCGTGCTAAGGACCCGCGCAGGACCGGCATCCATGCCTGTCCTACCTACGGCGCCGTGAGAGTCTTAAAGCCCAAGCGAGCGACTTCTTCTCGCGCCAGCCGCCGGGCTTCGGCGTCGGCGGCCAACACATCGCCTATCTCGGCGAAAGGCAACCGCGGCATGCGCTCAAGGACCCGCTCGATCACCTGGGCGATGCCCGAAAACGGCAGCCGGCGTTCGAGGAACGCCGACACGGCCACTTCGTCGGCCGCGTTTAATGCGCAGGGCAACGCTCCTCCCTGCCGTAAGGCCTCGCGCGCCAGGCCGAGGCAGGGAAACCTGCGCGAGGAAACCTTGTCGAAGTCCAACCGCCGCAGCGCGGCCCAATCGAGCTGACATCCATTCGATGCCACACGCTGCGGATAGGTTAGCGCATATTGTATGGGAACGCGCATATCCGTTGCGCCGAGTTGTGCAAGGATAGAACCATCCACAAATTCAACCATCGAGTGCACGGTGGACTGCGGGTGGATGACCACTTCGATCTGATCGAGCCGCATGCCAAACAGCCAGTGCGCCTCAATGACCTCAAAGCCTTTGTTCATCAGCGTGGCCGAATCAATGGTGATGCGCTGGCCCATCCGCCAATTGGGATGCGCCAGGGCCTGCTCGGGGGTGGCCGTGGCAAGCCGGCTGAGGGGAGTCTTGCGGAACGGCCCGCCCGATGCGGTCAGCACCAGGCGGCGCACCTCGTGGTGCTCGCCCGAGCGCAGGCATTGATGGATGGCGTTGTGCTCACTATCCACGGGCAGCAGTTCGACTCGGCTCGCGCGAGCGGCGGCCATGACCATCTCCCCGGCCGCGACGAGAACTTCCTTGTTCGAGAGAGCCACCTGCTTGCCGTGGCGCACTGCGGCGTAGGTGGCTTCCAGGCCGACCACTCCCACTGCCGCGGAGACCACCATGTCGGCCTCGCAATGCGTGGCCACAGCTTCCAGGCCTTTGCTGCCCCAGGAGACCTCCGGCAGCGCATCAATTCTTTGTGAGCCACTTGCGGAGCGCAACCGCGCAGCGAGTTGGTCAGCCCGGGTGGCGTCCGCCACAGAAACAAGTTGTGGCCGGTGCCGCAAAACCTGCGTGGCCAACTGCTCGAGATTCTCTCCCGCAGCCAGCGCCACCACCGAAAATTGCGCCGGCAGAGATTCCACCACGCTCAGGCACTGCCGCCCAATCGAGCCCGTGGAACCGAGTATCGCAATCTTTCTCATCCTTCTCTTCCATTCAGAAATGGGCTGGCGACAGGTCCAACGTCGAGGTCTTGGTCAACAGTGCCTTGAAACAATTAGCATGACAAAACCAGACCTGCCACTTCCCAAAACTTGTTTCGACGCTCACCCAGCAAGGATCGACCCCGACAGGCGCAATGTTCTGCCCACAGAAGCAGCCTGGACCGAATTCGACCCGAACACTAGGCCCTTTACAGCTTTCCCCATGGCTGTCGGCCGCTCGCACTCGCTCATCGTCCTACGACTAAAACAAAATAGTACCAGACCACTGGCGCGGCAAGAATCAGGGCGTCGACTCGGTCGAGCACCCCGCCGTGACCAGGAAGCAGCCCACCGGAATCCTTGACTCCAGCGCTGCGTTTGTAAGCTGATTCGAGCAGGTCGCCCACCTGACCACTGATGTTACCCAGAGCCGCCATCACCACAAGATGCCGCGGCTCGATGGACATCCAGCGGGCAAACACAAGCGCGACCCCCAACGATCCGACCAGGTTTGCTGCGGCGCCTTCCCAGGTCTTTTTCGGGCTGAGCTGCGGTGCCATGAGCAGCCTCCCCGCCCAGCGACCGACAAAATAGGCCAGCGTATCTCCGACCCAAACCAAAACAAGCACGAATAGGAGCAGCTTCGGCCCTTGCCGCCCTGCGCCGTGCAGGCGAACCAGAAAACTCAGCGGCAGGGCAACAAACAGCAGCCCGGCCGCACTGATCCCCAAGGCGGGTAGAACTTCCACCAGCGGCCGCCGACTACTCAAGGCAATTCCCGCCGCACCCAGCACGAACACCACTAGAACGAGCGGCAGCAGAACGCTCGGAGGCGGGCCGGTCACCCGCGTCAGGGTGAGCGAGCGACCCACCGACCAGCTCTCCGCTTCTGTAGCGCTCCATTGACCAAGCAACAACGCAAGCGCGCACACGCAGGTCCAGATGCGATAGCCGTAAAGGCCGGCCCTGGCGCCCAGCGCGAAGAATTCCAGCAAGGCAAGAAGCGTCACCAAGCCGGTCAACGCCGCGATCAGGCCGGTCGGGCCCCACCAAACCGCCGCCACCACCGCAGGGATCAGCACTGC
>QHYU01000078.1:0-17567 GCA_003224235.1 Acidobacteriota bacterium
CCACGAACTCGCCGGCGAGAATCTCGAGCGAGACCCCCCGCAAGGCGTGCACTTGGACTTCACCCAGGTCGTAGATCTTGTGCACGCCCTCGAGACGAATGAGGGCTGCATCGCTGTGCACATGCGTACTGGGTTCCACTGTAGCTGTAGCTTGCTCGTCCACTCTTCAACTCTCCGAGTTTCGGCTGCCCACTCCAAACTTCCCGCCCTACATCCTACGCGGCAATCCACCCGGACCGCTCATCGGCCCTGAAGGCCTTGACCCACCGGGGGCTTGCGCCGAACTGTTGTTTTTGCTGGTCTGGCCGATGGCCAGTTCATCGCCCACCTTCAGGCTGCCCTCCTCCATAGCCGTGAAGGTAAAGTCAGTGACGCCCAACTTCACACGGACCGGCTGCAGAGTCTTATCGGGCAGCAACTTCCAGACGATGCCCCAATCGTCTCGCTGGCTACCGCCGCCAGCGCCCAGCCCTCCAGCGGGTGCGCCTGACGGCCTGGCCGGGCCGGCCTCAACCCCAGAACCACCCTGCCCCTGCCTGCGCATCGTTCCGGCGCTCTTAGCGGGCGCATTTCCTCCTGCGGCAGCTGCGGAAGCCAGGCGGCCTCCCGCTCCGCCGCGGGGCCCCTCTGGGATGTTATTTCTAGCGAACAGCGCTTTGCGTTCCTCGTCGGAGATTTCCGGTTGGAAGCGCAGAGCGCCATTGGGGACCTTGATCACATTGTTTTCCCAGGCTACCGGGATGGTGACGTAGGCGGTCATGCCTGGGAACAGTTTCTTTTCGGGATTATCAAAGTCGATGATGGTGTCGTAGATGACGACGTTTTGGATTGTGGTCGCGTTCATGCGCACCTGGCTCACGGAACTGCGCGGTGGCCCCCACCTTGATCTTGCCCACGTCGGACTCGTCCGTCTTGGCATAGACCTGCATCTTGGTCAAGTCCTGGGCGATGACAAACAGGGTGGGTGCCTGCAGGCTGGCGGCGACAGTTTGGCCGACATCGACGTTCCGAGCGATCACCGTGCCATCAATGGGTGCCCGGATGGTGGTATGGTCCAGGTTGACGTGAGCGAGTTCCGCCGCGGCCTTCCGCTGCTCCACCTGTGCTTTGGCTTGGTCGAGTTGCGCGATGGTGGATTTCAGCCGCGCCTCCGACTGCTCGTACTGCGCCTGAGCCACGTGTAGGCTAGCCAACGCACCGTCGTAGTTGGACTGCGCCGTGTCCCGCAGCGCCGCCGCCACGATACCCTGGTCAAACAGGTCTTTGGTGCGTTGCAGGTTGAGCCGCGCGTCGGTCAACTGCGCCTGCGCCTTATCCACGTTGGCTTTCTGCGCAAGCAGTTCGGCGCGTTGCGTCTCGATCTGCGCCAGCAGCCCGGTAACGTTGGCCCTGGCATTCTCCAGATCTGCTTCAGCCTGCAAGAGCTGTGCCCGGAAGATGGCCGGGTCAATCTGAGAGATCACCTGGTCCTTGGTTACCTGTGTATTGAAGTCGGCAAAGAGCCTGGCAATTGTGCCCGACACCTGCGAGCCCACCTGCACCGTCGTGACCGCATTGATCGTGCCCGTGGCCTGCACGACCTGAGAAATGTCGCCCTTCTCCACTTTCGCGGTGTAATACTGCACCGCCGAACGGCTGCCAACCGTCCAGAAGGCAGCCAGTAATAGCAGTGCCACCGGAGGCGCCACCAGCATGGCCCGGTGGAACATCGATTGCTCCCAGACAGTCTTCATCCAGTTGGTGATACGGCCCATCTTGCATTCTCCTATTGCGCAGTTTGGCTGAGAATTTGCGAGGGGAATCGCCTCACTGCTCGTTCTTTTTCTTCTTCTGCTCGTCGAACCGACGCACAAAGTCCTCAAATTTCGGCTCTTGCTCCGGAGTCAAGAGCGCGCGGATCCGTGCCCGGCCTTCCTGGCGAATCTGCTCGGCTTGGGGCGCGATTTGCTCGTGCAGGGCGCGAAACTTGGCCTGCATATCGTCGAGGATAGGACCGAGCTGCTTTTGCTGGTCCGGGGAGAGAGTAAGCTCGCGCGTCATCCGCTCCACTATGTGCGCGCGCTTCCCACGGTGGCTGGCGCCTTCGGTCGGCGCGCCCCACACGCGTCGGCCCGCCACATAGGCACCCAAGGCACCCAGCGCAATGCCCAGCACAAAGACCACCAGCACTAGGGCGACGGCTTTGCGCTTTGCTCGGAGGTTGTTTGAACTAGTATCCATTGCTACCCCCCACCAGTGACAGTAAAACTTCATCTTGGCTAGCCGGCTGTGTCGCTGGCTCAGGCAAACCCTCACTGACCTGGCTCTGCCAAGATACCTGCACGCGATTGGATGCAGGGCCGAGCTCGTATAGATAGACGGTCAGCACCATCAGGGCGGCCGCGGTGGTCAATGCCAAGCGCCAAGCGAGCACTTGGAGCGGCCGCCAGAATTGCTGCCGGCGGCCTTCATCGGCGCGAATGCCGGCCATGACGCGGGTCGTAAACGTTGCTCCAGGGTCCTTTGCGGGCGCCAGCCCCTCGCGGAGCAATTCGCGGCCCAGACGTGCGGCCTCGAGCGCCTCCCGGCAGCGGGTGCAGCTCTCCAAATGAGCGGCCAACTCTGCGGTCGCCGCGGGGTCTTCCGCGCCATCCAGATAATTCTCGAGCCTCAGTTCGTACCCAATGCAAACAGTCCGATCGGACCTTGTGCTAAGCACATCTCGCCTTCCTTTCTCGCGCGGCTTTCTCCATGGCGCTCTCTGCACGGTCTTCCCGGCCGCGCTCGTTTCTTATGACAACCCGTTCACTGGGGGCGGGCTCCCTCTGAAGTCCGTCCACTCAAGCGTCTCCTGTAAGTTTCCACCAGCCGGCCGCGGGCCCGAAAGAGTCGCACTTTCACTGTGTTCACGTTCAAGTCTAGAACTTCTCCGATTTCCTCGACGGAAAACCCTTCGACCTCTTTCATCACCAGCATCAACCGGTCTTTCTCGTCCAGCTCGCCCAGCAGCCGCTCCAGCAGGTCCCGCTGCTCGGCTCGCCGCCCGGCGTCTTCCCCCGGGTTCTGGGCGCCTCCCCCAGGATTCGGGGTGTGGTCGAGTTGCCGGACTTGCTCCTCGCTCAGGTCGGCCTCGTATACCAGCCGCCGCACCCGCTTCTTGCGGAGGTAATCCCAGCATTCGTTGACCGCAATCTTGTAAAGCCAAGTGCCAAAGGCGGAACGTAGGTCGAAGCGCCGCAGCGAGAAATATGCCTTCATGAAAACCTGCTGCGCAACGTCCTCGATGTCTTCCCGCCGTCGCAGGATCCCACCCACCACGGCAAAAATACGTTGCTGGTGCCCGCGCACCAACTCTTCATAGGCAAGTGCATCTCCGCCCTGCGCCCGGCGCACTAGCTTCTTTTCTTCTTCCGTTCCCCCCTGCGCGGGCGAACGGGGCCCGGCGGCCGGCGTTGAGTGGGTCCGGCCACCGTCTGCTTCCCTTTTTGGGACGTGGGCCATGCGGCTCCGGTTACACTATTTTTCTTGCGGAAGCCTTGACTTTTCGCTTGCCTGAGTCTTAACCCTATGGAACAATAGCGACATGATTATCGGCGACCGCCTACGGGCACTACGCGAAGAAAAGAAGTTTTCCCAAGGGGACATCGAGAAGCGCACTGGCCTTCTCCGTTGTTACATCTCCCGCGTCGAGAACGGCCACACGGTTCCGGCGATCGAGACGCTGGAGAAAATGGCCCGCGCACTTGAGGTCCCTCTCTACCAACTCTTCTACGACGGCGAGGAACCGCCTGAGCTGCCCAATCTCCCGAAACGCAAGACTGCGGACGAGATTGCCTGGGGCAGTTCCGGCAAAGACGCCCGTTTTCTGGTCAAGTTCCGCAGACTGCTGGGTCGCGTGGATGAAGGCGACCGAAAGCTGCTGCTGTACATGGCTCAGAAGATGGCGAATCGGTAGTTCCGGGCAAATCCAGCCACGTCGGCGTAGGGCCGGGGTTTTTTTCTAAAAGAGCTATAAGCTACAGAAGTCCCCGCATTCCCCTCAACCCTATCCTACTCCCACTCAATCGTGCTCGGCGGCTTCGAGCTGATGTCGTAAATCACCCGGTTGATACCGACGACTTCGCTCACCACTCGTGTCGAAATCCTCTCCAGCACGTCCGCCGGCAGGCGTGACCAATCGGCCGTCATGGCATCTTCGGACTCGACCACGCGCACCGCGACGGTGAAGCCATAGCTGCGTTCGTCGCCCATCACTCCAACGCTTCGTACCGGCAGCAGCACCGCAAACGCCTGCCAGACTTTTTCGTACAGCCCGGCGCGGCGGATTTCTTCAACCACAATGGCGTCTGCCTCGCGCAGCGTGGCTAGACGCTCGGGCGTGACTTCACCCAACAGCCGCACTGCCAGCCCTGGCCCAGGGAAGGGATGCTTAGTCAGCATCTCTTCCGGCAGGTCGAGTTCTCTGCCAATTCGGCGGACCTCGTCCTTGAAAAGGTCCCGCAAAGGCTCGACCAGCGTAAAGGGCATGTCCGCTGGCAACCCGCCCACGTTGTGGTGTGTCTTGATCGTCGCGGAGGGCCCTCTCACCGAAACCGACTCAATCACATCCGGGTAGAGCGTGCCCTGCACCAAGAAACGCGCTCCGCCCAGTTCCCGCGCCTTCTCGGCAAATACGCCGATGAACTCCGCGCCGATCCGTTTGCGCTTCTCTTCTGGGTCAGTCACTCCCTTTAGACGCGCCAGGAAGCGTTCCGCTGCGGGGACGCCCAGCACATTCAGCCCCAACCGCTCGCGCAGCAACTCCAGTGTCTGCTGGTATTCGTTCTTCCGCAGCAGCCCGGTATCCACAAAAACGTTGCTCAAGCGGTCGCCGATTGCGCGGTGTACCAGCAGCGCGGCCACCGCCGAATCCACGCCGCCACTCAACGCGCAGATCGCGCGGCCTTCCCCCACCTGGCGGCGAATAGCCTCGACGGTTCCGGAGATGAAGGACGCGCCGCTCCAGTTGGGCTGGGCGCCACAGATGCGGAAAATAAAGTTCTGCAAGATTTCCGTGCCGCGGTCGGTGTGCTGCACTTCAGGATGAAACTGCACGGCGTAGATTTTGCGCGCCGGGTCTTCGGCTGCGGAGACGGCGTTGTTGGTTTGCCCGGTGATGCGGAAGCCCGCGGGCAATGCCAAGACGTGATCGCCATGGCTGTTCCAGATCTTCAGTTGACGCGGGAAACCGCGGAACAGCTCGGAACCATTCTGGATCTTGAGTTCCGCGCGGCCGTATTCGGGGCGCTCCGCGCGCCGCACTTGGCCTCCCAGCGTGTGCGCGATCCACTGCAGGCCATAGCAAATCCCCAGCACCGGCACGCCGAGGCCCAGCACTGCCGGGTCGCACGCCGGCGCCTGCGGGTCGTAGACCGAGCTTGGCCCGCCCGAAAGCACCACGCCCGCCGGCTCGAGTTTGCGGATCTCCTCGAGCGCAGCCCAACACGGCAGGATCGCAGAGAAGACCTGCTGCTCGCGGATGCGCCGCGCGATGAGTTGCGTGTATTGGCCGCCAAAATCCAGTACGACAATACCGCCCCGTTCGTTCATCCACCCACCCGGAGCCCTCGCTCCCAGCTCACCTCAGCTCTTCGACTCTTCAGCGCCTGAGCCATCGAACTCAGCTCGAATCCGTCAACTTTCGACTGTCGATCACGGACTCCCTGCCTCATTCCTTTTGCTTTTGCTTTTTTGCCTTTGTCTTCACCCAACCACGACATTGACCAGCTTATCCCGCACCACAATCTTCTTCACCACGCGCTGGCTGGCGATGAGCTGCGCGATGCGCGGGTCCGTCACAGCGCGCCCGTACAGTTCCTCCTCGCCGAGGCCAGGCTCGACCAGCATTTTCCCCCGCACACGCCCGTTGATCTGGATAACCACTTCGATTTGCTCTTCTTTGGCCAGTTGCTCTTGAAATTGCGGCCAAGGTGCGGCTACCAAGCCGCCCGCGTGCCCGAGCATTTCCCAGAGCTCTTCAGCCAAGTGTGGGGCCATCGGCGCCAGCATCAACGTGAGCAGTTCCAGCACTTCCTTGACCACCCCAGGGGAGGCATCCTGCTCGAGTGGTTCCTTGGACTGGAGCTCGTTGGCCAGCTCCATGATCAAGGCGACTGAGGTGTTGAAGTGCCAGCGCGCCTCGAAGTCGTGCGTGATTCGCCGGAGGGTCTGGTGCGCCTTGCGCAGCAGCGCCTTTTCCTTCTCAGTGGCTGAGGCGAGCTCCGCAGGTCGCGGATTCCCCACCGCAACACCCCGCAGGCGCTCGGCGTGCCGAGCGAAGAGCCGGAAGAGGCGGTGCAGGAATCTCGAGCAGCCTTCGATGCCCTGCTCGCTCCACTCCAGGTCCTTTTCCGGTGGCGCGGCAAAGAGCGTGTACAGCCGTCCCGTATCGCAGCCGTACTGTCTGGCCATGTCCTCGCCGGCCACAATGTTCCCCGTCGATTTGGACATGGCTGTGCCGCCTTTGAGCACTGTCCCCTGGTTGAATAGGCGCTTGACCGGTTCGCTGTGATCAACCAGCCCAAGGTCTCTCATCACCTTGCAGAAAAACCGCGAGTAGAGCAGATGGAGAATGGCGTGCACGATTCCACCCACGTACTGGTCGATGGGAAACCAGTAGCGCACCGTTTCGAAGTCAAACGGGGCGCGGGAATTGTGCGGGTCGGTGTAGCGATAGAAATACCATGAGGAATCAATGAAGGTATCCATCGTGTCGGTTTCGCGCCGCGCCGGCCCACCGCATCTCGCGCAGGTGGTATTCACAAACTCCGGCACGTTTGCGAGGGGCGATTGACCCATCCCAGTGATCCGTACGTTGGGCGGCAACAGAACGGGTAACTGTTCGTCCGGCACAGGTACCAGGCCGCAGCGCTCGCAATACAGCACCGGGATCGGTGTGCCCCAGTACCGCTGTCGCGAGATACCCCAGTCCCTCAATCGATATGTGGTGTGTGGTTCGCCAAATCCCTTGGCCTTTGCATCCGCGGTCATCCGCTCAATGGCCTGCTCGGAGCTGAGCCCTGAATAAGGTCCGGAATTCACCAGCCGCCCATAGTCGGTGTAGGGCGCATCCAGCGTCGCCGGAGTGAGCGGCTGGCCGGAGACAGGCTGCACGACAATAGGTTTCGGCAGCCGATACTTTTCCGCGAACTCGAAGTCGCGCTGGTCGTGAGCCGGCACGCACATCACCGCTCCGCTGCCATACTCCATGACTACGAAGTTAGCGACCCAAATCGGCAGGCTCGCGCCGCTGAACGGGTTTATGGCAAACCGCCCGATGAAGATACCCTCTTTTTCGGCCGTGGCCAGCTCGATGGGGCGCACGATTTTCTGACGCAGGCGAGCAAGCTGCGCTTCGATTGCCCCACGTCCAGCCACCCCAGCTACCAGCTTAGGGATGAGCGGGTGCTCGGGCGCCAGAATCACCGCTGAGGCCCCATAGATCGTGTCGATCCGAGTGGTGAAGACTTCAATGGCATCCCCCTCCGCGCCCGCACCGCCCGATGCAGCCGCCACGGCAAACCGCACCTTGGCCCCGTACGATTTCCCGATCCAGTTGCGCTGCATCACCAGGACGCGCTCGGGCCAGCCGCCCTCTAGTTGTGCCATGTCATCGAGCAGCGCATCGGCATACTGGGTGATTTTCAGGAACCACTGCTCAATTTCCTTGGCTTCAACCTGGGTATCCTCGTGACGCCAGCAGTAGCCGTTCACGACCTGCTCATTAGCGAGTACGGTCGCGCACTCCGGGCACCAGTTCACGCGGCTCAGCTTGCGGTAGGCCAGGCCCTTCTCCAGCATGCGCAGGAAGAACCACTGGTTCCAGCCGTAGTATTCCGGGTCGCAGGTGGAAATCTCTCGGCGCCAGTCGTAGCTGAAGCCGAAGCGCCGGAGGGCCCGCTTGAATTCCGCGATGTTGCGGCTGGTCCAGACGTGTGGGTCAGTGCCGTGCTTGATCGCGGCGTTTTCGGCCGGCAGTCCGAAAGCATCCCAGCCCATGGGGTGCAAGACGTTGAAGCCGCGCATGCGCTTATAACGTGCCACTGCGTCCCCGATCGTGTAGTTGCGCATGTGGCCCATGTGCAGAGTGCCGGAGGGGTATGGCAGCATCTCCAGGAGGTAATACTTCGACCGTGCCGACTCCGTGTCAGCCTCGAAGGCCCGCTGCTCCTCCCAGCGCTTCTGCCACTTCGCTTCAATCATCTGGGGATCGTATTCCGCCACTGCTTCGCTGTCCTCTCGGCCCCTCAACGTTCTCTGTGCTCTCTGGGTCCTCTGCGTTTCGGCTTAGACTTCTTAGCTCTTGAACTCCTCAACCTCTTGGCAGTCGGGTTCCTCGACGCTGGCCGCCTCCGGCTCCCCGTTTTTCCGGCGCGCAGCATCGAAAATCCATCCTCTGCACGCGGAGCCTGCTGGGCTGAGCGCCCCACCAGCTTCCAGAGCGTGCGGACGTTGCGCCGGTCATCGCCGGGAGCGTCGATCGGTGTTTCGAGAATGAATGCGCGGCCGTGGAGCCCGTACGACCCGCTCGAGGCCAGCAGCGGATGGTTCAGAATCCGCCGGAAAGCCTCGAGGCCGATTTTGCCCTTTCCGATGTGCGCGTGGCGATCCACTCGCGACCCCAGCGGTGTCTTCGAATCGTTGACGTGCAGCACAAAGACGCGACGCAAGCCCACGGTGCGCTCGATGATTTCGAGCGTCCGCTCCAGACCTGCTTCACTGCGGATGTCGTACCCTGCTTCAAACATATGAGCCGTGTCCAAGCACGCTCCCAGTGGTAATTCGGGCGCCGCTTCAAGAATCGCTGCTATCTCTTCAAGCCGCGAGCCGAGGGACGTGCCCATCCCGGAGGTGTTCTCGATCAGGATGCGCAGCCCATCGAGCTTGATGCCCCGCGCGGCCTGTCGCAGCCCTCGCACAGTTTCCTGGATGGCTTGTTCGATAGTGCCGCCGCGGCCGGCTCCCGGGTGCGCCACCAGGAAATCGGCGCCCAGGGCGACGGCGCGCACCAACTCGTCGCGAAACGCCTGAATCGACCGCACGCGCAGCACCGGCTCGGGTGAGGCTAAATTGATCAGGTAATTGTCGTGGATCACCAACGGTCCGAGTCCCAGCTGCCCTCGTCGTTCCCGGAAGCGTGCAGCGTCGGCCTCGGGAATGCGAATACTTCCCGCGCGGGGCCACATCCGCGGGCTCCAGGAAAAAATCTGCAGGGCGTTGCACCCGAGCTTTCGGGCGATCTCGAGCGATTCAACGATGTCGCCAGCAATCGAGGTGTGGATGCCGATGCGCACGCTACCGTCATACCAAGCGGGCGGCCGCACGGGCGCAGCCGGCTCAGGGCGGTATTCGTCGGAGATGTCGAAGGCGGGCTCGGAGCTGTGCTCGGGGTCCGTCATTCCCTCAGTTAACTCTGCGACCTGCGATAAGCCCACCATTCTAGCCCATGGCGCACCCTTCCGCAAACGTCTGTAGGGGCAAGCCTTGGGCGGCCACCGGGAACAGGCACTCCCAGGCTCGGATTCGGTCACTTCTGCGAAGTGCCAAGCGCTTCACATGGAAGCGTCGGATCATTCGGTAGTGGTCCTGAGGGCTTGCCGCAATTTGCAGCCGTCCCGGCGGATGGAGTACACTCCAGCGCCTCTGGCTCTAATTTGGTTTCGTAGGCCATGGCTCGGCCCGCGCAGGTGTCCCTCCAGCGGCATGCGGTTGTGTTCGGAAGCTTAGGGACGCCGGCGGCCGCGCCTGGAGCAATCTATGCTGATCGTCATGCAAGCCAACGCTACCGAAGAGCAGGTCCGCGCCGTCTGCGCGCGAATCGAAGCGCTGGGCTTCAAAGCGCACCCAATTCCCGGCTCGACCCGCACGGCTATCGGCATTACCGGCAACACCGGCTCCGTGGACATCGGCTCGCTCGAATCGATGCCCGGGGTGGTGGAATGCATCCCCGTTAGCAAGCCCTACAAGCTGGTCAGCCGCGACGCCAAAGAAGAAGATTCCGTCATCACGATCCCGGCGCCTTCGGGCGACGTTTTGATCGGCGGCGAGACGGTGGCTCTGTGCGCTGGTCCGTGCGCAATCGAGACGCCAGAGCAGGCGATGGCTATCGCCGAGCAAGTGGCTCGCGCTGGTGTGCGGCTGTTCCGTGGCGGAGCTTATAAGCCGCGGACTTCGCCCTACAGCTTCCAGGGGCTCGGTGAACCGGGCCTGAAGATTCTGGCCCAGGTGCGCGAGCGCTTCGGCCTGGGTATCGTCACCGAGGCAGTGGACAACGAAAGCCTCGACCTGGTTGAGCAATACGCCGACGTCATCCAGATCGGCACGCGGAACATGCAGAACTTTTCGCTGCTCAAGCGCGCCGGCCGCGCCAGCAAGCCGGTGCTGCTCAAGCGCGGCATGTCGGCCACGCTCGACGAGTTCCTGATGGCCGCCGAGTACATCCTGGCCGAGGGAAACTATAAGGTTATCCTGTGCGAACGCGGCGTGCGCACGTTCTCCGATTTCACCCGCAATACGCTCGACCTCGCCATCATCCCTGCGGTCAAGCGCCGCAGCCACCTGCCAATTCTGGTAGACCCCAGCCACGCTACAGGCCGCCGCCACAAGGTGCTGCCTCTGTCTCGGGCGGCCGTTGCCGTCGGCGCGGATGGCTTGCTGGTCGAGGTGCACCACGAGCCCGATAAAGCTCTCTCCGATGGCATGCAGTCCATCCTACCCGATGAATTGCGGCAGCTCGCCGAAGAAGTCCGGCAAATCGCCGAGGTGTTGCACCGCAGGGTGAACTAGAGGTCGGAGGTTGCGGCGGAAGCCATTCTCTGTGCCAAGTATCCCGCAGAGAGATTTCTCGCGCGCCGCCCCGGGCTCGGAATGACATCCGAAAGCGTGCGCTCGACACCCCAATCTTCGTTGTCCCTGCCTCCTATATTCCATCTACCGCGTCCACTGCACTTCTCTTCTTTGGTTCCTGAGTTGCCTTCCTCTCCTCAACTCTTGAATTTTCGGAAATTTCAGCCCTCGTTGTCCCCCTGTCTCTGTGGCGAAGCATGACTCGCCGTTTCAATTTTCGCCTGGCGTTTGTCGCTCTGGTGCTGCTCGCCGGTGTGGCACAACAGCTCGCCAAAGAACACCGCCCCTCGATGCTGCGCCCTGGCCTGCGCCTGTGCGCCTACGTGGCCAACGCCGGCGATGGCACGGTGACGGTGGTGGACCTAGTGAGGCTGGCAGCCACTTCTACCATTGCAGTTGGGCCCGCACCCTCCGGGATTCGCGCGCATCCCACTCGCAAGGAGATTTGGGGAGTCTCGAGCGAGGCAGGCTACGTCTGGGTGATTGACGCACCTCGAGACGCGCTCGTCGCGCGCATCCCCCTCGGCGCGGCTCCGATCGACCGCAACGCAGCGCCCTTTGCGCTCGATTTTTCACCCGATGGCAGCCGCGCTTATATAGCCGCTTCCGGTTCTTCCAGCTTGGTGGCGATAGATTGTGCGACGCGCCAACTGATCGCGCGAGCTCGCACCGGGCGCCGGCCGTCGCTGGCCCGCGTCACGCGCGATGGGCGCCTGGTGCTGGTATCCAACCGCGACGACTCAACCCTGATGCTGTTCGACGCTGCAACCCTCCAACCGCTCGCGACCATTCCCGTTGCCGGCCGCCCCGAACAGGTCGTTGTACTGCCAGACAGCTCGTTGGCATTTGTCTCCGCCGCTGGCACGAATCAGATTTCCGTAGTCGATCTGCGCCGGCGGGTGCTCTTGGTCAATTTGCCCGTCGCGGGCACTCCCACGGATCTGATTCTCAAGCCCGATGGCGGGGAGCTCTACGTCACCGCACCCGAATCGCACGGCCTGGAGATTCTCAACACCTGGACAGCAGAGGTGGCCGAATCCATGCTGCTAGGCTCGGCACCTTCCCGTGGCGTCCTGACCGCCGACGCCAGTCTGCTCTACGTCACCGATGCGGCAGCAGGCCGCGTGATGCCCGTACAAATCGGCATTCGCCAGATGCTGCGCCCGATTCCGGTCGGCGAGCGGCCGGGGGTTTCACGGCTGGTCCCCGGTGAGGATTTATTGCTGGTGGTCAACGAAGGCTCAAACGATCTGGCCATTGTCCGCGTTCGGACACAAAGCCTGCTGACGATGATCCCCGTCGGTAGCCACCCCCGCGACCTCGCGGTCAAGCTCTTTTAGCGCATTCTTGGCGAGTTGCGTGTCCGTCGAAGCAGAATCTCGGCCATCACACTTGGGAGTGACCTCTAGCGTCGCTCGTCTTTTGCTTGACGCGCCGCGCCAGCACGCGTATGGTGAGGCACCTCAGCGCACGAACAAGCCGGAATTTTTTCAAGCCCGCGCGAAACCAAAAGAGGAAGCGAGAGGAAAGTCATGAACAAACTCCGTTTAGGAATGTTTGTGTTGCTTGTGCTGGCAGGTGCGTCGGCGCTGCAGGCGCAGTGTCCCCCGGGCCTGCCGCCGGCCACTACCTGCCACGCCGGCATGGATACCAACGGCGCGTTTTTCCTGATCGCCGTCCCCGCAAACTACAATCATCGGCTGCTGCTTTGGAATCACGGCTACAGCCTGGCGCCCCCGGGAAAGTTAGGCGCAGAGGATCTGAGCCCTCTAGGGCCACTGCTGCTGCAACTCGGCTTTGCGGTAGCCGCGTCGAGTTATCGGCCCGATGTTGTTGGACTTGGCGGCTGGGCCGTGGCCGATGCCGCCGAGGACACGGAGAACCTGCGGCAGCAGTTCATCCGCATTTTTGGCCAGCCCGACCTGACAATTGTGGTGGGCGCCTCCGAGGGAGGGCTGATCACTGCCGAGATTGCCGAGCGGTTCGCCAAGGATGCGCACGGCAATCTGAATTATCATGGCGCGCTGCCGCTTTGCGGGCCACTGGCCGGCGGGGTTAAGAACTTTTGGGGCGCGTTTGATCTCCGCGTCGTCTATCAATTCTATTGCCAGAATTTGCCCCGCCCGAACGAACCCCAGTACCCGCTCTTTCTGGGCCTGGCGCCGAACAATACGATCACCCCGCGGGAGCTCGGGTCGCGGATCAATCAGTGCACGGGCGTGCTGCAGCCAGCCGCCACGCGCACCCCGCAACAGCGCCGCAACCTGGCCAATATTCTCGGCGTCGCAAAGATTCCGGAGAGTTTTGTAGTTACCGACATGTTCTTCTCCACCTTTGCGCTGGCGGAGCTGGTCCAGGTCCGCACGCATGGGCTCAGCCCGGTCACCAACCTCGACGTCGAGTACACCGGTTCGGAGGATGATGACGCGCTCAACGCCGGCGTCTTCCGCGCCGGCTCGAATGAGGAGGCCCTCGATTTTCTCACCCGGGCCTACACTCCCAACGGTCGCGCGCCAATGCCAACCCTGACCATGCACACCATCGGCGACGGCCTGGTGATCGTCGAAAACGAGAATGAATATAAGGAAATCCGCGGGGACGCCCACACCCAGCGGCGCTTGCGGCAGATTTTTACCGATGCAGGAGGACATTGCGAGTTCTCCGCCTCGGAGACGCTGGCCGCGTTCCAGGCGCTGCTCGGCTGGGTGCAAAGCCACAAGCGGCCCACCAAGAGACAAGTTGCCGCGCTGTGCGAGCAGTTCCGCCCGGCGTTCGGCGACACCTGCAAAATCAACCGCGAGTTTCACCCCGAGGAATTCGAGACGCGCATTCCAAGGCGCGAGTCGGAGCGCGAGTCGAAGCATGAACCGGAGCGTGAACCGTAGAGGAACTCAGCACTCGAAAGTGGGAAGCCGGAAGTGATCGGATCCAAGATTTCAGGCGTACAAGGCCCGCCAGATACAAGTTAAGTAGTGGCGTAGCTTTTCTAGGATAGAGGGGGCGGGTTGCTTTACCCGCCCTCTTATTTTTGTACTCTCGCTAGCACAGCTAGAAGCTGTACCGCAGCGCGAACTGGAACGCCCGCGGCCCGCCGGACCCGAAGAAGCCACCCGCAGTGCGCTGCGGCTGGTTGAACCTGGCGGACGTGATGTCATTGTTAAAGCCGGAGTAGTTGTTGTTGTTGAAGCCGCGGATGTTGGTGATGTTAAACAAGTTGAAGACCTCGCTGATGAACTGCAGCTTCTGCTCGTTGAAAAAAGTCCAGGTCTTGGTTACGCGCAGGTCGAGCGAGTTGAAGTCGCGGCCGAACTTGAGGTTCGGGTCCACGTGTGACAGCCTCAACCTGCCCGGGTTAACCCCAGGACTTGGTGGCGGTCCGTCCGCGTTGCAAGGGGACGGCGATGGCACCGCGGCGGTGCACGTGGGCAACGCATTCCAGACATCAATTGCCGCATTAAGCTGGGCACCCGTGGAAATCTCACGTCCCAGCGCATTGCGTGGCAGGATCGGCAGCCGGGCGCTCAGAGCCGGGACAAGCGAATCCATGGGCACGCGCGAGCTGATCGTCCAAATGGGTGAAATCGTGATCTTCCAGGGCACCTCGAAGACCCCGTAAAACACCCACCGATGGCGCTCATCAGTCGGTGCGTAGCTCTTCTCGAGTCGCAGGTTATTGGTGCGCTCAATCAGGTCCACCTGGTCCTCCGAACCATTGAACGGGATCTGGTCATCGTTCGAGAAATTGAAGGTTTTCGAAAGCGTGTAGTTCATGTTGAAGCCCCAGCGGAAACTGTCCCCCCCTGTGGGTCGCTTCTGCAGGCTGACCAGCAGCGCGTCGTACCAACTCTTGGCTGAGGATTCAATGTTAGTTACCTGGTCGCTGCGGCCCGTGAGCGGATCGGTTACCGTGCATGGGTCGACGCCGTTCGGGCAACTGATCTGCGTGCTCGCCGAACTCCGCAGCAGCCGGCCCAGCAGGAACCGCTGGCCAAAGTCGTGAATGCCGTCCGCAGAGATAAGCCAGTCCTTGGCGACCTGCTGCTGCACGCCGAGGGTGAACTGCTGGACGTAGGGATGCCTAGCGTTTCGGTCAATTCGGTTAATGCCAATCCCGAACACCGCGTTCCCACCGGAGAAGGGAGCGGCAAGGGTTGGCGTGCCGGTATCAAACGTTGCATCGCTAGCCGAGCAAGCGCCTAGTGTGTGGTTCTGGTTTGCTGGCACCACAGCCGAATTGCAGGTCGAACCATTAAAAGCTGCCAGCGGCAGGATTCGGCCGTTCAACAAAAGTTCCAATAACGGCACTTCAGTGACGACTCGGTCGTAGTAGATACCGTAGCCGCCCCGGAGCACCGTTTGGCCGCGCCTGAGCGGGTCCCAGGCGAAACCCACGCGCGGCCCGAACTGTTTGAAGTCTCTTCCTTGGTGGGTACCGAGGATGTTCTCGATGAACTCGCAGGTATTATCCACCACCGTGAGCGACGCGCAGGGGTGCAGGTTGCTGGCGTCGCCTACCACGTCGTCAAACTCCCAGCGCAAACCCAGGTTCAGCGTAAGGTTCGGTCGCACCTTCCAATCGTCCTGCACGTACGCGCCAAAATAGGAGTTGGGGTAGAAGGGCACGATCGGTGGGCGCGTGGTGGCGGCGCTCTTGATCGCAACTGCGATGGGAATATCACGATCATCCGGCGGGCCGGTGTGGCTCGAGCGCACGCGGCTGGCAAAATCTTCGGTGGTGAAGATGCTCCCGCTGCCAAAGAGATCAAAGAGCGCAAAGGTGTTCCAGTGCTGCCATTCGCCCCCGAACCTGAAGGTGTGGTTTCCGCGCACCCAGCTCAACGTGTCTCGAATCTGGTAGCGGTTAAACTTTGTGCTCTGCGGGATGCGGAAGTTGGCACCGTCTTGCAGGCTCGCGAAGCGGATTTCATTTCCCTTCGCGAGCCCGGCGGGATTGGTCACCGAGTCACCCGGGCTGAAAGCCGGAATGGAATTCAAGAACCAGTCCGGGTGAAAGATGAGACTGTTGACCACGCGAGATGAAATAATCCGCGTCCACTCAGTCAGCAGCGAGTTAAAGCGGTTCAGGGAGGATTGTCGATTGGCTGCCGTGCCTGACGGCTTCCGCTGGCTGCCATTGTCAATGTCCAGCGAACGATTAAAGGAATAGCGCACCGCCAGGTTGTCGTGGTCCGTCAGCCTGAAATCGGTACGACCGGAAAGTAGATAGTCGTGCACGAACGCGGGCGCCGAGCCGCCTATGACACGGTTTGCAGTGAAGTCGCGCACGCCGACGGGAACGGCATGGCCCTGGTCGCGATATTCAGAAGAGACAAACCACCACGCGCGGTCCCTCTTGATGGGCCCGCCAACTGAGCCGCCAAACTGCTCACGCGCAAAGTGTGGCGTCGGTTGTGTGCGGTCGAACACCGCCGGCAGTCCCTGCAGCGCCTTGTGTCGGAAGAAGATGAACCCCGAGCCGTGCAATTCATTGGTTCCTGACTTGGTGATAATGTTGATGATGCTCGAGCCCGACCGTCCTACTTCGGCGGTGAACTTGTTCGTGGCGATTTGAAACTCGGCCACGCCATCTTCAGGGAAATTGGCCAGCGTTCCCCCCACCACCTCGTCATTGTTATCGCCGCCGTCTACGCTGATGTTCCCACCGCGACCGAAGGCACCTGCTGAGGACACTTCCAGCGTATTTGTCTTCGTCGGGTCAAAATTCGTGGCCGGCCGGTTTCCCGGAATCAGGAAGGCCAGCTCCAGGAAGTTGCGGCCGTTCAGCGGCATGTTTTCCACCGTGGTCGAGCTGATCTGGCCCTGCACAGTGGATTGCGTCAGCTCTACTTGGGCGACGGCGTCACTGACCGTCACCTCCTGGCCGAGCTGGCCGAGGGCCAGTTTCACGTCCAGCGTGGTGGCCCTGCCAACCTCCAAGCGCACACCCTTGAATTCGCGCGTGGCAAAACCCTGTGTCTCGATGCGAATGTCATAGTCGCCGGGCGGGAGGTTCGCAAAGACATACTGGCCTTCGGAACCGGTCGAAGTATCGCGCGTCAGCCCGGTGGCCTTGCTCGTCAGCGTCACCTTTGCTCCGGCCACTGCCGCTCCCTGCGGGTCAGTGACAATCCCGTTCAACGTTGATGTGGGAAGTTGAGCCCAAGCCAGGCTCGCGGCAACTACCCACGCCAGAAACGAAAACAGCATTACCCTCAGCAACCCACGCGCACTCATTTTCGCCTCCTCAGGGACTTTAAGGATCGGCCTCGATATTTCCACCCCACTACTGGCCACTCGTCTTACAACGATCAGTTCCCGCTGTCAAGCTCCTGACACGGGAAGAGTTAATTCAGCCCGCAGCGACAGAGCTGGGCTCCGATTCGAAAGCGGACCTCAAGCCACCGTCGTTGCTGCGAGAATCCTGCTAGGCATCGCCCTCGCTATTTTGCAGAGCTAGCGGAATCGCGCACCAGACACAAGAGCTCACCAACTTCTGCAGGGTCGTCTTACGGCGGCCTCTATTCCAGACAGGAACTGCGCTGCTTGAACCTGGAGGTAGACTGAATGCGGGGACAAGCGTTTGACAGCGGCTTCAGCCACGTAGGTGGTCCCGGCATCGAGAGTGGGATTTCTCGGCCTTCAAGAACATCCGGATCCGGGAGGCCATGCGACTCCAGTTCCGCGGCGAGCTGTTCAATATTTTC
>QHYU01000078.1:17738-37593 GCA_003224235.1 Acidobacteriota bacterium
AGCCCGCCCTGCCACAGCGCTACGCCCAGCGACAATGAACTCCTTCCGCGCAGATCGAACATTTCCCGTGCGATGGCTACCTCCAAGATCTTGACAAAAGCCACCGAGACCATTTCGTCGGGGCCGAGCAGGCAGACGTCCTTGGATTCCAGCAGATAGCCGGCTAGCGCGCCCTCTTCAAGGCGGGCCACCACACGCACCTCTTCGCCCGCGCGCAGGGTCACGCGAAACTCGCAGTCGCGCAATCCCGCCATCGCATCCTTGAACACATCCACACGCACGTAGAGGAACTTCTCATCAAAGCCATAGCGCAGTTCGTGCAGAAAAAACGAGCGCCCGTGCATGGCGCCGCTGCGCCGGTCGGCCGAGTACAACCCAGCGCCCAGCCACTCGAAGTAGGAGGTCTCGCGCCCATCCACGTTCACTTGGAGGTAGCCCGAAGGCGCCGCCACCGCGGCGCGCTCGGGCCTGCGCTTGATGGGCTCCGCCAACGCGTCGGGAGCTGCGGCGCCCAGCGCGATGTAAACCTCGGTGAGGTGTTTCCGGTAGATGGCGTCGAATTCGGCGTCGTTGACCGAGCTATTCTCCGGACCATACCACCAGCACCAGTCGCTGCCTTCGGCCGCCAGCAGCGATTCGTACGCGGCACTCAGTTGTTGCTCGTTGGGCGCAGTCGCAGACCCTTTCTCGCGGCTGCGCTTGACCTCAGCGTAGAACTCGCGCGCCTCCCGCAGCAGATTCCAGGCCGTCACATCCTCGGCGTGACCGATCCAGATGTCGAAGTTTGCGTTGATCCAGGACGCGGGAAATATCCCCTTGACCGTGGGAATCTCCCCGGCCTCAGCCAGCGCCTCGGAAACCGTCAGCGCGCGGATGTCGGGGTCATTCTCAATCCGGCGGTAAAACTGGCGCAGGAACTCGCGGCCGTTTCCGGGGAAATACTCCCAGGCATTCTCGCCGTCTAGAATAACTGACACCGTCAAGGGCCTGTTCAGCTCCACGCGCTCGCCGATGGCGCGGATCCTGCGGTGCAAGTCCTCGGCGGCAGAGCTGGCTTCCATGCGGCTATAGACGAATCCAACCAGGTCCGAGAGGTAATGGTCGCGGAAGAAACCAGTGATCTCGCGTTCGCCCAACCGCACCCGTAGGGGTGAATAGAGCTTTTTGGCATTGTCCGGCACTCCCGCGGCGTCGCGACCGAATCCGATGTTGAGGGTACGGCCCAGAACCCCCTCGTCGGTGGCGAACCAGTGGAAACCCAACTCGGCGGCAATCGCAAGCGCTTGATCGGACACCGAGCCTTCCGAGGGCCACAGTCCCACCGGTGGCTGACCGAAGACGTCTTCGTGGTACTTTCGCGCCCGGGCCAACTGCTCGCGGGCGTCCTCGGGATAGCGAAAGGGCGGATTCGGCAGGGGCGTCCACGGGTTGGCGGTCCGGGCAATATCGGAATCGCAGAGCAGCGGCAGAATGGGGTGATAGAAAGGCGTAGTGGAGATCTCGATCTGGCCGCTTTCGGCCGCCCGGCGGTATTCCGGTAGCACACCGGCGAGAAACTCCAGTTGCTTCGAGCGCAGTTGCTGTTTGTCCTTCTCGGTGAAGTTGCTTCCCTTCCGGGAAAGTCGGGAGACCACAGGTTCACTGGCCAGCCACTCCTCGTCCATCCAAGCCAATTGCGAAAGAACCTGCAGGTCGCGCCAGTCGCGCTCGGTGAAGTTCGCCAAGGCGGACCTGCCGCCCCCCGACTGTGAGCGTTCAAACAATTCGACGAAGCGGGGCCAGCGTGACATCAGGTTCTCGCGGTTCACCTGAAAGGCCCGGACCAATATCTCAGCTTTGTCCTCGGCGGATAAGTTTACCGTTGGCCGAAAAGCGATGTCGAACCAGGGCTCGCGGAACAATCCGCTGGCATACTCCTCGAGCTGCGCGCCCAGCGCTGGCACCGCATTGAACGTGGCATGCACACTCGGGAACTCCTTGAGCACTCGCACCATGCCCCAGTAATCCTTCAGCGCGTGCAAGCGCGTCCACGGCAGCACGTATTGCCCGGTGGACGGGTCGCGATACTGCGGCTGGTGCATGTGCCAAAACAAAACCAGATGGACGCGATTCATCCGGCCGCAACCTCCCCTGTGCCATTTCGCATCATGCTAGAATGCCTTTCCCGAGCGATGCGCCTCATCGATCGCTATATCTGCCGCGAAGTATTCTCCCCCGCTTTGCTGGGACTGGGGGTGTTCACCTTCGTTTTCTTCGTTCCCCAACTGGTGCGCCTGATGGAGCTAATAGTCCGCCACTCGGCCGACTGGGGAAGCATTGCGTTGCTCTTCTTGAGCGCCTTTCCTCCGGTGCTCACGTTCACCCTGCCCATGGCCGTGCTGGTCGGCGTGCTGATCGGTCTTGGACGCCTCTCGGCCGACGGCGAACTAATTGCCTTGGCTACGTTGGGCATCCGGCCCCGCCGGCTACTGATTCCTGTCGGCTTACTCGCCTTCGGCACTGCGCTTCTGACGCTGGCCATGACCCTGTGGCTCGGTCCCGCCGCGCTCCATACCTATCGCTCCCTCGAAGAGCGCCTGCGCTCCGCCCAGGCCTCCTTTCAGGTGCAGCCGCGCGTCTTTGACGAGCGTTTTCCCCACCTGGTGCTCTACGTCGAGGATGTCGAGGCCGCCGCCACGCGCTGGCGTGGCGTTTTTCTGGCGGAGTCCGGAGCGGAGAACGGTTCTCGCCTGACGCTGGCAGCGGAAGCCATTGTAATTGCCGACCGCAAGCAGGGCAAGTTGCAGTTCCATCTCCGAGAAGGCAGCACGCATCAGTACTCGCGCCGTGAACCCAATCGGTATTCCGTGATCACCTTCGGCGAAAGCGATTGGCCCGTGGACCTGACTGACCCTTCGGTCATTCGCAACCCTCAGCCGACTATCCAGGAGCGCTCGCTGGCCTGGCTGCTCGCCCAGCGCGGCCCCGGCTGGCGCGAGGCGCGGGTGGAGGTGCACCGCCGCCTGGCATTTCCCGTTGCCTGCATCGTGTTCGCGCTTTTAGCGGTGCCGTTGGGCGCTCGCCCGCGCCGCGGCGGCCGCGCCGGAGGTTTCCTGCTCACGCTGGTGCTGATTTGCGGCTATTACTTGCTATTCATCATCGGCGCCGGTCTGGCGCGAAAGGGCGACCTGCCCCCATGGCTGGGCATCTGGGCAGCGAACCTGCTCACCGGGTTGCTAGGAGTTGCTTTGCTGCCGCGCATGGAGCAAATTCACGGCGAAGGATTTCTAACGCGCCTGGCGGACACACTGATCGACTGGCGGAGACGCCGCACACGCCGGCCCGCCGTGAATCCAGTGGCCGCTCCGGAAGGAGCAGCGCGCGCGGGGATACAGAATGGACCGGGGGTGCGGCGTGGCCTGGCGGCGCCCGTCCGCATGGGGTATAGCAGTGGCTTTCTGCATTTGATAGATCTCTACGTGCTCCGCAATTTCTGTCTCTATTTCTTTCTATTCCTGGTCGGGTTCGTCCTGATGTTTGAGGCTTTCACGTTCTTCGAACTGCTCGACGACATCGCCCGCAACCACACCCCATTTCTAGTGGTGGTCAATTATTTCCGCTATTTTTCTGCCTACCTGAGCTACCTACTTGCGCCGCTAGCCGCACTGGTAGCCGCTCTAGCCACCCTGGGGACGATGTCCAAATACAACGAGATCGTTGCTTTCAAAGCCAGCGGCATTAGTCTGTACCGGCTTGCGCTGCCGCTGCTGGTGGCGGGGCTAGTCCTGGCCGTATCCATGCTTCTGCTCGACGAGACCTACCTACCGTATGCCAACCAGCGGCAGGACGCTCTGCGCAACCAAATCAAGGGCCGCCCGGCTCAGACCTTCTATCAACCTCGACGCCAATGGATCTTCGGCGAAAACTTCAAAGTCTACAACTACGAGCTATTCGATCCTTACTTCAACCTCTTCGGCGGACTCAACGTGTTTGAGCTCGACCCCGCTAGTTTTCAGATGCGCCGCCGCGTCTTCGCCAACCGCGCTCAGTGGGAACCGGAAAGCAACACCTGGCTGCTCGAATCCGGCTGGGTGCGCGACTTTGACCGCGCGACGATCACCCGCTACATTCCCTTTCAGCACTACTCTCTGAAGGAGCTGAGTGAACCCCCAAGCTATTTCAACCGGGAGGTGCGCCAGTACTATCAGATGAACTGGCGCGAGCTGCGCCAGTACATCCATGACCTCCAGCAGGCCGGCTTTGACGTGGCCCGGCTCTCTGTGCAGTGGCACAAGAAGCTGGCCTTCCCACTCATCGCGCCAATCATCGTTCTGCTGGGGATTCCCTTTGCTTTTCTGGTGGGCACGCGTGGCGCGGTTGGCGGCCTGGCACTGGGCGTCGCTCTTGGCATCGTCTATTGGGAGACTTCTGCGCTCTTCGAGGCCATGGGGGCGGTCGGCCAACTGCCGCCGACACTGGCGGCCTGGTCACCAGACCTAATCTTTGCCTTTCTCGGAGTCTATTTCTTCCTCAAAATGCCGACCTAGTGGTCAGCTTTCAGCTCTGGGCTACGAACTATTCGCGGTCAGCTTATCCTCCAATGCTTTTCCGAATTTTTCTCCACGTCAGTCAATTTCCCAATTTGTGCTTCTCGAACTCCCCGCTTCCCTTCTAGAGTTCCGACCTTTTTTTCGTTCGAATCTCATGATTGGTTTGATTTCCTCTCGCCCTCTCAAGCAATTCGGCTTTGCCGACTGCTCGAGACCGAGCGTTGGGCTACGAGCCTGACCGCCGCACAATTGCCGCTCTACCCTTACTGTGCTCTAATGCTCTCACTCTGGGGCGTGTGGTAGAACTCATGCATGAGATGGAATTCCTCTTGCTCGCTCTCGCAGTCTTCGCCTTGATTGTGGCGCCCATCCTGGCAATCAGCGCGTTCACTCGCGTGCGAGGGCTTGAGACGCGCGCCGGAACCGAGCCTGGTGTTCTGCAGCGGCTCTACGCCCTTGAGCAGAAGCTCGCCGGGGTCGAACAACAACTCGCAGGCCTGGCCCGCCGGCTGGTGCAAGCCGAGCGCGAGTTGGCGGGGCCGCCGGCAGCTGCGGCTGAACCAACCCCCGCGCATCCTCCGGCGCCAACTGCGGTCCCCACGCCGGGTCCTCAGCCCGCGCGGCCTTCAGTTCCCTCTGCCACTACGCCGCCGGGACCTCCCTCCGTTCCCACACCCAGGCCGAGTTCGCAGCCTCTCGCGGCGGCAAGACACCCCGCCCCGCGGCTCGATCTGGAGACGCTGATCGCGGGCAAGTGGCTGAACCGATTGGGCATTCTGGCGCTGCTATTTGCCGTCTCGTTCTTCATCAAATACGCCTTCGACAATAATTGGGTGGGGCCGCGCGGGCGGGTGGCGATCGGCCTGCTCCTCGGCAGTGCACTGCTTCCGTGGAGCGGGTGGCTGTTACGCCGTGGCTACCGGTATTTCTCCGAGGGCATCGCAGGCCTAGGCGCTGCGGTGCTTTATCTTTCGATATGGGCGGGCTGGCATTATTACCGCCTGTTCGAACACTCCACCGCGTTCGCCGGGATTATTGTGGTGACGGCAGCGATGATCGCGGTGGCGGTGGGACGCGACTCGCAGCGTGTTGCGCTCCTGGCCCTAGCGGGCGGCTTTCTGACCCCGCTGCTGGTGAGCACCGGCAAGGACGAGCAGCTGGTCCTGTTCAGCTACTTGGCTGTCCTCGCCGCGGGCTTGCTACTGCTGGCCCGAGCCCGTGACTGGTACCTGCTTGCGCCGGTTTCCTTCTTTGCGACGCAGGTCTTTTTCTGGGGCTGGTACGAGACCTTCTACCGTCCAGAGAAGCTTCTACGCACCTCGCTGTTCGCAACGCTCTTCTTCCTGATCTTCGCTGCGCAACCCGTGATCCGCAGCCGGCGCGAGGGCAGACTCGCAATCAGCGAAATAGCCGTCGTGCTGCTCAACGCGTTGGCCTACTTGCTGGCGTTGCGGGTGACACTGTGGCCAGAGCATCGGTGGACTCTCACACTGGTCGTGCTCGGCCTCGTGGCGGCGCACCTAGTCGTGGCGCGGGGTTTGCCTCCCCCGGCCGAAGCAAGCGCGACGCCAGTAGCACGTTCGGCAAACGGCGGGGCGCTCGGAGCACAGCCCATCCCCGGCGAAGGGCCGCTGGTTAGTTTGCTGTTTGCCGGGCTCGCGCTGACCTTTGCGACCCTGGCCATCCCCATTCGTCTCGACGGCAAATGGATCACGATGGCCTGGGCGGTCGAGGGAACCATTCTAGTCTGGAGTGGCCAGCAAGCTCGACAGTGGGCCCTGCGCGCAGCCGGCTTGCTGCTGTTTGCGATTGTCGCCGTGCGCCTGGCCGTGCTTCCCATCCCGGCCCAGCAGTTTCTGCTGAACGCTCGCTTCGCCGCTTTTGCCGTGGCGGTGGCCTCGTTTGCGGCGGCGGGTTACTTCGTCGGGCGCGCGCCCACCGAGTTGCAGGATACCGAGAAGACGCTTTTCGCCGTATTGGGCGTCGGTGTCAACATTTATGCGCTTGCCGCACTGTCACTCGAAGCCTGGGACCTGTTCGGCCGGATGGGAACACTGGGTATCGAGCGCGGTCTGGCACAGCAACTCGCGCTTTCCGTAGTCTGGACGGTTTATGCCACCGTGCTGATCCTAGCAGGCGTGAAGCGCAGGGTGGCGGCATTGCGGTGGCAGGCGCTGGCGCTATTCGGCCTGGTGGCAGGAAAGGTCTTCCTATTTGACCTGTCGTTTCTCGAGCGGTTCTACCGCATCCTGTCGTTTCTGTTGCTGGGACTGGTTTTGCTGGTGGTGTCGTTTCTCTATCAGCACAAAGTGGCGGCGGAAGAGGTGGAGAAGGAAAATTGAGAAAGGCCATCTACGCTTCCGGTACGACTGCGGCGCTATTCTTGGTTCTCAACTGGGCCCTGGCGAATTCGCTGCCGGAAGCTTGGCGGAACTGGGGGTATTCGCGCGCGATAGAGCTGGACCCCACCAATCAGCCCCGTCTGGTGAGCTTCGCGGTCACACCGGAGGTGTACCCCCACGCGCAAACGGACCTCCAGGACCTCCGCCTGATTGACAACTACGGCAGTCAGGTGCCCTACCTGCTCCACGCGCGCACGGGCTCCAGCCGCAGCGAGCAGCGCGGCACCCGCTTGCTGGAATCCAGCTTTACTCCCGGACGGTTCACTCAGGTGGTTCTGGACATCGGCGAGAAAGCGCCCTTTCACAACGCCGTTCAG
Organism: Acidobacteriota bacterium; assembly: GCA_003224235.1. GTDB lineage: Bacteria > Acidobacteriota > Terriglobia > Acidiferrales > UBA7541 > QHYU01. Next base: position 24,987 of record QHYU01000078.1, read on the forward strand.
GTAGTGACGCCCGAGCAGGACTTCATCGCCTGGGTGGAAGTGGCCGTCAGCGACAACGCCAAGAGCTGGCGAATCGTGGGTGACCGCGCGCCGATCTTTCGTTTCCGGAAAGAACAGCGCGAGGGCAACCAAACAGTTCCTTACTCAGAGAGCAATGCGCGCTACATCCGCTTGCGGATCCTCGACGCCGGCAAGCGGTTTCCGGTGACGAGCGCAGAGGCTTCTTATCATGTCACCGAGGAGGCTGAGCGCGCACCTGTACCGGTGCCCATGGCGCCCGAGGCTCAGGTTGGACCGCAGACAAGCGTATGGCGCGCCGACTTGGGTGCAGCGACGCGTCCCATTTCAGAAGTGCGCCTTGAAGTCGAGCAGGCGGAGTTTCATCGTGCTGTGCGTGTCCACTCCAGCAAGGACGGCCAGGAATGGGGGCTCAACGCTTCGGGAGAGATCTATCGCTTTCGCCAGGGCGACAAATTGCAGGAGTGGCTCCGCATAGATTTCCCGCAAACACGGGAGCGGCGCTACTGGCGCGTCGAAGTGCTCAACGGCAGCGATCTCCCACTTGAGGGCGCGCGCCCGGCGCTTTACACCACGCCGCAGCGCGTCATCTTCTGGCAGAAGCCTGGGCGCAGCTACCGTCTGCTTTACGGCCAAAGCCAAGCGAAGGCGCCACAATACGAGATGGCTCGTCTGACTGACCGCAAAACCATAGAAAGTGCCCTCCCTAGCCGGCTCGGAACTGAGGAAGTCAACACCGCTTATGCTGACCCGCGACCGTGGACCGAGCGGCACCCAGGGGTGATCTGGGTGGCGCTGGGCATTGCCGTGGCGTTGCTGGGCCTGTCTGCGCTGCAAGCAATGCGAAGATAGCTGCCGATAATCAGCCATGTTGAAATCATTTTTTGGATTCCCACACTCTTCACGGTGGCAAGGGCGCCTGCGGAAGGACACGGCCCGCTGCAGCGCGGCGGCGAACAGGTCTGATCCTTTTGCCCATTTCAGTTTCCGCTTCCATGTCCGCAGCCAATGCGAGTGCAGTGCCTTGGACGACTTATTTGGAAAATGCAGCGCGCCGCGAACACTATAATTCTCTGATCAGTTAGTTTATCGGAGTGAAATAACACTTGCTCTTCCCACGACCTGCAAGATCTTGTCAAGTGCATTTTTCGGGCTACGGGGAACTGTTCGAGCGGTCCTCTCTCGCTAAGTCAAACGATTCCAATGAGTTAGATAGGATGCGAAACGGCTTTCTCACTTTGGAAAAAGTTTGCACAGTTTTGGGGCATTTTATGGTATGAGAGGCCCCGGTACGGGTTTTTAGGCACTTTTAGCCGGGCATCCATTGCCAATCTGCAGTTGTTTGAGTGCGTTTGATGGCAGCAAAGTCCGTGGAGGGCGTCATCGGCAGTGTCAAAATGAATCATCAGACTTCATTTCAGGCCTGGATAGGGAGCGGCAGTGCACATTTTGGGAAGCCTGCAAATCTTTGCACTGATGTGGAACATAGATTGCTTTTGGTATTTGTCCGATGGCTCGGTGGGGCCCACCAGGGGAGTACGCACAAGGCCCACCAAGGAGGTAGTAACTACTACCATGCTCGAACCCAGCCCAAATGTAATCACCTTGCCGGTTTCCACCGGCTCACTGCAGAACTATTGCGGTGCACCTGGATGCAGGGCCCCTGTCCCGTCGGATTTGGCTTCAGAGGGTCTTTGCGTCATGCACCTAACCTTCAACATGGAGCAGGCTTGCGCCCGCCTGCGCAACGAGATCAACCAAGGTACGGTCAGCACCGAGCGTCGGGCAGAGATCGGCGGCTACGTTGTTGGCCTGAGCGTCATGTTGGCACGGGTCGCCAGCAGCATTAGCCTGCCGGATGACAAGAAAAAGCGCGTGCTGAACACTTTTCTTACGCTGATGATCCTGCGCGAGACCCTCGACCGCACAGTGCCAATCCGGGGCACGCGCGCGCGAGAAAGCAGTACTCAGGCCGTTCTTGGTTAACAGCTATAAGTTGTCGGTGGTCGACCTCCGAGAGTCCCCCCACGGCGGAGCATGCCCCAAGGCTGCGCCCCTCCCCTCTTCGTTCACGCCCAAGTCAAAACTCACAGCCAGCTGAAACATCCTGACTGAGGCCCAGCAACGAAGTTCCCCTTCGGTCCTGGTCGGATTTTCGCTCCTCGGTCACCTCTCCCGAGTGCCGCGGTAGCGCGCGCCGGTGTGGCGCCCAAATCGCAGCTTGTCGGGTTCAATGAACTGCCACACTCTTTGCAACGGAACACAAGAACGACTTGCGCTGACTATTAAAAGTCTTCTAAAACTAACTCTAAAATTTTCCTTGACACACGTTTCCTGGTGAAGTAAGAAGACGCCCGCCCAGGCCCATCAGGCCAACAATTTACACTACAACCTGTAGATTGATCCCCTGGAGTCGCATGTCCGACTCCCGGGAGAGGGGGGAGTGGAAGATGAGAACTCTGAAGGTTCTCCTTTTGCTTTCCCACGCGACGGGGGTTGGTGTATCCCTCGTCATTTCCACCAGTTCCTTAAGGATTGTGCCCCCACCTCTGCCCCAACGAGCCGCGACAACTCTAATCAACTATCCCAACTTCCTTATCCAAGCCACGTTCGATATCGACAGAACCACTCTCGAAACGGTGGAAAAGCGCTGCCGATGGACTGGGCCGGCCCCCGAGGTACAACCTAGCTCGTAAAAGGAGGAACTATGTTCCAGCAGTTAAAGGTACGCCGTACTTTGAGCAGGAGACACCTCAGCAAGGTGCTCGTGCTGCCTTCCGTTTTTGTGCTCCTGGGGTTTGCCAGCGCCCTGGCTCTGTATGGGCAACTTGGCGTACACGACCCCGGAGTGCGCGGTGGACAAGCGGGCGCCGGTGACGCGATTCCTGGCTTGAGCGGTGCCGAAGGGAATTCCTTCACCGATGCAAAGGCCACGTTCATGGAAGTGGATACCGTCAGCGGAGGATTGGGACCAAGGTTCAACCTAGACAGTTGTGCTGGGTGTCACGCCCAGCCCGCTGTGGGCGGAACGAGCCCATTCACAAACCCTCAGTCTACAGTTGCTACTGCCCCTAACCAAGTTCCATTTTTCATTACGAGTGATGGCCCGGTCCGCGAAGCACGTTTCAAGTTCAACTCTAACGGCACACGCGATGGCGGTGTGCACGACCTTTTCACGATCACTGGTCGACCGGACGCGCCTGGCTGCAACATTTCCCAGCCTGACTTTAACGCCGCCGCCGCAAACAATAACCTGATCTTCCGTATCCCCACTCCCCTTTTTGGCGGGGGTCTAATCGAAACCATCCAGGACGCCACCATCCTCGCGAACAGGAATTCCAACGCGGCCGCGAAGCAAGCCCTGGGCATTAATGGTCACCCAAACTTCAACGGCAACGACGGCACGATCGCTCGAATCGGGTGGAAGGCGCAAAACAAATCGTTGGAGCTTTTTGCGGGTGAAGCGTACAACGTTGAACAGGGTGTAACCAACGAGATCTTTAACACGGAGCGCGATGAAACTCCTGGGTGCATTTTCAACGGAACTCCTGAAGATCACACCAAGTTCGAAACGTCCACGCCCAGCGATGTGGTGAAGTTTGCGATCTTCATGCGCTTCTTGGCTCCGCCCACGCCTGCTCCTGCCACGCTCTCCACTTCCAACGGTTCCAATCTGTTTAACCAGATTGGCTGCGCACTATGCCATACGCCGACGCTCATGACGGGGAAATCGTCAAGCGGAGCGCTCGACAACAAGCCGGTCAACCTATTCTCCGATCTGTTGGTGCATCACATGGGTCCCGGGCTGGGCGACAATATTATTCAGGGCGGTGCCGGGCCCGATGAATTTCGCACGGCTCCTCTGTGGGGTCTAGGAAAACGAATCTTCTTCCTGCACGACGGGAGAACTAAAGACCTGTTGCAGGCTATCAGGGCTCACGCCAGCAGCAGCCAGAATTGCCAGGGCGCGCAGCCTGCTAACGGTACCACCCCTGAGGGTTTCGCATGTAATTCGGAGGCCAACGCTGTGATTAACACGTTCAATGCGCTCTCCCAGGGCCAGCAGCAGGACATCCTTAATTTCCTACGCTCATTGTGAGCAGAACTATGAGCCTCTGACCCCCGTGGAGCCGACCCCAGCGACCGGGGCGGCATCGCTCTCAGCCTGTTCGACGGGGGTCAGGGGTCCTCCCCAGCCGTTCAGCTGTCCCGGGGGATTCTCAAGTTTCACTTTAGGTTCTGATGGCACGGACGAAAAGCTGCCAGTGAATGGCTGGGCTTTCCGCGAAATCTAGAGCGCGGTGGCTTCCTTGGGCACCAGCGAGCGGATCTTCTGGATCACCAGGTCGATTCCAACTTCGTTGTAGCCGCCCTCAGGGATGATCACATCGGCGTAGCGCTTCGACGGCTCGATGAATTCCATGTGCATCGGCCGCACAGTCGCCAGGTATTGCTGCACCACGGACTCGACGGTGCGCCCGCGCTCGCGAATGTCGCGCTCCAGCCGCCGGATGAATCGCAGATCGGCGTCGGTGTCGACGAAAATCTTGATGTCCATCAGCTCGCGCAGCGCTTTGTTCTCGAAGATCAGAATGCCTTCGATAATCAATGCCAGCCTGGGCTCGAGCCGCACCGTCTTGCCCAGCCGCCGATGTTGCGTGAAGTCATAGACGGGACGGTCGATCGCCTGGCCCTCGCGCATTCGGCGAACGTGTTCGGTCAGCAGAGGGGTGTCGATCGAGTCCGGGTGGTCGAAGTTTTGCTTGGCGCGCTCATCAAGCGGCAGGTGCGGCAAGTCCTTGTAGTAGTGGTCCTGTTGAAGAACTAGAACGCTTTCCCCGGGAAGCGAAGCGATGATGCGGTCGGTGATGGTGGTCTTCCCTGACCCGGTTCCCCCGCAGATGCCGATCACCAGTCGTCGAGTGGCCACCAGGCCTCCGGCTGAAAAGTTCAGTTTCTCAGTTCCAAGTCGACTGTTCTGAGGGGTAGTGCTCAATCTGAACAGGCAGCATTCAGCCGTTGCCACCAGCTTTCCTCCAGTTCGCTGCCAATCTTTTTCTTGCGCAGTTTACTTCTTCCTCTTGCCCTTTGCCTTGCTCCGGCCCGCCGCGCGCTCTTCAATTACCGCCTGCGCCGCGGCCAGCCGCGCAATGGGTACTCCGAAGGGCGAGGGGCTGACGTAGTCCATCCCCACCTGATGGCAGAATTTCACGCTCGCCGCGTCTCCAGCGTGCTCTCCGCAGATTCCAATCTTCAGTTTGGGCTTCGTCTTCCGCCCCCGGTCAATCGCCCATTTGATCAGCATGCCTACCCCAGGCAGATCGAGCGTCTGGAAGGGGTCGGCCGGAAAAATGCCGGCCTTCTTCTCGTCCACGTAATCTGGGAGGAAACGGCCCGCATCATCGCGCGAAAGACCCATGACCGTCTGCGTCAGGTCATTTGTGCCGAAGGAGAAGAACTCGGCCACCTCTGCTACCTGGTCGGCTAACAGTGCCGCCCGCGGCAACTCGATCATGGTGCCCACTGAATATTCCAGCTTCACGCCTGCTTTCTTGATGATCTGGTCGGCCACACGGCGAGTCGCATCCGTAAGAATCTGCAACTCCTTCTTATCCAGAGTAAGGGGATGCATGATCTCAGGTAATACTTTAATTCCCTGTGACTGGCAATCTACGGCCGCCTCGATGATCGCCCGGACCTGCATCTCCAGAATCTCCGGGTAGGTGATCGCCAGGCGGCAGCCGCGATGCCCGAGCATGGGGTTCGCCTCGCGCAACTGCTCGACCCGTCGTATCACTACCTGGGGATCCACGCCGATCTTGCGCGCCACTTCTTCCTGTTGGGCGCGATCGTGCGGCACGAACTCGTGCAGCGGTGGGTCAATTAAGCGGATAGTGACCGGGCAACCATCCATAGCTTTGAAGAGGCCAACAAAATCGCGCCGCTGAAACGGCAGGAGTTTCTCGAGCGCCTTGCGGCGCGCATCCCCGCCTTCGGCCACGATCATTTCCTGGATGGCAAGCTGTCGCTCGTGGCTGCGTTCGGGCTGTTCGAAATCCTTGAAGAACATATGTTCGGTGCGGCAGAGGCCGATGCCTTCGGCTCCCATTTCGCGAGCTTTTCGCGCGTCCTGCGGCGTATCAGCGTTGGTGCGCACGCCCAACCGCCGCACGGCGTCGGCCCATTTCATCACGGTGGTGTAAGCGGGAGGCAGTTCGGGCATGATCAGCGCGACCTCGCCCTCATACACCGCGCCCTCACTCCCATCGAGCGTGATCCAGTCGCCTTGGCGCACGACGCGCCCATTGACGCGCAAGCGCTTCTCGGCGTAGTCGATGTCGAGTTGCTCGCAGCCCACGACGCAGCATTTGCCCCAACCGCGCGCGACTACCGCGGCATGACTGGTTTTCCCGCCGGTGGCGGTCAGGATACCCTGCGCGACAAACATTCCGCCTACATCTTCGGGGCTCGTTTCGCGTCGCACCAGAATCACTTTCTGCCCGCCCTGCGCCCACTCCTCGGCTTCGTGCGCGGTAAACACTGCCTTGCCGACCGCGGCCCCCGGAACAGCGCTGATCCCTGTTGCCAGGCGGCGCTTGTTGAGGTCAGTGCGGGGTAACGATGCATCAATGACGGGATAGAAGAGGCGTTCAATGTCCTCCGGCTTGACGCGCATGAGCGCCTCTTCCTTGCTGATCAGTCTCTCGGACACCATGTCCACAGCCATCTTGAACGTGGCCGCCGGCGTGCGCTTGCCACCGCGTGTTTGCAACATGTAGAGCTTGCCGTCCTCAACGGTGAACTCCATGTCCTGCATGTCGCGGTAGTGGGTTTCGAGCAGCCGGCGCGCGCTCTCCAGTTGCTCGTAAATCTCGGGCATGCGCCGCTGCAGTTCCTTCAGGTGCATGGGCGTGCGGATGCCGGCCACAACGTCCTCGCCCTGCGCGTTGATCAGGAAGTCGCCGTAGAAGGTCTTCTCACCAGTCGAAGGGTCGCGCGTGAAGCAAACGCCGGTGCCGGAGTTCTCGCCCGTATTGCCGAACACCATCTGCACCACGCTGACAGCAGTGCCCAGCAGACCGGTGATCTTTTCCACCCGGCGATAGGTGACCGCCTTTTCCGCCATCCACGACTCGAACACCGCGCCGATGGCGTCCCAAAGTTGTTCCTGCGGATCTTCGGGAAAATCCCTGCCGGTCTTGCTGCGGAAGTGCTCTTTATATTCGCTCACCAATTGCTTCCAGGCCTCCGCAGGCACCTTTGTATCGTCCTTGACCTTCAAGCGTTCCTTCATGGCACGAAGTTTGGCTTCGAGCTCATCCTTTGCCAGCCCGATGACGACCGTCGAATACATCTGCACAAAGCGACGATAAGCGTCATAGGCAAAGCGTTCGTTCCCTGTCGTTCGCGCCAAGCCGGTGACCGAGCGGCTATTCAAGCCCAGGTTGAGAATCGTCTCCATCATCCCGGGCATAGACCGAGCCGAGCCCGAGCGCACGCTGACCAGCAGCGGATCTTTTGCGTCTCCGAGCTTTTTGCCCGTCACTCGCTCGAGGCGCTTCAGATTTGCGGCGACCTGCCCCGCCAGTTCCCGCGGATGCTTGCGATCATGCTTGAAGTAATAGTCGCAGGCTACGGTCGTGATGGTAAACCCGGCCGGGACCGGCAAGCCGATGCGCGTCATCTCTGCGAGACCGGCGCCCTTGCCCCCGAGCAGGTCCTTCATTTCACCGCTGCCCTCCGCCTTTCTCGCGCCAAAGAAATAAATGTATTTCATGGCCCCTCATCCTTTCGCACAATCCATCGTAGAGTAGGGTAGCCCATGCCCCGAGAGACCCCCAACGAAAAACTTTGTCGGCGCGCCGACACTCCGACGACCATACGCCTTTGCCCGCCAGAACCGCCCGCCGTGCGATAAACCTCGCAATTCATTCCACCGATAATCTTTTAATCTTTCACCACGCCACACCCTATACGTTCAGGTTCAATCGCCCAGTGTTCCCTCACTCGCAATCCTTCGCGGGGTTTACGCAAGGTGAAGGGCTCGCGACGATTAATCACACTACTGCCCGCGAAATCATTCAGACTACCGATTCTTGATTTCTGTATTGTTAAAGTAAAACTTGAGACTGCCCTTCAATGCTGCGTCTCGCAAACTTTTAGACTTTGGAACTCACCGTGTGGGCCTTTCAGATCTCGCCAGCCGCAAGTTCCGCAAAGTCGGCAATCGTGGAAAACTCCGCCAGCAATTCCGCCAGAAGCGTGAGCCGGTTCTTGCGAACCTGCTCGTCTTCGGTCATCACCATCACATCGTCGAAGAATTGATCCACTGCCGGGCGCAGTCCCGCAATCACTTGCAGTGCCTCGCGGTAACTGCCCGTACGCTTTAGCTCGGCGGACTGCCGGGCCGCAATCGCTGCCTCAGCATGCAGCCGCTTCTCAGCCTCTTCGGCGAAAAGCTCCGGCTGCACGGCTGGCAAGCGCCACACCGTTGCCGGCCCGGCCTTTTCCAGGATCTTTCGAATGCGTTTGAATGAAATGGCGAGCGGCTCGAAGTTCTTCGTTCGCCGGATGAGCTTCAGGGCTTCCAGCCGCCGCACCGCATCCACCAGGTCGTCGGCCCCGGCGGCCAGGGCTGCATTCACCTCGTCGTAGGCGAAGCCAGCGCGTTCGCGGAGGATGTACCGCGCGCGGTCCAAGATGAATTCAAGCACTAGCTTTTCAATTGCCCCGCGCTTGTCTTCTTTGTCCAGTTTCAGGTGCGGGGGGTAACTCACCAGCGTAGCCACAGCCTGGGCCACGCCGCGAGAAAGCGAGACGGGAAGCTTGCGCTCCAGGATGACTCGCACGACTCCGAGTGCAGCGCGACGCAGACCAAACGGGTCGCTCGAACCCGAGGGCACCAGCCCCACGGCGAAGCATCCGGCCAACGAGTCGAGCTTATCCGCCAGCGCCACGGCACAACCGGTCAGGTTGCGTGGGATCGCATCCTCAGGGCTGGCGGGCCGATAATGGTCGTAGATGGCCCAAGCAACTTCTTCAAGTTCTCCTTGAGCTTTGGCATAGAGCCCGCCAACGATTCCCTGTAGCTCAGGGAACTCGCGGACCATCTCCGTGGCGAGGTCACACTTGGCGAGCTCTGCGGCGCGATCAGCCTCGGCAGCGTGAGCCTGTAGAACGCCGCTGTCAAACCACTGGGTGGCCAGCCAGCCCGCCAGCTTGCGCATGCGCTCGACCTTATCGCCGTAGCTACCGAGACGCGACTCGTAAGTGACGTGCGCCAGCTTCGGCAGATAGTCGGCGAGCCGACATTTCTGATCCGTCTCCCAAAAAAAACGCGCGTCAGCAAAGCGAGCGCCCAGCACCCGCTCATGCCCGGCTCCGATCAGACCTTTAGGATCGCGCTCCAGGTTGATCACGGCAAGGAAATGCGGCGCCAGTCGGCCCTCACGGTTCTCGACGGCAAAGTACTTCTGGTGGTCGCGCATCACCGTGATGAGAATCTCCTGGGGCAGGTCGAGGTACCCCCGGTCGAAATTGCCGAGAATCACGCTCGGGTATTCGTTCAGGTAGGTCACCAGGTCCAGCAAGGCGGGGTCCTCGTGGGCGCGCAAGTCCCTCTTCGCCGTCAGAGCCTGAATCTCACGCGCGATTTTCTTGCGCCGTTCCTCGGGGCGAGCGAGAACGAAATTCGCCCGCAGCTTCTGCTCGTAGTCCTGAGCGCCGCGGAGCGCAATTTTGGATGCCCCAAGGAAGCGGTGCCCAGCGGAGTGTTTGCCGGGCGCAATTCCGGCGAACTGGAACTGGACAGCACTTCCGCCCAGCAGGGCCACAATCCAGCGGATGGGCCGGATAAATCGCGGCCCGTCAATGCCAGTCCAATACATGCTCCGCGGCCAAGGAATTTCAGCTATTGCCCGCGGCAGCACCTCGGCAAGAACCTCCATTGCCGGCCGGCCTTGCACGACCTGCTTTGCAGCCAGGTAATCTCCTCGCGGAGTTGAGACAGTGTAGAGTTTCGCCAAAGGGAGCCCCTGCTTGGCAGCAAAGCTCTCCGCGGCTCTTGTCGGCCGCCCGACCGCATCGTAGGCCACTGACTTCGGAGGCCCGGTGACTTCTCTGGCCAGGTCAGGCTGGCGGAGGCGAACTGCGGGGGCGATGGCGACCAGACGTCGTGGTGCGCCAAATGCCTCAACCGGGGCACCCTCCAGTAGATTGGAGGAGGTTAGGTATTTCTCAAGTATGACTTGAAGTTCGGAAGCCGCCCGCGCGATCATTCCCGCGGGGATTTCTTCACAGCCAATTTCAAATAGCAGGTCTGCGGCATTGGAGGATGTCTTCACGCGAACTCCCGCGCAAGAACTTTAACCGGCTGCGCCTCCGAGGCTGCAAGGCTGGTGCGCTGGTCGAGGTAATATTCCGCGACGCGACACGCCAATTGTCGTACACGCCCGATCAAAGCGGCGCGTTCGGTGGTCGAGATCACTCCTCGCGCATCGAGCAGGTTGAAAAGATGCGAGCACTTCAAGCACAAGTCATAGGCGGGCAAGATCGGAAACCGCCGCTTGGCTTCTGTGTTCAGCCCCTTGTAGGAGCCGAGCAGCCGCTCGGCTTCCTTCTCGGCCAATTCAAAGAGCTTCCTGGTGGCTACTGGATCGGCGCGCTCGAAGCTGTACACGGAGAACTGTTGCTCCTCCGCCAGACGGATTTGCCCGTACGTATAGTCGTCAGACCAGCGAAGGTCGAACACGTTGTCCACGCCCTGCAGGAAGGCGGCGATGCGCTCTAGACCGTAGGTCAACTCGACTGAAACCGGGTCTAGGTCCACGCCGCCACACTGTTGAAAATAGGTGAACTGGGTGATCTCCAATCCATCGAGCAGCACCTGCCAGCCGATACCCCAAGCGCCGAGCGTGGGCGACTCCCAGTTATCTTCCTCGAAGCGAATGTCATGCTCCTTAAGATCGATCCCGATGGCGCGCAGACTGTCCAGATAGACGTCCTGCACGTCAGCCGGTGAAGGCTTGAGGATCACTTGTAGCTGGGAATGTTTGTACAAGCGGTTGGGATTCTCGCCGTAGCGACCGTCGGCGGGCCGACGGCTGGGCTGGACGTAGGCCACGCGATAAGGCTCTTTCCCCAAGACGCGGAGGAAGGTCTCCGGATGCATCGTGCCCGCACCGACCTCGACGTCGTACGGTTGCTGCAGGACGCAGTGGCGGTCGGACCAAAACTTTTGCAGGTCGAAGATTAGCTGCTGAAAGGTGGGGGCCTTGGGATCGGGACGCTCTCGCCTTCGAACCTCACGTTTTACTTTAGCTTTCACGTATTCGACTCCAGATTTTTCTCCAGCAGGCGCCGTGTGGTCAGCTTGCGCTCGATCTGGTGCTCAATCAGATCGAGCGAGTAGGCGTTTAATTCATTCACCGGCGCCGACGGCCAATCCTCCTCCGCGAGGCGCTCGAGCTTCTCGGTCAGTATCCTCCGAGCAAGGGTCAATCCGCGTGGTGAGATCACCCTCATTCCCGGATGCCGGCAGTTGTTGCACAGCAGTCCCGGCCGCATCGGCGAGGCAAACACCCCCTCGACGCCGAACTCTATGCCGCAGCTCGCGCAGTGGTCCAGCGGCGGCAGCCAACCACCCAGCCGCACGGTCCAGAGGTTGAAATAGGCGAGGGGCAGAGCGATCTGGCCGGAACGCTCGATCGCACCGGCAGTCACAAGGAGCAGCCGAAACGCGGCATCGGAGGGTTCATGCTCAGGCAGCACCGCCTCAGTGACCTCACTGATGACGGCCAGTCCCAACCCGGCGGCGTAATCGCGTTGCGTGGCCAGAAAAGAGCGGATCAGCTCGCACTGATTGATGCGGACCAAATCGCGCGTCTCGCGCTCGTAAAACCAAATGCGAATGTGAGAGAGCGGCTCAAGCGTGGATCCGAACCGGCTCTTGGGACGCCTTGCCCCCCTCGCCACACCGCGAAGCCGGCCGGTGGACCGGCTGAGAAAACTTACCAGGCGATCCCCCTCGCCCAGCGGATAACTGCGAAGGATGATTGCCTCCGATTCCTTCAGTGGCATCTCCGTGTCGGCGCGCCTACCTTCCCTGTTAACTCGTCGCACAAATGGCGCGTCAAAGACTCAAACAAACTTACTTACCACAGCGAAGCTGTGGAAGCAAACCCTAAACGAATCGCAAATCAAGTTCGCTCAAATCTGCGCGCCCACAAATCCTTAAACTCCGCCTATACTGGTACGGAGGACAAGCATCCTCCCTGGCACGGTCGGCCCCCCATTCCGCAGCGGCCGTCGGAAGCAGGGTGGCCGAGGATGCGACTCGAGGCGAGGTAGGACAGGCGAGAATGCCAGCTCTACGCCTGTGGGAATGGGCCTCTCGCGAAGCCGAAAGAATATGTTAACTTGCCGACGCCTGCCTCAGAATTATCGGACCCACCCTAGGTCTTTTGGCGCTTGAAAATCCTCACGCCTGGTTTACAGTGCTACTACTTTGCTGCCCGTGGAAAAACAGGCGGTACCCGTCGTGGACGTGGTCGGCGTCGGATTAAACGCTACCGACACTCTGATTCAACTG
>QHYU01000188.1 GCA_003224235.1 Acidobacteriota bacterium
ATGAATTAGAAAACTTGCGGCACGGCCGGCTAGAGGTCGGTCGGGGAGCCGCCCCCGAAGGTCACGCGGCCTTTAGCACCTAGTTTGCCTTCGCAGCTGCGGACCTAACCCGAAGAGGAGCGTCGGCTGGAAAGTATTTCCACAGCATACACACGTTACATGCGATGGCGTTTGATCCGTTGAGGCAGACGCGCTACCGGGATCTGGCATCTTGTCCACAAACACCGGCTTGTCACATTGGCATAGCGTATAGAAATCGATCATCATCTTTATCCTTTCAGTTAATCAGTTTTATCCCTTCAGTTAATCATGGTATCATGAAAAGCAGAAGGCCCGCCAGGATGATGACCCACTCCCAACGGGCCTTCCTACCTTTGTGCTGTTCCTAGTTGGTCGGCAGTAACTTGAAACGAGGATCGGTCAACTCACTGTCGAGGTTGTCCTTCTTTGCGGAATTGCAGCCCGAACATTCACACCCGGTATTGGCCCTCGTATGCGGCCCACCGCGCGCGAGTGGGACGATATGGCCGAGGGTTGTCCTGCGTGGATGCTTCGGGGGCAGGTACCACTTTTGTTGCCAAGACCCCTGAATGAGATGGTTACATCTCTGTCTTCCTAGTACTTCTTTCCCAAAAAAAAAATGTTACTGGTGAACCGCACCCCGATGCATGCGAATCTGCCCGCGTCCTCGCACTGTGTTGAAAGGGAGAGACCCGGATTTTTACTCTCAGCCGTAGCTCTGCTAGCTGTCGGTCGAAACGGCAATCACGAGAGGCGTGTTTGCCCAGAGTCCCCAGGCCCCTTTTGACATCGCACTAGATCAACGACTCAAGAAGGCTGGCCCTGAGCGGTAGTTCGAAGCTCAGGGCGACGGTAAACAACCAGCAGGATGCCAGTGGGATGGACCCCATCCCATCTGACCCCTTGCCGTTCGTGTCGCACGCGGCATGTCTGACCAGTCGATGCTGCACGCGTACGGCTTGCTGTCTCAGCACGAGCTGCAAGCTCAGTGGATTCGGCACAAGTTTATTTGCAGGGGCAAGTTTCGCGAAGGTTGTCGCAGAAAGGGAGAGTCATGATGCAAGCAACGAAAATTCTCAATCAGTTTGTGGGCAGGCTAACCCGGCGCGCACGTCGCGCCGGTCTGGTCCTGCTCAGTTTGGCCGTGGCGGCCTTGCTCGTCTTCAGCTCGAGCACGGCCTCCGCACAGGCGATCCCGCTGACAGGCGCGGTTGGGATAATGATCGTCGGGCAGATCAAAGCCATCACTCTGGACACGCCCGGTGACGCGTTTTCGAGCGGCACGATTTCCATAGGCACCATTCCGTTTGCGGTGGCGGGGGACTACACGGTGAGCATCCCCCGCAACCTTCTCATCGACACTCCGAATAAAGATGTCCTGACCCTGCAGCAATTCGTTGCAGGTGCCAAGGTCAGCGGTTTGCCGATTGAAGGCGTCGGCTTGGCGACCATCCTCGCCAATCGCCTAGCCGACGGGCGAATCATGGCCGGCTCAGTCGCAATCCAAAAAGGGAACGAATTCCTGACCGGCGAGGTCACTTTCATCAATCATACGGACGGATACCTGCGCATCAACGGCACCCCCAACGCCGATATCGGCGGCACGATCGTTCGTTTCAACGATCCCGCCGGCGTCTACAGCATCCAGCAGGGCCTGGGGTGTTCCGCCTTGGGCGGCCCCAACTGCAGTCCCGACACTCGCTTTGGCGCCCATCCCACCAGCTACACCATCGTCTTTGCGACAGGGATGCCAGCTTGCCTCCCCAGCACCGTCACCAGCGCCACTCGCCCCACCGGCAGCAGCCCCACCGGCATCGGCGATCCCTTCTGCCCGGCCACCAACCGCAGCGCCACCTCCAATGTGGTTGCCGACTCCACCCGCTTTGCTCCGATTCGGGTGGGCGACAGCCTCACTGCGGTCGGCAACTACGAGACGGTCAACTTGGTGACGTTCCTTTCCGCTTCGTCGATTCAAGTCTCTGCCAAACTGCTTACGCGGAACGTCCCCACTCAGCCGGACTACATGCAATTCAGTGAGACGAGATGGGAGGTCCCTGGGTTCCCGCTCAACCGGATTCGAGCCCGCTTCTTCGGGTCTGGCACCGATCCGGCGCCAGTGGCATTGACGACTCCGCGGTTTGATATCTTCGCGGTGCACAGAGGCCAGGACAACGTCGCTCATGAGTTCCCCCTGGCATCCTCCGTCAATAATGTAAATGCCTTCCTGGGCGTTCCGGGCAGCCAGCTCTTCCGGATCCTCTACGACATCGATTTCAATCTGCTCGCAGTCGGGATCAACCGGGCCGAACTGTCTGCTTGCGGTCCACTCACCGTTGCGGGCTTCGCCTCGGTGTGCCCGCTGGGCGGGACCCTAGAAGAGGAGACACGAATTGTGAGCCCCGCTGCGCGCGAGATCGTCGGCCGTACCCGGCACCAGAAGGAACTGAACCTCGGGGTCGTCGCCCGCAACATCCAGGGGGCGGTGACACCAACGGGTGAGTACGTGATGCCCACAGCGATTGAATTCCCGACGTTTATTGAAGTCGATACGGCCCTCCTTGCCACCCCATTCATTTTCGAGGGCATTCCGTGGAACCTCGATCGCCGGGTGGGAGTGGGCGGCTGCATTGGGCCGTGCCCGAACGTCCAGATACCCCTCTCTCCCTTCTCCATTTCTGGTCTGGACCCGCGCACACAAGTCAGCCCGCTGACTGGGCAGATTGTCCTGCCAGCCGCTGTTCGTAACCAGCCCATTGCCTTCTTCCCGTTTGGCGGGCCCAGCGGCAACGTCGCCGTCGGCTTACTCACCATTCCTTTGGTGCCTTAGGAGGATGCCGATGAACCCCACACATATCCTTAACAACGCACAAGCACCGGAAACACTTGGCGAGATTCTGGCAGTGAAAGGGAGAAGAATCATGACGAATGCAGAAAAACTCTTCGGAGGGCGAACCCAAAGCGGCAGCGTGAATCTGCCGCCGGGTAACGCCACACGGCGTGACGCCCGCAGGTGGGGTCTCGCCGTCTTTGTTGCGGCCCTGGTGGTCCTGATTGTGTTCGGCTGGGGTGCTGCCCCGGCACAGGCCCAGAAGACCCCCGGCGTCAAGCAGGTTACGGTTATTGGCACGATTACGGCCATTACCACCGACGCTCCTCTTAGCCCTACTGATATCTTTGAGGGCGGCACCATCACCGTCGGCACCCAGCAGGTGATCATCCCCCGCAACCTGCTCCTCGAGCTGCCGGCCAACCGTCTGACCCTGTGGCAGTTCGCCAGGCTTTCCACCGTGAGCGGGTTCCCGGCGGAAGGACATTCCAACGTCACCATTGCGGCCAATCGGCTGCCCGACGGGCGCGTCATCGCCGGCCATGTTGTGATCCACAAAGGCACGGCGCCGGATCCAGGTGACACCCTGACCGGCAAGGTGACTTTCATCAACCACACCGACGGGTACTTCCGCTTGGAAGGCACGCCGAACGCCGACAGTGGTGGGGTCATTGTGCGTCTGAACGATCCCACAGCCAAGCACACCATTCAACAGGGACTGGGTTGTTCCCCGCTGGGAGCATCCAACTGCAGTCCGGATGACCGCTTCTTTTTGGATCCCCTGAACTACACCAATGCCTTTGCCACCGGCTACCCGGTTTGCATCCCTAGCACAGTCACCGGCGGGAATCGCACCAGGGGCAGCGACGCGAATGGCGTGGGCGACACGTTCTGCCCGGCCAGCAACCGCAGGGCCGCCACCGCCGAAGTCGTTGCCGATTCCACTCGCTTTGCGCCGATTCTGGTCGGCGATCACCTCACGGTGGTCGGCAACTATGAAGTGGTGAATGGTGTTTCGTTTTTCTCCGCCTGGAACACTATGGTCTCTGCGAAGCTGCTTACGCAGGTGACTCCTACACAACCCGATTACATGATGTTCGTCGAATCCATGTGGGAAGTCGCTGGTTTCCCCCTCAATCGGGTTCGAGCGCGGTTTCTGGGGACTGGAACTGAACCCGCCACCGCGCCCGGCGCGACCCCACGGTTTGATATTTTCTCTCTGCAGACCGATCAAACCAACGTCTCTCATGAGCTGCCCTTGGGCTCAACCGTGAATAATCCCAACGCCTTCCTAGGGGTTCCTGGCAGCCAGCTATGGCGGATCATCTACGACGTAGACTTTGCGGCCGCCGAGCCCTTATTTGATCCCTGCATCACGCTCACCGCGGGCGGCTTCAATATATGCCCGGGGGGCGGCACCGTAGAAGAAAAGGCTCGTATCCTCATCCCCAACACCCGAGAAATCATGGCCCATACCCGGCACCAGGCGGAACTGCTCCCCGGAGTCGTCGCCCTGGATATCTTGGGGAACGTGGCACAGAGCGGCCAATACCTGACGCCAGTGCCGATTGAGTTCCAGAATTTTGCCGAGGTTGACATGGGTCTTCTCACCTTCCCGTATATCTTCGAGGGGGTACCCTGGAGCCTCGACCGCCGGGTTGGACCGAACGGCTGCAATGGCCCTTGCGAAGCGACCGCGATGCCGCTGAATCCCTTCCCGTTCTCCGGTTGGGATCCCCGCATCATCCCCAGTCCACTGACCGGTGCGCCGCCGGTGCCCGCCGCGGCTCGCGATAAGATTATTTCCTTCTTCCCGTATGGCCCGCCCAACGGGAACGGCTCCCTGGGCCTGCTGCAGTTGCCGCCCCAGTCGGGGAACGTGCCCACTGCACCGCCCTTCGGGGCTCAAAATGAGGTCATCATCTTCACTCCTCCGACGGTGACCATTACCAGCCATCCGCCAACCCCGACAAACATCAAGACGCCGACTTTCGCGTTCACTTCGAACACGGGCACTACCTTCCAGTGCTCGCTGTCGCTCACGGCCGTGCCGGCGTTCGCGCCCTGCACCTCACCAAAGACCTTCCCGCCGCAGCTCGATGGCACCTATACCTTTACGGTGGTGGCTTTCGACGCCGGCCTGAACCCCAGCCTTCCGGCTGCGTTCACCTTCACCATTGACACCGTCCCACCCGTGGTGACTCTCACGGCGACGCCGCCGGCCGTCACCACCGTGAACACTCCTTCGTTCAGCTTTACGGCGAACGAAACTCCGGTGACCTTCCAGTGCTCGCTCTCGACTGGTGCGGACGCCTTCGCGCCCTGCACTTCGCCGATTACCTATGCGGCGCAACCCGACGGTCTCTACACCTTCAAGGTGATCGCTACCGATCTTGCCGGCAACGTCAGCGCTCCGGCCACCTTCACGTTCACCATCGCCACGCGGCCGACTGTCACCTTGCAAACGCCGACGCCGAACGCAATCGGTATACCTCTGAATACGACGGTCAGCGCGACGTTCAGCAGACCCCTTAACCCGGCCACAGTTACGACGGCCTCGTTCAGCCTACGCGCCGCTGGCGCCGTGGCGGATGTGCCGGCAACCGTAACCGTCAACGCCACCGGCACCATCATTACCCTCACCCCAACCGCTCTGCTGGCGCCGGGGACGGTCTACACCGCTACGATAGCTGCCACCGTGGCCGATCCTGCCGGTATCACCCTTGCTGCACCCGTGATCTGGAGCTTCACCACGGATACAGCGCCGACAGTCACCGTCCAGGCACCGCCAAATGGCGCAATCAATGTGCCCGTCACAACCACCGTCTCGGCGACGTTCAGCAAGCCGATCGCTGCCGCCACGATCACCACGGCCACCTTCACCCTGCGTGCGGCGGGCGCCGCGGCGGATGTCCCGGCAACGGTTACGCTCAATGCCGCGGGCACCATCGCCACGCTCACGCCCACCAGCCCGCTAACGGCAGGCACGGTCTACACCGCTACGGTGGCTGCGACCGTGGCCGACACCATCGGCACGCCGCTTGGTACCGCCTCCGTGTGGAGCTTTACCACCAGCGCCGCGCCGACCGTGATCGCCCAGGCGCCACCGAATGGCGCAATCAATGTGCCTCTTAATACGACGGTCTCGGCGACGTTCAGCAAGCCCATGAATGCCGCCACGATCACCACGGCCACCTTCACCCTGCGTGCGGCGGGCGCCGCGGCGAATGTCCCGGCAACCGTAATCGTCAATGCCGCGGGCACTATCGCCACGCTCACGCCCACCAGCCCGCTGGTGGCAGGCACGGTCTACACCGCTACCGTGGCTGGCACCGTGACCGACACCATTGCCACGCCGCTTGGTACCGCCTCCGTGTGGAGCTTCACCACTGACGTGGCACCGACAGTGACCGCCCAGGCGCCGCCGAATGGCGCAACCGGTGTGCCGCTCACTACGACCGTCACGGCGACATTCAGCAAGCCCATGAATGCCGCCACGATCACCACGGCCACCTTCACCCTGCGTGCGGCAGGCGCCGCGGCGAATGTCCCGGCAACCGTAACCGTTAATGCCGCGGGCACCGTCGCCACGCTGACCCCCACCACGCCGTTGGCGCTCGGCACGGTCTACACCGCCACTGTGGCGGCCACCGTGACCGACGTAGCCGGCACCGCGCTCGGCACGGCCTCCGTGTGGAGCTTCACCACCACACCGCTGGCAGTGACCGCCGTGTCGCCCGCACCTGGCGCAACGGGTGTGCCTCTCAACACGACCGTGACGGCAACGTTCAACAGGCCTGTGAATGCCGCCACGATCACTACGGCCAGCTTCACCCTGCGTGCGGCGGGCGCGGCCGCCAATGTCCCGGCAACGGTTGCGCTCAATGCCGCGGGCACCATCGCCACCCTGACGCCCACCACCCCGCTGGCGGCAGGCACCATCTACACCGCTACGGTGGCTAGCACCGTGGCCGACACAGTTGGTAACCCCCTCGGCACAAACTTCGTCTGGAGCTTCACCACCGACGTTGCGCCGACAGTGATCGCCCGGTCGCCCGCACCTGGCGCAATCAATGTGCCTCTTAATACGACCGTCACGGCGACGTTCAGCAAGCCCATGGCGGCCGCCTCGATCACCACAGCCAGCTTCACGCTGCGCGCAGCGGGCGCCGCGGCCGATGTCCCGGCAACGGTTACGCTCGATGCCACGGGCACCATCGCCACCCTCACGCCCACCAGCCCGCTAGCGCTCGGCACGGTCTACACCGCTACGGTGTCTGGCACCGTGACCGACGCGATCGGCACCCCGATGGGCACAAATGTGGCCTGGAGCTTCACCACGACCAACCTTGCCCGAGTGCAGCAAGTGAGCGGAGTAACTGTCTTCGCCACCAGCCTGCCCATCAACCTCGGCAAGACGACTACCAGCAACACCCTGCTGGTGGGCGTCGAGACCAATAACGACGTGGCGATCTCCTCCATCACCGACACCCAGGGCAACACCTACGTCAAAGACGTCGGCTTCGCCGGTGCCCCGAACCGCCTGAGTATCTGGCGCGCTTCGAACATCACCGGCGGCGCGGCGCCCGTTGTTACCATCACCTTCGCGGCGAAAGAAACAGCCACGGCGGTGGTGGCGGAATACAGCGGCTTGGCTAGCGTGTCGCCCTTCGATCAGACGGCGAGCAACAATCAATTCGGCGCCACCGCCTACACCTCTGGGACTACCCCGGCTACGACTCAGGCCACCGAAGTGCTGTTCGGCTTGCACATGAATCGCAGCACAAACGTCGGGACCTGGACTCCTGCCGGAGGCTTCGCCACCGTGCTGGAGGCAGACAACCCCACCAGCAAACACCAATTCCAGGTGCAGGACCGCTTTGTGACCGCGACCGGAGCGTTTGCCTCTACCGGCACGCACTCCACCGCCGTCACGATTACGAGCCTCATTGCCACCTATAAGGCTGCGGGAGCCGTGGCGCCACCTCCGGCCCCTGCAGCGCCGACCGTCACCGCCCAGTCGCCGACACCTAACGCGACTGGTGTGGCGACCAACACCACCGTCACCGCGACGTTCAG
>QHYU01000189.1 GCA_003224235.1 Acidobacteriota bacterium
CGAGGCTGTCCTGGCCGGTCAATTGCGAGACGAAGGTGCGATTGGTGAAGCGGTCGGTGAAAAGAATCGCGTCCAGGCTGACCACTGAGGTGGTGATAAAGCTCACGTCTTCCCATTTGGCCGTTGCGGGCGAGGTGCAGTCGTTGAAGCTCACGCGGAGCGTCGTCAGGCCGGCCTGGTACATGACCTTCTTGGTCTTCCAATCCACGCCGCAGGAAGGCTCGCCACCGCTCAAGCCATTCGGATTCGGGTAGACGGCGTAGCTGAGAGGCTCGGTGCCATTTCCCCCGAGCGCGGTGGCGGTCAGATGCTGGAGACTCGCGGAACCTTGGTAGGGCTGAGCCACCGCAAACGGCGCGGCACTGACCGTATAGGTGCCTGCGGGAGGATTGGTCAGCGTGACCGTTTCTACCTCTCCACTTGGCGCGCTGGCCCCATTGCCGGAACTTCCGATGAGCTTCCCGTTGGGGTCGTACACCTCGAGGTCCCAGTCGTCGCCGGGCGCGGATACCGTCTGGATAACGACAACATAGGGGCCAAACGTCGGGTCGGGAGGAATGATGGTGAGCTTGAAGTTGTCGCAGCCGGGGTTGTTCGGCCCACCGCAGCTAGAGGATCCCGCTGCTGGCGGGATCGGGGACTGGCCAGTCCATGTGACCGTGGGGTTGGTCTGCGACACCGTCCCGCTCGAAGGCGTGGCAGCAGAGGCGGAGCCCGGCAGAAGCACAATGGCCAAAGCGAGACAAACCGCCAACAGTCGACGAAGGCGAGAGCAGCATGGGACCTTCGCTAGAGCAGACCCCGCATTTGTTTGAGAAAAGAGAACACGCATGGGAGCTTCCTCCTTACGTAGATTCCGTAGCCCTGTGAGGGTGTGCTGGGAGCCCCTCAGCGCTGCCAAGTACAGGAGCCGCTCGGATCGGATTTTCATGCAGTCCATAGTAGTGGCGCTATCATTGAAAGTCGGACTAGTATCGAAAGGGATTGCAACGCGGTCAAAGATAGCTACAGGTCGATGGGCCTTGTCAAGTGCTATTTTAGAGTTTTTTGCGGGGCAGCAAAGGCCACGGAAGCGGTCAATCTTCAACTGGCCGATGCGAGTTGGCCAATCGGGTACTAGGCAGTGGTATCATAGCTAGGGGCGCGGGTCGTTGCAGGACGACGGAGAGTAGCCATGCGCGAGGTTATTCGGTTGCAGAGACCTGCGGTACTAGCCTCCAGCCGGGACCGGGTACGGGAAGCGGCCAAGACCTTGTTCGCGGAGCGCGGTTACGAATCCACAAGCACGGCAGCGATTTGTCGCCTCGCGGGCACCAGCCAGTCCCAGCTCATCAAGCACTTCACCAACAAGCAAGGGCTGCTCGAGGCCATCTTCGAGTACGCCTGGGAGCTAATCAACCCTGCAATTCGTCTAGCGATAGAAAAAATACCTTCCTCAACGGACAAGTTGAGAATCATGATTGACATGGTGCTCAGCTTCATGGAGAGGGACCGGGAGCTACGGACCCTATTTCTACTCGAAGGGCGCCGGATCCGCGGCGATGGACACATGGTGGTCCTCGTCCCCGGCTTTTTGGAGTTTGTGAAGATTCTGGACGGAATCCTGAAGGAAATAGCCGCCAAGGGTGAACTCTTACCGCACATCAACCCACAGGCGCTGCGATCGGGCCTGATGGGAACAATCGAAGGGCTGCTCCGCGACCAATTGCTGGCGCGGCCATCGCGCTTCCCGGCGTCTTACTCGGAAGCGGACTCCCGCGCAATATTCTCCGCCTTTCTTTCTTCTTGCTTGACCAAGTGAGTGCTGCTTCTCATTCCTTGAGGGATAGCTCCAAATAGTTGGAACGGCACTAGCGGGTGCGAGCTGCGCTATCTAGATGGGAGACCGCGAGTACCACGCTTGCTCTCCCCGAACCTTTTGCGGTTGTCTGATAGCCGGCCCCGATGTTGATGTCCTTGGCGGCCAGCTTCCTTGCAAAGCGAGCAAGGGCTCCGGGCACATTTGGCAGTGTGACGTGGAGCACCAGCTCCTCGTAACACGAAATTCCTTCGCTGGTCAGCGCCTTTTTGGCCTTTTTTACGTTATCGACGACGAATTGTATGTAACCCATAGCCCCCGCACTGCTCGCGTTGAATGCCAAAACATTTACTCTTGCTTTGCCGAGGATGCCTGCGATGTGCGCCAGCGTTCCCGGGCAGTTTTCGCATGAAACCGTAAGCTGTGTCGTTTTAGGCATTTGGGAACCTCCCCGCGGAGAGTCGGCAGGATGCTACCAGACCCGTGTGCCGAGGACAACGACAGCGCAGCGTCCACCTGCTCAGCGCGAGGGGCGGTTTTACTGCTTCGCTCACGGGGGCTAGGCAGAATCCCTAATCGCGGCTACAATATTTTGGCCTTCCGTGGTTCGACTTTGCTTACCACCAAAGGCAGCTTCCGCACAACGGAACGAGCCGTGGAGCTGATACTCAAGACCGAAAAGTTATGGAAGTTCTACCGCGCGGGCAAGGTCGAAGTCCCGGCCCTGCGCGGGGTGGACTTCGAGATGTTGCCCGGCGAGTTTGTAGCCGTGATGGGGCCTTCGGGCTGCGGCAAATCCACGCTGCTCTACGTGATTGGCGGACTGGCCAGGGCCAGCCGCGGGCGCGTGCTGGTGGACGGCAACGACCTGGCGGCGATGACCGACGCCGAGCGCACCAAGCTGCGGCGTCACAAGGTGGGCTTCGTCTTCCAGCGCTTCAACCTGCTGCCCACTCTCGACGCTTTCGGCAACATCGCCATTGCCCAGCACATCCACGGCAACGGCTTTGATCCGCACCGCTTCGAGGTGGTCACCAAGATGCTCGGTTTGAGCGATCGCCTGCGCCATCGCCCGTCCGAGCTTTCCGGCGGGGAACAGCAGCGCGTGGCCATCGCTCGCGCCATCATCAACGAGCCCAAGATCATCCTGGCGGATGAGCCCACCGGCAACCTGGACACCAGGAATTCTGAAATTGTGCTGGAGATGCTGCGTCAGTTGAACAAGGAGCTGGGACAGACCATCGTCATGATCACGCACAATCCGGAAGCCGCCGCCTACGCCCACCGCGTCGTGCACATGCGCGATGGGGTCATTGTGGACGCCCTGCCTGCCGACGAATAATATGCACGCAATTTGGCGCGTGATCGTGCGCACTGTTTTCTGGTCGTATGAACGCGGCACCTGGCCGTACGACATCGCAGTTGCCGCGATCATCCTGTTTGTGATGCTCTCGCCGTACGTTATTCACTTCAATGATCAACCCCAGGTCGGCCCGACGCCCCACGGTACGCGCATCGAGCCCATCTCCGAAGACTCCGCGCAACGCACCCGCACCTATCGCGTGGATGCCGCCCTGCTTGTCTCAGCTCGACCGAAACCGGAGATCGCGCTCGAGACACACGATATCCTCCGCAAGAATGTCAGCGAGCTGAAGGACGGCCGATTCGAGGTTGTGCAAATTGACCCCATCCGCGAAGACGACGGCGCCGTCCTCTATTACGCTGTCACCGTGAAGAAATAAGATCGCGGGCCGAGTGGGCGCGCAACTTGCTTCCCGGAGAGGGAATGTCGGGGATACTGTGCCTCCCGGGCGACTCTGAAAGACGCGTTGTCCTTTGGCTTCGCGAAACGCCCCGCAGGTTCTGGGCATCCCACCGGCTGTGATAGGATGCGCGGTTGCGTCCCGGCTGGTTCTGTGGGTGGGGGTCCCGTGCGGACTTTGCGAGACTGTCCTTTTCCCTCTACCCAAGCTCGGGAGGAGTAGAGTTTTGAAAACTAAGCGCTGGGTAAGGGTTTTTGTGTTGGCGATGACGTTGGCCCCTGTGAGTCTGTGGCTCGGTGCGCGTTCAGGGCCTGCTCTGGGCGCTCTGGATTCGTCTGCGGGGCGCGACTGGAGCCAGAATCAGACCACCACCTGGACGCTGGAAGCCGTCCTCAAGCAGCTCGACACGGGTGCCAAGGAGTTTCACAGCCTGACAGCCGACCTCGAGCGCACCAAGGTCACCGTGGTGGTGAACGATCGCTCCACCGAAACCGGACAAATCCTGGTTCGTTCGGACAACAAGATGCGCATCGAGCTGAGCCAGCCCAGCCCGCGCACGATCCTGCGCGACGACGATGAGCTCTACGTCTTCAACCCGAAGATCAAGCGCGTCGAACAGTACGACCTCGGCAAGCACCGCAGCCTGGTCGATCAGTTCTTGCTTTTGGGATTCGGAACCTCAGGGTCGGAGCTGACAAAAAGCTACCTGGTGACTTTGTTGGGTGAGGAGCAGCTCGACAAACAAAAGGTGATCCTGCTTGAGCTGACGCCGAAATCCGACGATGTGCGCAAGCAAGTCTCCAAGATTCACTTGTGGATTAACGAGGCCACCTGGCTGCCCGCGCAGCAGAAGTTCTTTGAAACCGGATCGGAAGACTACTTCGTCATTCGCTATACGAACGTCGTGCGTAACATCAAGATCGCCAACTCCCGCTTCAAACCGCACTGGCCCCGCGGCACCACCAAGATCAAGCCACAGAGCTAGCGCCGTTCCAGCTATTTAAGCTGGAACGGCATTAGCTGGAGGGTGCGGCGGTTCGGCTTATGCCGTGCTGGCTGACGCTTCGTTCCTGCTCGAGCAGCGCTCGTTTGCGATTCAATCCCCAGCGGTAGCCGCCCAGGCCGCCGTCTTCGCGGAGTACGCGGTGGCACGGGACGACGACCGATACCGGGTTGGTGGCGCAGGCGCGCGCCACCGCGCGAGTGGCTGTCGGGCGGCCCAGCATGCGCGCAACCTGGCTGTAGGAGCGCGTGCTGCCGTAAGGGATGGCGCGCAGCATGTCCCACACGCGGCGCTGGAACGCGGTGGCCTGCACATCCACGGGCAGGTCGAGCTGCGGCTGCTGGCCGGCCAGATGGCGCAGCAGCGCCCGCACCCAATGCGACATGCCATTGCTGTCGCGGTAGATTTCCGCTTCCGGGTACTCCTCGCGCAGCGCCGCTTCGAGCGGCCCATTCGAACCGCCCAGATAAACGGCGGAAACTCCGCGCCGGGTCGCGGCCACCAGCAGCCGTCCTAACGGGCAGCTTACAATCGTGTAGCCGATGCGCATGCCGCGCCCGCCGTGGCGGTAGGTCGCCGGCGTCATTCCGAGCTGCGCGTCCGAGCGTTCGTAGAGCCGGCTTGAGGAGCCGTATCCTGCTTCGTAGAGTGCTGTAGTCACGTCGTCTCCTTTGCGCAATTGTTTTTTCAGCCGGCGCAGGCGCAACGCGTCGGCGTATTGCCGCGGCGAAATTCCCATCACGCGCCGGAAGGTTCGTTGCAAGTGGTGCGGGCTGATGCCGGCTTGGGCAGCCAACGACTCCAACGTAAACGCGCCATCGAGATGCGCCTCGATGTACCGGCAGAGCCGCCCGACCAGTTCTGCTTGCGGGCTGCGCGCCGCATTGCGGGGCCGGCACCGGCGGCAGGGGCGGAAGCCATTTCGCTCGGCGGTCTCCGGCACGGCGAAGAACTGCACCTGAGCTCGCTGAGGCCGGCGCGACGGGCACGACGGCCGGCAATAAATGCCGGTGGAGCGGACGGCATAGACAAATTTCCCATCGGAGCTTGTGTCCCGCGCCGCCACCGCGCGCCAACAGTGCCGCGGGTTGAGGGGCGAACTGGTCAATTGCGTGTCTGCTGCTTTCGTTTCGGGCATTTTTTCCATCCAGTATCAACAACAGGGCAAAGATAAGCCGCTTTGGCGTGCAATTCTATCCGATTCTTGCGATCAAAGTTTATTTTCCGGCTGGCGTGAGCGCAGGGTTGTTGGCGGAGCATGGGCCGGTGCCGCGCCCAGCCTGCCGGTCGGGCACGTGGGCCTGCCCTTATGGATGGTTCAGGCTTTTGCCTTCTCAGGCGCCGCGGCAAGCTCCTGCCCAGTCGAGGGAATGGGCTGTGGCCGCGAGCTGATGACCAGCACCACGGCGGCGACAATTATTGCCGCGGCGGCTAGCGTGCGCAGCGTGATCCGCTCGCCCGCTAGCGCCCAGCCCAGGAGCATGGCCACCACTGGATTGACGTAGGCATAGGTCGCGACTCGCGCCGGTGGAGCCACACCCAGCAGCCAGGTGTAAGCGCTGAAACCCAGCAGTGAGCCGAAGACAATCAGGTAGCCCAGCGCAAGCACCGAAGCCAGCGACGTCGTGCGCCAATCCAGCCGCATTCCCTGGCCGGAGAGCAGACCAACAAGGATCAGCAACGCGCCGCCTGCCAGGCTTTGCATGGCGGTACCCAGCAGAAGATAGTGCGGGAGCTTCACGTGCCGCGAAAAAATCGAACCGGTCGCCCAGGAGAGCGAAGCCAACACGAGCACGATCGCGCCCAGCGGGTCAACTCGGCCGCCTCCACCCGACCCTGGAAAGAGATTACCCGGACCAACGAGCAACACCAATCCCGAAAAGCCCAACACCAGGCCCACCATCACGCGCCACGTTGGCCGCGTGCCGCCGGGCCGCAGCCACTCCAGCAGCACCATCCAGAGCGAGACTGAGGCGACCAGCAAGGCCGTCACGCCGGACGGCACGTACTGCTCGGCCCAAGAGACGCCGCCGTTGCCGCCGAAAAGAAGCAGTGCG
>QHYU01000079.1 GCA_003224235.1 Acidobacteriota bacterium
CCTCGAAGGCCGCGGCACAATAGGTGTGCGCGGGCCAAGGCTGCGCGGCCTGGACATAAGGGCCGCATACCTGCTCGAGAAGTTTCGGCCGGGCGCCAGCCAATTTGCGGCAGCCGACGCCCGCTTCTCCCTGGCCGCCGGTAAGATCCAGGTCGAAAGTCTCCGGCTCTCGGACCGCGGAGACAATCTGGAGGCCGAGGGCAGCGTGGATTTCTCGCGCACGCTCGATTTGCGCCTTCACGCTCTGGTGCGACCAGACGACAAACCGGCTGGCGACCCTCCTGGCAAAACGATTCGCATCATGGGTCCCCTTGACGCGCCGCAGATCAGCCCGGTCGAGTCTCGCAGCGGAATGCCCGGCGGCAATTGATGGCTCGACTATGGCGCTTCGCGCGTTTCCGGGCGCTGGAATTGTCTGGTGGGAAACGGCGTGCTAGCGTCCGGTCGATGAGTGATTTAGTCTGTAGCGTGATGTGGTGCCTGCTGGGCCTGCTGGTTCCTCCGGTAGTCGCGCAGGAGAAGCCGCTGGAACGCAGTTTTCTCGCGGGCATGAGCGCCAGCTACCGCATCCAACTCCTTGTGCGCAGCGAGATTCAGGGCCAGCAACCCGTCCAGATCGGCGCGAAGACTTACGTCAAGCCGTTCTTGCGCGAGGCCCATGGGCGGCTCTCCTGGCGGGCCACCCAGCACGTGATCTCCGTCAGCGCTGACGGCACCGCAGACATAGAGGAAGTGCTGGATGAAGCTGAGAGCGCGCAAGCCAGCGGGTCGAGCGCTGACGAGGAGACCGAAAAGTTGGTCAAGGCCGTGCTCGAGGCATTTGAAAAATGGGGTGTGATGCGCGTGCTGCGCTACCACGAAACCCGCGCGGGCCAACTGACTGACCTCAGCCCGGATGGCGCGCCACCACTGGAAGAGGCGTCTCCGCCGGTGCTGACGCTCTGGCTGCTGCGGGCGCTGCGGCCGGGGGTCGCGCTGCCTGCGGCTCCCATCCGATTTGGAGAACTTTGGCAGGAGCCACGCACGGCGCAACTCCCGCACTGGGCCGATGCGCGCGGTTCGGAAGTCGGCGGATGGCTTGCGACGACTGGATTTCCAGAGCCTGCGGCGCGGCTGCACGTCGTGCAGCAACTCTCGGGGACCGTGGTTTCGGGCGTGGAGAAGCCGCCGGAGGGCACGGCCCAGGCGCGCTTCCATGCCGAATCGGTGAACACGGTTTCGCTGGGCGATGGTCGCCTGATGGCCGCCACTCGCTCAGCCACGCGCGAGATCACCTGGATGCTGGCGCCGGTCAAAGGCCTGCGCGAGCAGCCGGAGTTTCGGGGACGATTGTCCGTTGAGGTTCAGATCGAGGCCTGCAATGACTCGCCTTGCCTATCTCCTAAGCCTGGTCGCTCTGCTCTGGGCGAGCGGGAGTAGCGCTGCTCGGCCCTGTCCGTGGCCGCTCCAGCAGTCCGGTGGGAGTCGCGTGCGTCGCGCAGCCGAGCCGCCGCAGCGTGTCGTGCTCGCGCCGCAGTTTGTCCCCGGACGCGTGCTGCGCTATCAGATGGAAATCCGCACCACAACCGAGGGCCGGCGCACGGGGCTGGTTGAGGATCCGCAGGCGCCTACGCAACTGGAAATGACTTGGGCCGCTATTGTGCGCGTCGAGGTGTTGGGCGGAGAGACGACGCCCATAAAGTCGGGGCCGGATGCCTCTGGGCAGCCGGGAAACCCATCCGGCGCACGTTCCAGAAATCCCTCCGGGGCAGGCTGGATACGGCTGCGCACAACGTATGAGAAATCCACGGCCACCGCTCGCAGTGATACCTTCGATCCCGAAGCCGCTACCATCGAAGAGCAGTACGGGAAGCTTGCAGGGCGCACGATCCTGTTCACGCTGGATGCCCATGGGAAAGTCATCGATGTCGAAGGCCTGCAGGAAATTCTCTCGGATGAGAGGGCCGCCAACGCAGCCCGCGAATGGATCGGGCAACTCGCCCTGGGGGCCGCGCTGCCGAAGGAAGGTATTGTGCCGGGGCAGAAGTGGTCCTTGGAGCAACCCGCCCCCTCCGCGCCCATTGCTGGCACCGTCTGGCGCAGCGAGTCCACTTACTTGCGGGACGAGCGGTGCCGCCCCGCGACCCCCGCCGGCGCGTTGGCCCCCAACGACGTGTTGCCGTACGAAACCTGCGCGGTCATCCTCAGCCGCTATGCCATGCTCCAGCCGCACCCTCTCCGCGACCCCACCCCGGAGGAGTACCGCAAGAACAGCCTGCGCACCGCCGGCAAGTGGACTGGTTCAGGCGAAAGCCTTAGCTACGTCTCGCTGCGCACGGGCTGGGTGGTAAGCGTGACGCAGTCAGGCACCCAGGACCTCGACGTCACCGTGTCTACGGCGGCCGGTGAGTCGCGCGTGCGCTACGCCGGCAGCGTGCGCAGCCAGTCGCAGATCACGCTGCTGCCCGAATCCGCGCCCCCGCCACGCTGAATCTCCGAAATCATTGAAAGGAAAGAGAAATAAATGACGTGGCTAGAGAGATTTGAACTCGTGGATTGGAAGATTCGTGGCTTGGTAGCATAAGCTTTGCGTGCGCGGCCTGAATCCCTAACAGCCTGCCGAAAAACTCTCCGGCGCACTCCACGCGGCAACTTCTAGGCGGGTGCCCCATCCTCGGGCAGCTTGGGTGGGCCTGTCATCTCTGAAAGCGCCTTCCGTCATTCCGAGCCCCGCCAGGGGTGGGATAAACTCCGCGAGGAATCTCTCTTCGATCTCCTACTGGACGAAGATTTGCGTGCCCAAGGAAATCTTTTTGAAACTTTCCGCTTGACACCGGCATCTATACATGCATACTGGTTGGTATGTTATGGAGAGGCGGCAGCAGCGAAGGTGAGTAAGATGGCGACACACCGAAATCCGGACTTAACCCGACGCAGTCTGCTAGGAGCAGCCTTTCGAGAAATGTACAAGTCTGGGTTCCAAGCCGCAAGCCTCGACAATATCTTGTCTAACGCGAATGTCACCAAGGGAGCCCTCTATCATCATTTTGGCAGCAAGCAAGAATTGGGCTACGCAGTGGTGGATGAGCTGATACGCGAGCACATACTCAATAGATGGGTGCGTTCCTTGGAGAAGGCCGAGAATCCCATCGATGGTCTGTTGGCCATTCTTCGCGCGAAAGAGCCGCACCCTGGCTTTGATCAACGTCTGGGCTGTCCCCTGAACAACCTGGCACAGGAAATGTCACCTCTGGATGAAGGGTTCCGGAAGCGGCTGGAGGGTGTCTTCCGCGAGTGGCGACAGGGGATCGCGAAAGCGTTACGGCGAGGCCAGGAAAGGGGCCAGGTAAGATCTGACGTCGATCCACTTGAATCCGCCGATTTCTTCATTGCTGCCTTAGAAGGCAGCCTGTCCCTGGCGAAGAACGCTCAGGACACAGACGTGTTTGATAACTGCAAGGCAGGCTTGGCGAGCTATTTGAAAGGCTTGCGCACCCCGGGCTCCAGCTAATCAGGAGGGAATCCTTGTTTGCTTGGCGAAGGTGGTTTGCGGCGTAACTAAATACCGACTGGTACGTATGTTCTGGAAATGAAGTTGCGTGAGGTGGCCCCAAGATGAACTTCGTTGCCTGGAAGATGCTGGTGGCCGATCGGGCCAAGTATTTCAGCCTGATCTTCGCCATTGCCTTCGCTTCGTTCCTGCTGGCCAATCAGATTTCCATTTTCATTGGCATCATGACACGGCCCGCCAGCCAGATTCTCGACGTTGTGGACGCCGATATCTGGGTGATGGATCCCCAAACACTTTATAGCGATGAAGTGTACGCCCTGCGGGATTACGACCTTTATCGAGTCCGCAGCGTGCCCGGAGTCGAGTGGGCGGTGCCGCTCTACAAGGGGCTGGGACGCGCGAAAGCCCCGGACGGAAAATTCCGCAACGTGATTCTCTTGGGTGTGGACGATGCGACGCTTGTGGGTGCTCCTCGGAAGATGCTGGTGGGTTCGATCTATGACCTCGGTCAGCCGGATGCGGCCATCATTGACAAGGCGGGATTCCGGTATTTCTTCCCTGGTGAGCCCCTTCAAGTGGGCAAGACTCTTCAGATGAATGAGAGGCGGGTCTTGATTGTCGGGATCAGTGACGCATCGGCTCCGTTTCAGAGCTTCCCTGTCCTCCACACGCGCTACAGCCAAGCGCTTGGGTTTGTGGGACGCGAGCGCAATCTGCTCTCCTTTGTTCTCGCCAAGCCCGTGGCGGGGCTTTCAACTGGGGAGGTGGGCCATCGGATCGAGGCTGCGACGGGACTGAAGGCCAGAAGCAATGAAGAGTTTTCCTGGGACGCGTTCCGTTTCTACCTGCGGAACACAGGCATCCCCGTGAACTTCGGCATTACGGTAATGATTGCTCTGATCGTCGGCACTGTGGTACCCGGCCAGACCTTTTACATCTTCACCATCGAGAACCTGAAACAGTTTGGCGCTCTGAAGGCCATCGGCGTAACGAATCGGCGAATCATCGCCATGATCTTGCTGCAAGCCATGGTTGTGGGCGCCACCGGCTACGCCCTCGGCATGGGCATGGCCGCGGCCTTCTTTGCGAGCTTCTTGAACTATCTGCCGACGCGCGGAATCGTTTTGCCCTGGCAGGTCATGGCAGGCATCGCGGTAGTCGTGCTCTTTGTGGTCGGACTGGCCAGCCTGATGAGCATCCGCCGCGTCATCGTCCTCGAACCCGCAGTGGTTTTCCGGGGGTAAGCACATGGTTGCAGATGGAATTGCGGTTTTCTCGCGTGACGTAACAAAAGTCTTTGGCCGTGGGGACACACAGGTCCACGCCCTGCGTGGCATTGACCTTGAAATCCGCCTGGGCGAGCTCACGATGTTGGTCGGGCCGAGCGGCAGCGGCAAGACAACTCTGCTCAGCGTGATCACAGGTCTGCTCGACGCCACTTCAGGCGAGCTCGTCGTCTTGGGCGAACGCCCCACAGCGCTTTCGCCGGAGGAGCTCATTCTCTTTCGACGAGAGAATCTGGGCTTTGTCTTTCAGCAGTACAACTTGATTCCTGCTTTGACCGCCGCAGAAAACGTGGCTGTGCCCTTGCTGGCCGGTGGAGTTAAAAGGCAGCAGGCAGTCGCGCGAGGCAAAGAGCTCCTGGCTACTCTGGGCATGGCCCATCGGGCCCACGCGTTGCCCTCTGAGCTCTCGGGCGGGGAGCAGCAGCGGGTGGCCTTGGCCCGAGCACTGGTTCACGAGCCGAGGTTGATCGTTTGCGACGAACCGACGTCAGCCCTTGACGGACGCACCGGTCATGCGGTCATGGAGCTGTTGAGTGCGACAGCAGTTCGGCCCGACCGCGCCGTCATCATCGTCACCCATGATGCCCGCATTTTCGATTTCGCCGACCAAATCGCCCATATGGACGACGGCCGGATTGTGTCCTTAGAGGAAAACCGAAAGAACGGGGCTCTGACGAACGGTCTTGTGGCAGCTTCTGAAACATGGTCATTGGCGGAGCCAGACGCAAGGTCTTACACGACGACAGGAGACTAGGATCATGAAGAAAACCATACCTTTGATCGCGGCCATCGCGTTGGTTTTTGCTGTGGGCGCAGTGATTGCCATGAAGCCGGTCCGTCATGGGGAACCCCCGCCATCTCCTCCTCCGGCCACCAAGTTTCAATCGGCTGTGGGAGCGGTTGGCTTGGTCGAAGCCAGCACCGAAAACATTGACCTTAGTTGCGCCGTCTCGGGCATGGTCACAGGGGTGTACGTGAAAGCGGGCGACCGTGTTCAAGCAGGACAGAAGCTCTTCTCGCTGGATGACCGCGACCTACAGGCGGATCAACGAGTCAAGCGCGCGGCACTTGAAGCAGCGCGAGCACGCCGCACGAAGCTCGAAGAGCAACCGCGCGCGGAAGACATCCCACCGGCAGAGGCACGCGTGCGCGAGGCGCAGGCGAATTTGGCGGACACAGAGGTACAAGTGAGATTGATCGAAAGCGTCACGGATAGGCGGGCTGTCCGTGAGGAGGACGTTCAGCGCAGGAGACTTGCATACCAAGCGGCACAGGCGCGTTTGGCCGAGGCGCAGGCCCAACTAGCTTTGTTGAAGGCGGGCGCCTGGGCGCCCGATATTGCCGTGGCGAAATCCGAGGTGGCCCAGGCAGAAGCTCAGCTCAAGCTGGTTGAGACCAACGTTGATCGTCTAAGCATGCGCGCCCCGATCGCTGGAGTCATTCTGCAGAACAAAGTACGGCTCGGTCAGTACGGGCAATGCGGCCCGCTCAGTGAGCCTCTAATGATCCTCGGAAGTGTCACTCCTTTGCATGTTCGCGTGGATGTGGATGAGCACGATGCCTGGCGCGTGCAGGGAGGTGCCCCCGCCCTGGCGTCGCCTCGCGGCAACGGTTCTCTGAGAATCCCTCTGGAGTTCGTTCGTTTTGAGCCTTATGTGATCCCTAAAAAGTCGTTGACAGGCGATAGCACCGAACGCGTGGATACACGCGTTCTGCAGGTCATCTATCGCGTGAAAGACCAGGACGCGCCTCTCTATGTGGGGCAGCAAATGGACGTGTACATCGAAACGCCGCTCACATCGAGGACATTCCGTCAGCATTCCGGCCCCGCGGTAGGAGGTGGGCAGTGAAAGGGCTAAGTTCGGTCGTAGCCGTCTTTTCGTTTCTTCTGCTGACGGGTTGTGCGGTTGGCCCGAACTACAAACGGCCGCAGGTTGCGGTTCCCGGACAGTGGACGGCTGCGCCGGCTCGCGGAACCTCAACGAAACCACTGGAGACAGACGAGTGGTGGGCATCGTTTCAAGACTCGGAGCTCAACTCTCTGATCGAGCGCGCTGTGCGTCGAAACCTGGATCTCAAGCTGGCTCTCGAACGAGTAGTGGAAGCCCGCGCAGCACGAGGCATCGCGCGATCAGGTTATTTTCCCTCCGTCGGCGCCAACGCTTCGGCGACGCGGCTGCGGGGAGGAATCAGTCAGGGAGTGATCCGCGCGGTGCCATCCTCCGCTGACCCCAATGCGCGCCCGAGCTTGATCTCTCCGTTTGAGACCAACTCCTTCCAGGGAAATCTGAGCGCCTCCTGGGAGCTCGATGTTTTCGGGGGAACTCGTCGCGGCGTCCAGGCAGCCACTGCGGATGTGGCGGCAGCCGAGGAAAATCGCCACGACGTGCTGGTGATTCTGTTGGGAGATGTTGGCCGCGTCTACGCGCAACTGCGTGGCTTCCAACGTCGGCTGGAGATCGCAAACAAAAACATCCAAACACAACAGGACACTCTTGATCTAACTACCGCCAGAGCGAAGGCAGGATTGGCTACTGAACTCGATGTATCGCGCGCGGCAGCGCAACTCGAATCCACAAAGGCTGTGGTTCCGACCCTTATCAGCGGAATCGATGTTTCCATTCATCGTTTGAGCGTTCTTCTGGGAGAAGAGCCCGGCGCCCTGCGTGGCGAGCTGGAGAAAACGGGGCCGATTCCACCTGCAGGCCCCGATGTCGAGGTCGGCCTGCCATCGGACCTCTTGAAGCGGCGTCCGGATATCCGCCGCGCCGAAGCACAGTTGGCTGCGGCGACAGCTCGAATCGGCGAGGCGAAAGCGGACTTGTTTCCTCGCTTCGTCCTAACCGGCACGGCCGGGCGTCAGGCTACTCAACTTCATGATCTCACCCTAGGAGTAGGCAACTTCTTCTCGGCTGGTCCCGGGATAAGCTTGCCGTTATTCACCGGGGGACGCATTCGCTCCAACATCGCCGTGCAGACCTCGCGCCAGCGTTCGGCACTAATTAGCTACCAATCAGCCATCCTGAATTCTCTCGAAGAAGTCCAAGATGCATTGGTTAACTATTCGCAGGAACAGGAGCGTCGCGATCGGCTCAACGAAGCGGTACAACACAGCCAGTTGGCAGTCGATCTCGCTACCGAGCAATACAGGGCGGGTCTCGTTGACTTCTTGTCGGTACTGGAAGCGCAACGCGAACTCTATGCTAACGAAGATCAACTTGTTCAAAGCCAAACGAGTGTCACTACCAATCTCGTTGGATTGTATCGCGCTTTGGGTGGCGGCTGGAGCGTAGGTGGCGCTGTATCCATGAACAAACCGACACCATGAATGTTTCACGTCAAAGGAGGCTGTCGCCTATCGCCGTGCACTCATCTTCAGGGGCGGCTCGGCTCGGCCTCAAGTTAGGCGATTCAAGGACAAAGTGAGGAGGACACAATGAGTTTCTATGGACCCAAGCAGTTGGCAGGCAGCATGCGCACGGTGCGCAAGAACACGATTTTAATCGCCGAAGACATTCCGGAAAAGGACTATGGCTATCGTCCCGTGCCGGAAAGCCGCTCCGTGACGGAAACGCTTGTCCATATTGTGTTTCGATCGCAGTTCGATCGTTTTCTCCACGAGGAAGAACACCTCTCGTCGCTGGAGGGCTTCGATTTTGGGGCGCTCCTTCAGAAATCGAACCTCGAGGAGAAGCGCGCAAGATCAAAGGACCAGATCGTCGACTTATTGCGCACGGAAGGAGAACGGTGGTCTCGGTGGGTGGAGGGCCTTCCAGAGGCGCTGCTGGCTGAACAAATTCGGATGCCCGGCGGTGCTTCGCAAAGCCGTTTTGAATGGCTGCTCGGGACCAAAGAACACGAAATGCACCATCGGGCGCAGCTCATGGTGATCGAGCGGTTGCTTGGCATCGTGCCTCACCTGACACGAAACCGCCAGCCGGTGCGCGAGACGGCCGAATCTTGAGTCTCAGGGAGACACATCGAAATCAAGTTGATCTACTAGGAGGCAAATTATGATCGATAAAAAAGTAGCTTTAGTGACGGGAGTATCGTCTGGAATTGGGCGGGCTACCGCAACGCTGCTGTCACGTCGAGGGTTTCGAGTCTTCGGAACGATGCGGAAACCCAGTGAGATCAACGGGCCGTTGGAAGGTGTGGAACTGGTTCGGCTGGATGTTCGCGATGAGGAGTCCGTGCGTTCCTGTCTGCGAACCGTGCTCGATCAAGCCGGGCGAATCGATGCCCTGGTCAACAATGCTGGTTACACGTTGATTGCATCCTTGGAAGAGACCAGCATAGAAGAAGCCAAGGACGTTTTCGAAACGAATTTCTTTGGCGTTCTACGAATGAGCCAAGCGCTTCTGCC
Source organism: Acidobacteriota bacterium (assembly GCA_003224235.1). Classification (GTDB taxonomy): domain Bacteria; phylum Acidobacteriota; class Terriglobia; order Acidiferrales; family UBA7541; genus QHYU01. Next base: position 9,143 of record QHYU01000079.1, read on the forward strand.
CATTATGCGGGAGCAAGGGTATGGGCGCATTGCCAACATCAGCTCAGTCCTCGGATTTCTGCCCGCGCCTTACCAGGGGATCTACGCCGCGAGCAAACATGCTCTCGAGGGCTACTCCGAATCGCTGGATCATGAAGTGAGACAGTTTGGGATTCGCGTATCCGTGATTGAGCCCGGATTCACTAGAACAAGTATCGGCCAGAATGGTCAGCTAGCCGGTCAGCCCCTCGTGGCTTATGCCAGCGATCGCAATCGCGTTCTTGATGCCATCCGAGAAAGTATCGCCAAGGGTGAGGACCCTGTCAGAGTAGCTTCGGTTGTCATGGAGGCGCTCACGAGTCGCTCTCCGCGATTGCGATATCCAGCCGGGCGCGAGGCGAAGTTTCTCAGCCTGCTGAGGAGATTTGCTCCGGCCAGGCTCTTAGACAACGGCCTTCGCAAACAGTTCGGATTGCAAACCCCACGGAGCAGCGATCCACCGCCCGATATCAGGCTGGGCGAGAAGGTTCCGTAGAGCTTCAGCAGTTAGATTACCGTTTCTGGGTCCGAAACGTCAGATCAAGATCCATGGGTGCGCTGGTCAACGATTCTCAGTCCACAAGCCCCAAAGATACCGAAGGCGCCGAGAAGGAGCGTCAGCCAAAAAAGCGGATGCCCCAATGTCCGAGTAAGCAGGCTCCAACCTAAAAGCAATAGAATGACTGCACACATTACCCCAGAGAGGAAATAGCAGGCGCGGAGGAACGGTGAGAAGTAGCGTATGATCAGTGTCATCGATGTTCATGAAAATCCTCGGGCGTCCCGGCCGGCTATCACACCCGTGGTTAGGTTCGCTGTTGCGTTGATACATTGGGTTCTTTCTGCAGGAAAGCCTTCGCCCCGGCCTTCAGAGCCCGATCTTTGTTTCCGCGGTGGTCACGGGCCGACACGACGATGATAGGAATCACCGCAAGGTGAGTGTTTGCTTTTAGCCTCTCCATGACAACGAATCCGTCGCCGGCGGGCAAACCCAGGTCGAGGATAATCAAGTCCGGTTGGTGCTTGCGTGCCTCCGTGATGCTGACAAGCGCATCGGCCGCAAAGAAGGTATCGTAATTGTTTGCTTTGAGGCGGATGTGGTACCCCAGCCGCACGTCGGGATCGTCCTCGATAATGAGAATTTTCTTATTCATGATGGATAGTTCTCGTGTTGATTTCCGACTTGATTAGCGCTTCGATTCTTGCGGCCATCTTCCCCACGGTGTTCTCCGAGAGTGCGACTGCGTCCGTGGGGGGCGGCTTCAGGAATTTGTAAGAAACTGAAAAGGTCAGGCCTGCTTGCTTAAGTTGTTCAAGTTGCCCGAATTGTTCTCGGATCCGTTTGGCAAGTACTGCCGCGCCTTTGTCATTCGCAAAGGCCACGACAAAGAAGACTTCCCCGGCTCCTCCGGAATCCATTTTCGGCAAGAGCACATCCAAATCCGGAAGCATACATTTTTGTATGAGGATGCGGCTCTCGCGCGACCATCGCTCGCGCTTCTCCTTGGAAAGCCAGCCATCCTGTGAGCCAATCTCCACGCTCATCAGGGCGACCGAATCCGCCGGCCAGGCTTCATTCCTGAGCAGCGGGGCAATCAGGCTGCCTAGAGAAAAAACGGGCAATGTAAACGAAAAGATGGCTCCTTGCCCCGGAGGGCTCTGGACCCAGATTTGGCCACCCTGTCGCGTAACCAACTCTTTGCAGATGTATAACCCAAGTCCAAGGCCCTCGCGGGCAGCCAAAGCAGGAGCTGCTACTTGATAGAGGCGTTCAAAAATCCGCTCGGTCATATCCGGGCTGATCCCGCATCCCGAGTCAGAAACCTCCACGAGCAAGAAACTCGGATCTGCCTCGAGCGCCCGGGCCTGGACCTTCACTGCGCCGCCGTTGGGCGTAAACTTAATGGCGTTATCGAACAAAATGAGCAGGATCTGCCGTAAGCGAGTCGGATCGGCGTAAGCGGACGGCACGCGCGTGGAAAGATCGAAGGAGAGAGTAATTTCTTTGGCTAGGGCAGTTGCTTGGAGCGTACTAACGGTGTAAACGATGGCATCGGAAACGGAGACACATTGCGGCTCAACGTTGAGTTTACCCGCCTGCGCTCGAGTGGCCTCGAGCAAGTCATCAATCATGGATTGAAGCTGCCGCACATTCCTCAAAATGATTTGGAGGTACTCGCGCTGTTCCGGTTTCGTCTCACCCGCCAATCCATCCGCGACAATCGTCACAAATTGATAGATCGCAGTGAGGGGCGAACGAAGCTCGTGCGATACATGGGACAGGAAATCATCCTTCAGCTGTAGCTGCAGTTTCCTGATCTGGTCTGTCTCCACCTGCATACGCTGGCGCTCGATGGCATAGCGCAGGGATCGAAGAAGCGCGTAGGTCTCGATTTGGCCTTTGATGAGATAGTCTTGGGCGCCCTCCTGCAAAGCTTGAGCGGCCAATACTTCGTCGTCCAGGCCCGTCAGCACAACCAGCGGGACGCTGGGCGCGACCGCGTGCGCCTGCCGCACGGCTCCTAATCCTTGTGCATCGGGCAACCCGAGGTCGAGCAAGATAATGTTCACCGCACTCGCCGCAAGATGATGCACGGCCTCGCTCATGCACCCGAGGTGTGTCAATTCGATTTTGAGCGAGCCTGGCTCATTGAGCATCTCGCGCAGCAAACGGGCATCGCCGGCGTTGTCCTCGACAAGAAGAATTCTGATGGTTTTTTCGCTCATCACTTTGCAACGGTCGGGAGTTTGACAATGGCCAGCCAGAAATTGTCGATAGTCTTGACGACTTTCAGGAACTGGTCCAGGTCCACAGGCTTGGTGATGTAGCAGTTGGCATGAAGCTGGTAACTCCGCAGGATGTCCTCTTCAGCCGCCGAGGTGGTCAAGATGACCACAGGGATACTTTTCAGGCTGGGGTCCAGCTTAATTTCCTCCAGAACCTCCCGGCCACCCTTTTTGGGCAGGTTCAGATCCAACAGGATAAGATCCGGGCGAGGCGCATTGGCGTGCTTCCCTTGCCGCCACAGGAAGGATGTCGCTTCCATCCCGTCCGAAGCAACATGCAGGGTGTTTTGCACCTTGGCGTCTCGCAGGGCCTCCTGAGTGAGCCGTACATCGCCGGGGCTGTCTTCCACCAAGAGAATCTCTATGGGCGTGCCGTTTTCCCCTATGTTTATGGCCATTTCATCGCTTTTCCGGGAGAGCAAAGTAAAAGGTCGAGCCCTTTCCGGGCTCGGACTCTACCCACATCCGGCCGCCGTGGCGTTCCGCGATCTTCTTGCACACCGTCAAGCCGATTCCGGTGCCGGAAAACTCTTCTCGGCCGTGCAACCGCTGAAACATAACGAAAATCTTCTCGAAGTACTTAGGGTCGATGCCAAGTCCGTTGTCTCGCATGGAAAAGATCCATTCGTTGCCGCCATTTTTCTTGGCAGATACGTGGACGCGCGGGAGTTCCGCGCTGCGATACTTGATGGCATTGCCGACGACGTTCTGAAATAGCTGTACCAATTGAGCGCCATCTGCAATCACGGTGGGCAGCGGATCGTGCGTGACCACCACGCCGCTCTCCTGGATCGCACCCTCCAAATTCAAGAGCGCCTGTTCCAATGCGGCTTCACTGGAAGTTTCACGCAGCTCCTTTCCTGTTGTCCCCACACGGCAATAGGCCAGCAGATCTCCGATCAAGAGCTGCATGCGATGGGCCCCGTCCACCGCATAAGCGATGAACTCGTCGGCGTCGGAGTCCAGACGCCCCTTGTAGCGTTTGGCCAGGAGCTGCGTGTAACTGGCTACCATGCGCAAGGGTTCCTGCAGGTCGTGCGCGGCGATGTAGGCAAACTGCTGCAGTTCATCATTCGAGCGCTTCAATTCCACCGACCTTCGCTCCCGTGCTTCCTGATGTTTCAGGGCTTCCTCGGATTTCTTGCGCTCGGTGATATCACTCAAGATAGCTGTAAAGAAAGTATCTTCGCGGGTCTTCCAACTGGACAGCGAGAGTTCGAGAGGAAACTCTGTGCCGTCTTTTCTCCGGCCGGCCAATTCGACGGTCTTACCGATGACGCGGGCCTCGCCGGTCCTCAGAAAGCGATCCAATCCTTGCCGATGAGGATCGCGGAACCGCTCTGGCATGAGGATGGTGAGTGGCTGGCCAATGATCTCCGTCGGGGAATAAGAAAAGATACGCTCGGCCGCAGGATTGAAGTAGACGATCTTGCCACAGCTGTTGGCCGAGAGAATGGCGTCGTTTGCCGCTTCCGCAAGGTTTCGAAACTTCTCTTCACTTTCCGTGCGCTGGGCCACACGGTCTTCCAGATCTATCGTCAACTGAATTAACCCGGCATTGGTACGCTGCAATTCATCATGCGCTGCCCGGAGTTGCGCCGTTTGTTCATCGATGCGCTGCTCTAATTCCAACGACAGTGCGATCAATCCACGGTTTGTCTCGGCCAGTTCCGCCTGGAGCGCGTGAATGGTTTCCTCGGCATCCGTCGACGGTTGCTGGAAATCGTACTTGGACATTCCGCTTGCCATCTCTCCTAGCAGTCTGCCGACTCCGCTTATGCGCCCTCGGCCGTTCCCGCTAGGTTTCCCGCACGCTTGACCACGACGACGGTGGCATCATCGGTCTCCCGAGCAAATGCGCGCAATAACTCCTGGGCGGCCACCGTGGCTGACGCCTCGGCGAGATGAGGAAAATCGCTCCACCGCCAGTGCGGGATCAGTCCGTCCGAATAAAGCACCATCACATTGCTCAGTTCCTAGCGGTGCTGCGTCACCACTGGACGCCGTGCGTTCAGTCCCAGAACTCCACGCGGATAGACGAAATTCATCGGTTCCGGACTGCCAAACACGCGGGCCTCGACGTTGCCAACGCTGGCAAATGTCAGCGTGGCCCGCCCCCAGTCGAATCGCGCCAACCCCATCACGACACCACGAGTTGCACGACAGGTGCGAGCCACCCCTCGAAAAATTTCGTCGAGTGACTGGTCAAAATGACGCTCGACGTATTGCCGCGCAGCCTGAGCGGCGCGGTAGGCCAACTGTCCGTGACCTAAACCATCGATCACGCCTACCAGTGCGCTCTCCCCCCATTGCTGAATTACGAAGGTGTCACCATTTACGGACATCAACGGGTAGGGACGAGTAGCGACGCCAAAGACAAGCGGGCAGGCTAGCGTAGGTGGAACGTCCAGTCGTAGCCATCGCTTACACACAATGCTCGTACCGGCTCCCGCCCGGGAAGCGACATCAAATTCGTCCATCAGCCGGTTAACCGTGCCCAAACCGCAGCCCAGGCTCCCCGACGTAGAAAAATCGTCGGCGATGGCCTCCTCCACATTGGTGATGCCGGGGCCCTGGTCTTCGGAATCGATCTGAATTCCGGTCCTCCCATCTTCCTCGGCTCGTCGCAGCCGCAAGATGCCGTCTTTCGCGTGCTTGACGAGATTGGTGGCCAACTCGCTGACAACAAGCGTGATTTCCTCCACGGCCCGCTCATCGAAGCCGATTGCCGTGCTCATGGACCTAGCCGCCAGCCGGGCTGTGCCGAGATCGCCGACATCCGAGATCGAGATGGTTTCCTGCACCGCAGGGCGGTCTGTCATGTTCCCTTCCGCCACTTCTTTATCGTAATCTTAGTGCCTTTCCCCACTACGGACTCGATTTCCATCTCGTCCATCAGGCGTTTGGCGCCTGGCAAGCCAAAGCCCAATCCCCCACCGGATGTGTACCCTGGCTGCATGGCTTGGTCGATGTCGACGATGCCCGGGCCATGATCCTCAACAATCAACTCGAGCCCAACTCTGTCGGACCCATTCAGCACCCGGCACCGTACGACCCCGGAGCCCGCATACAGAAAGACATTCCGTGCTAATTCTGAGGCAGCCGTAATGATGCGCGTAACATCCGTGATCCCGAAGCCCAACCTGGTCGCCGCTTCCCGAACAGACTTGCGCACGACTATGATGTCAGTTTCCGTCCTGAGGGCAATTTCTTCGGGAAGGGAATCATTCATGGCTTTTGCACCTGTTGGGACCCATCCCGCAGGATTTCAAACGCCCGATCTACACTCAAGGCGGTCCGCGTCTTGCCCAGCGTCAATCCGAGTTGGGTGAGGGTGATGGCGACACTCGGCCGGATCCCGGTCAGGACCGTGCGTCCACCCATCAAGCCGACCATTCGCGTCGTCTCAGCAATCATCCGGGCGAAAAACGAATCCAGCGAGTCGACGGCCGAGACGTCCAGGACAACGCCCCTGGCTGTCGACCGCTCCATCGCCAGCAATACCCTCTCCTGGAGCGCCGAGACGGTTGCGTCATCCGGGTCGGCAGGCATCGTGACCATGAGGATGTCGCGGACTTTGATGATCGAAAGCCTTTCCTCGCTCATTGCGCATCTTTCCTACCGCTTCCATTGCCGCTAACCATCTGCAAGTTCAGAAGGTTCAGCGCCACGCGCAAGCCCGCCGCAAGCGTAGACCGCGTGGTGATGTTGCCCAAATCGACGCCGAGGTGTGCGAGCGTTTGCGCAATCGCGGGGCGCACACCCGTCAACACCGCTTGAGCGCCTAACAAGCGCACCGCAGTGGTCGTTTCGGCCAAGTGTTGGGCTGTGCGTGTATCGATGGTGGGAACACCGGTGACGTCCAGAAGGGCCACTGCTGAGTCCGTTTCGACAATACGTTCCAGCAACCGTTCCATGAGCTGCTGCGTGCGTTCACTGTCGAGCGTGCCGACCAGCGGCGCCATGAGTATGCCGTCCCAGATCTGAATGACAGGCGTGGAAATCTCAATGATTTCGCGCGCCTGCAGGGTTGCTTTCTCTTCCGCCCGCTTACGCTCGGTCAAATCACGCATAACTTTGCCGAAGCCGCACAAGGTCCCGCCTTGATCGCGCAAGGCGGTAATCACCTGGTTCGACCAGAATCGTGACCCGTCTTTCTTCATCCGCCAACCTTCATCTTCAGACCGACCTTCCGCTGTCGCCACTTTCAGTTCCATTTCGGGCTTTCCACGTTGAACCTCTTCGCTGGGGAAAAAACGGGAGAAGTGCTGGCCGATGATCTCACTTGAGCGATACCCCAGGATGGTCTCTGATCCTGGGTTCCAACTGGCTACCCGGCCGCTGGTATCCAGAATGATGATCGCGTAGTCTTTCATGTTGTCAACTAGCATGCGGAAGTGCTCTGCGGTCGTCTGCAGAACCGCGCCAGCTTGGTTCGCTGCCGAGGGCCTCTCCAACGTGTTCGCTTCTGTGCTCTTGGTCATGGTGATCCTCCTCTTTTTTGTTCTACGGTCCTTCTCAGATTCGATCCGGTCGATCTCTGGCAGAATCGCCGTACCCCCGCGCGGTCACGCCGCCGCCCCCACCCGGGGCAATTGTGACGTACTCGTGTCGGCGCCCAGACGGCTGAAACAACACCGAGGACGAGAAGAAGCACAAGCGCTGCACCGAACGCGAGTTGCACCTTCCGATTCAACAGGGACTTGCTCTTCATTTCACATCACGTTAGGAATGGAAGTTCTATTCCGGACACGACTCTGAGGGCTGAAAGAGGGCAGCCTGTAGCCGCGCGTGCCGGTTTTTTGGAAGGGAACTTAATCCTATACCAGCCTTATGTAGGGTCAAGCTGGGTTTGCAGGCAGGTGTCGAATAGACCACGAGCGGAGAACTTTTGCGTGTGAATGCTTGGAAACCAAGCGAGCCATACAAATTTTACGCGAATGCGGTGCATGGCTCGCGCCGGCGCTCAGTGTCTTTTCAACTTCGTTAGGTCACCAGATTAGGGCTCTTAGAGAGGAGGGCGAATGGACTTTCCACGGGGAACCGCTCAATTCTGGCCACCTTGTCTTGTAGCTTCTTTGCAGGCGCAGCTCTCTACATCAACCTCGTTGAGCAAGCTACAGGCGGGCGACCGTAATGCAAGCTTCTTTGGCGGTGTCCAGCTCCGTGTTCTCAATCGCGGCGTGGCTCGTGGGAGGCAGTGGCTTGTGGCTTCTGGCGGCATTCTGATCGGAGCGGTTGTTCGCTTCACCTTTGTTGCCATCGTGCCAACGGACAAGCAGTTGCTCGATCCAGCCCTCGACAGAAAGTCAGACCGAACGAGACAGCTGCTCTCGCAGTGGGCGCGGCTGCATGCGGTACGAGGCCTCTTGAGTTTCCTGCCGCCCATAATCTTTTTGTACGTGCTCGGAGTGGATCGCGCCGCTCAAATGCAAACCGGCGCTAAGAAGCGGCTGCGCCGGCCGATGCAGCGGCGACCAAGTGAGGGCCCGATGCGGCTATTTTTTTCTCGCGGTCTGATGTTTTGTTTCTTGTGCGCGCTTTCTTCGCCCCTGGCGTTCGCGCGGACTCCGGAGAGACCACAAGCAAAGTCCCGCGATCCGAGAGTCGAAGAGGGTTACCTCATGGCTCCAACAATCAGCCAGATAAGTGCAACTGCTGCGGCAGCTACTGTCCACCTTAAAGGAGTTTTTATAAAGAGTGAAATAATAAGTATCGCCGCTGACATACCAAAATTAATGTATATGGTTGTGAGTCTGCGGTTGCTATAGGCGGTGCCTAAGGCGCGCGGAAAGGACCAGCACAAGAGGAAAAACAGATAGCTCGCAGTCGTAGTAAGCAGAGGCAGCTGCCTGTTTCAGACGGCGAAATGAACCGATTTACCCCAATGGATTTCTGCCGTATGATGCGGGGTTTAGGGTAACCGCGTGAAGGCACACGGAATGGCTTCTTCTCTCTTGACGTGGAATCACGCTTGGCCCTAAAGCCAGCACGAAACGAAATCTTACACATGGCACAGGTCGAGGCTATGCTTCTACATCTCCGCGAGCCGAGGAAGAGCGGCCGCGCCGCAAGCCGGCGCAGCACACGCTGTCTTTTCCTGACCATCGCTTTTCTTTTCCTTATCTTCGCGAAGAGTTCCGTTGCTCAGACGCGCCCGACGCCAAGACCAGAGGGCTCCCGAGGTTCGTCCGCCCTCAGCTCCCCACTTCTTGAGGCGCGGGTCAGCGAGCTCCTTCGCAAGATGACACTTGAGGAAAAAATCGGCCAGCTCGTCCAGTATTCCGCCGGGCAGCCGACGGGCCCGGGCACCGGCCGCACCGACTATGAAGACATGATCGCCAAAGGCCAAATCGGGGCGCTGTTCAATATCGTGACGGCAAAGCGGACCAACGCCTACCAGCGGATTGCTGTGGAAGAATCGCGATTGCACATTCCGCTCCTGTTTGGCTTGGACGTGATTCACGGCTTCCGTACGGTATTTCCGATCCCGCTCGGGCTGGCCTCCACTTGGGATCCGACGCTCGTGGAGCACACGGCCCGTGTCGCCGGGCGCGAAGCCTCCGCGGCGGGCATTCGCTGGACGTTTTCCCCAATGGTGGACATTGCGCGGGACGCCCGCTGGGGCCGCATGGCAGAGGGGGCCGGCGAAGATCCGTACCTTGGTGCTGCAATGGCGCGCGCATACGTTCGTGGCTATCAGGGCGCCCGCCTCGATGACCCGGAGAGCATCGCCGCCTGTGCCAAGCATTTCGTGGCCTACGGCGCGGCTGAGGGTGGCCGCGACTACAACACCGTCGAGCTTTCCGAGCGCACGTTGCGCCAGGTTTATCTTCCTCCCTTTCAAGCGGCCGTGAATGCTGGCGTAGCTTCACTTATGAGCGCGTTCAACTCGCTGAATGGCCTACCGGCTTCCGCCAATCCCTTCACGCTGAAAAAAATCCTTAAGGAGGAGTGGGGATTCCAGGGCCTGGTGGACAGCGATTGGACTGCCGTGGCCGAGCTCGTTAATCACGGAGTTGCCAGAGACGGAGCCATCGCCGCGCGCAAGGCTTTTCTTGCGGGCGTAGATATGGATATGGCGAGCAGCCTGTATCACGACCATCTGGCGAAACTCGCGCGCTCCGGCGAAATTCCCCAGGCCGCGGTAGATGACGCCGTGCGCCGCGTCCTGCGCGTGAAGTTCGCACTAGGACTTTTTGAGCATCCGTACGCGGATGAAAAGCGGGAGAACACGGCAATGCTCAGCCCTGACAGCATTGCCCTGGCGCGCGAAGCTGCGGAACGGTCCTTCGTCCTGCTGAAGAATTCGGCGGGGGCTGCCGGGGTACCTCTGCTCCCTCTCTCTCCGGACACGAAGACGATCGCGTTGATCGGGCCGCTCGCAGATGATGCAGGCGACATGCTGGGGTCATGGGCAGGCCAGGGCAGGCCAGAAGATGTAGTGACGCTGTACGCTGCACTGTCGCAGCGGATCGGCACAACCCGAATCCGCTATGCGAAGGGCAGTGCAATCATCGAGGGGTCGGACGAGCAAATCGCCGAAGCGGTCCAGCAGGCGCAGCAATCCGACCTGGTGATTCTGGCGCTCGGCGAGAACGCGCCGGAGATGACGGGAGAGGCGGCGTCGCGAGCGCACCTCGGTTTGCCCGGCCGACAGCAGCTGCTGCTCGAAGCGATTGCCGCCACCGGAAAACCTGTCGTGCTCATTCTATTCAGTGGCAGGCCCTTGACGCTGCCATGGACGTTTGAACACGTGCCTACCGTTCTCGCTGCGTGGTTTCCGGGTATGCAGGCTGGGCCGGCTCTTGTGGGCACACTTTTCGGCGAGTCGACGCCGAGCGGAAGGCTTGTGGTGAGCTGGCCGCGAAGTGTGGGGCAGGAGCCCCTGTACTACAACGCGTTGAGTACGGGACGTCCAGCGGGCGACACGGATCTGAGCCGGCCGCCGCCGGGCGGCACCGCGAAGTATGTGTCCCGCTACATCGACGAGCAGAACAGCCCACAGTTTCCCTTTGGTTTTGGGCTGTCCTACACCAGCTTCCGCTATGGCCAGCCACAGATCAGCGTGAAGGAAGTGAGCGCCCGAGCTTTGAATCAGGAACTTCGTTTAAGTAAGCGGCAAGCGGGCGGCAGAGTGAGCGTCAGCGCCGAAGTCACGAACACCGGCGTGCGTGAGGGCGAGGAAACCGTGCAGTTGTACGTGCGCCTTCAGGGCACGAGCGTGGCGCAGCCGGTGCGCGCGTTGAAGGGTTTCCAGCGCATTAGACTCGCCCCCGGGGAAACGCGCAAGGTGACTTTTAACTTGAGCGCAGACTCCTTCTCTTTTTGGAACGATCAAAACAAGTTTGAAGTCGAGCCAGCGTTGGCAACGATCTGGATCAGTCCCGACTCGGCGCGCGGCTCCGCGGTGACTCTAGAGATCGGGAAATAGGGGAAAGGCCGATGGCCAGCAGCTCCAAACTCACCAGAAGAGAGATGCTGCAGCTTTGTGGAACGGGCCTGCTTTCCTCGGCGCTGGTGGGCTGCCGGCAAAAGACGGCGGGAACGTTTGTGAATCCACTCGGAACTCCCTATGAGGGAACCAACGAGCAGCTTCTGGACGAGATCCAGCGTGCCGCGTTTGATTTTTTCTGGAATGAAGCGAGCCCCAATACCGGCCAGGTGAAAGACCGGGCCCTCGCCAACGGGAACGATTCACGCCGGATGTCCAGCATCGCGGCGACGGGCTTCGGGCTGGCAGCTCTTTGCATTGGAGACCGGCGAGAATACGGCAGGCCGGCGGATATCGCGGACCGGGTGCGCAGGACACTGCGCTTCCTCGCGAAAGACCTCCCTCACGAGCACGGCTTCTTCTATCACTTCATCGACATGGAGACGGGCCAACGCTGGACAAACTGCGAGCTCTCGTCGATGGATTCCACGATCCTGCTCTGCGGCGTACTCACCGCGCGGCAGTACTTTGCGGATCAGGAGATCAAGGACTTGGCCACGGCGATCTACGAACGGGTTGATTGGCCGTGGATGCAGAACAGCGGCCGAACTCTTTCGATGGGGTGGCTGCCGGAATCGGGGTTTCTGGATGCTCGGTGGGAACATTACTGCGAGCTGATGATGATCTACCTGCTGGGGATCGGTTCGCCGTCGCACCCCTTGCCGGCTGACACGTGGAACGCGTGGACACGCCCGAAAATTACCTATCAGGGGACGGAATACATCTCCGGCAACGATCCGCTCTTCACGCACCAGTATTCTCAAGCGTGGTTCGATTTTCGGGGAAAGCGCGACGCGTACGCCGACTATTTCGACAATTCCGTGAAGGCGACGAAGGCCCACAAACTGTTTTGCTTATCCCTGCGCGACCGTTTTCCGGACTACAGCGACGAGCTGTGGGGCATCACGGCTTCTGATTCCATCAAAGGCTATGTCGCATGGGGAGGCCCGCCACCGCAGGGTCCGATCGATGGAAGCGTAGTCCCGTGTGCCTGCGCCGGTTCGCTGCCCTTCCTGTTTGAGGATTGCATGCGCGTCCTGCGCAACATCCGCGGCCGCTACAAGGAGAGAGCCTGGGCGCGATATGGCTTCGTCGATGCCTTCAATCCGCTAACCGGCTGGTACAACCCCGACGTTATCGGGATCGACTTGGGAATCACGATGCTGATGGCGGAAAACCACCGCTCCGGTTTCGTTTGGAAGACCTTCATGAAAAACGCTGAGCCACAGGTCGCCATGGACAAGGTGGGGTTCCACAGCACGTAGATCGTGGCCTTCGCTCTTCAGACGTGCTCTCTTATTCTCCAATCTCGCCGCTCAAAGGTCCAGCAACGCTCAGGAGGGCAAGACGAGCGTGCAATGCTCGCCTTTTTCAGAGTCAAAGGGGAAATCTCGATTGTCTGCTCCAACCATTGCGGTCGCGGTGTTGCGCCGAATCGGAGACAATGGGTCAAAGGCGTTACAGCCGACGATCCTCACTTGATACCGGAGCCTTCGATGATCGAAATGTAGCGGTCCACTGGCAGCTCGGTAAAAACATCCACGCGGCGGCCGCTCGGCTGCGGCCAGCGGATCTCCAACTTGTCGATTTTCGTGCGCCTACCGATCCCCAGCACCTCGCCGTCGCCTGCTTCACTTCGCGCAAGTCCCGCCGGTAGCCCTCGCGCAAGGACAAAATGGCGCGCCCAGAGCCAAACATGCGCTCCCAATAATGAGGAAACGGATGCGGCGGAGCGCTGGCATCCACTTCGATCGTCTCTGCGCGCCCCGGAGTTTGCGTGCAGACAGGCGGAGTGACACTCGACAACGCCAGACTCAGGCAAACTGCACAGAGGAGAGCTTTCGTCTTAGACAGGTTCATCGTGACGGTTCTCCGGTGCGGGTAGAGTGTATGAGAGTGGCGGGTCTTGGCAACCCATCGCTCTCGTGTGGGGAGGCGTTGCTCTTTTTCAGAAGTTGAACCGTGCCTGGAACTCGATCACGCGGCCCGCCAGCCCGCTCGGCGATTGGCCGAAGCGCGGATTCTCGATTCGCGCCTGGTCCGATCCGAAGGCAATGGGCTGCAGGTTGAGTTTGTTGAAGGCGTTGAAGAAGTTCCCGCGCAGTTCGAGGCTGGCGCCCTCCCCGAGAAACTTCACGGAGGGCAGACTGAACTTCTTTACAACACTGAAGTCCAGACCGAAGTAGTGCGGTCCTCGGAAGGAGTTGCGTCCGATGCCCGGCGCAACCCTGTCACAGATATCGAAGTATGGCGCTCCTTGAAGCGGTCGTCCGTTGGTCGGATCGCAGTTCCCGTTCCGGACGATCCCCGGGAAGTTCGCATCGGGTATAAGAAACGCACCGTTTGACGTATCGCTGCCCGGCTGTTTCAGGAGCGCACTCGGCCGAGTCGGATTGATGGTATCCGCATTAGTTATAGCCACGGAGTTGAGTAGGCCAGTCACGGGCGTCCAAGGGAAGCCGCTATGTGCACTGAGGATCCCGTTGATCTGCCAACCGCCGAAGACCCTGCCGATCCAGTCGGCACGGGTCCGGAAGACCGGCAGATCCCACAAACCAAACACACTCACGTAGTGTTTCGTATCGAAATCGGACGGCCCGTGCTCGTTCTGTGGACGCGCCGGGTCGGTCTGGTTCGTCTGCGCGCCGGGCCCTTCGCTCGAGAGTTGGTCAATGCTCTTGCTGTAGCGGTAGTAAAAGCTGAACTGCAAGCCACCGGAGAACTGCCGGCGCATTTGCATGTTGAGTGCGTGATAGTTCGAGTTGACGTCGCTGGTGGGTAAGAACACCGCAAAGAAAGCCGGATTCGGCTTTTGCAGGAAATTCTGATTCACCAAACGGATCAGCTTGTGGCCGGCGCTCCCCTGATAACCGGCCGTCGCGATCAGTTTCCACGGCAAACGGTGCTCCACGTCGAAGGAGTAGATGTAGACGTAGGCGTTGCGGAACTTGGGCGAGCCGCCATAGATCTCGACAGCCTGATCGAAGGTGCAAGCCTTGTCCCCGCAGACCCCTCCGTTCTTCGGGTCAATCCCGAAGCCGAGGGCGGGGTTTATCGGATAACTCGTCGCTGAATTACTGCTGCCCAGCGTATAGAGGATCGTACCGCCTGCAAACGGCGAGCCGAAATCCGTCGAAGCCGTGCCGCAGCAGATGTTGAACCGGGCAAATGCCGGTGGATTCCCGCGCGCATTGGCGAAGAGCACATCATCGGTGCGGTTGTACGCTACACCGAAACCACCTCGCACGACTGTGGTCTCATGAAATCGCGACGGACTCCAGGCGAGGCCGATGCGGGGCCCAAAATTGTTCCTGTCGGGTTGGATGAGGCGCGAAGCAAGGCCGACTTTCGAATCCACCAGGCCGGTCGACCCAAAAGTTAAGTTGGATAGCTGGTCTTTCGTGTCGCTGAGCGGAGGGTAATACTCGTAGCGGAGGCCGAGATTTAACGTGAGATTCGGCTTCACCTTCCAGTCGTCCTGGAAGAAGAAAGCGGTAGCCTTCGACCGCAGGTACCGCTGCGCTGCGGCGGGCCCCCCGGTCCGCGGGTCCGCGTTGATGCCCTCGAAGATGGGCGTGTCGTTCGCAAAGTTCCAGAGGCGGAAGTTGCTGTAGATCGGCCGGGCACCTCCGAGCAGGTTGTTGTTGTCCTGCTCCGCGCTGAGATCGAAGCCGAACTTCAGCGCGTGTGTACGGATGACCTTGCTCAGTGTGTCCCGGAAATTGAACGTGTTCTGAACCAAAACAGCCGGAGTCGTTTCGGAGCGATCCGCGCCAAACCGGATGCGATCGAAACTGTAGCCCTCGATTTCGATCCGCGGGATTCCGAAGTTGACATTCTGATTGGCAGTCACCTGATTGAAGGCGAAGCGCGTGAAATTCACGCGAAATTCATTGACCAGGGTCGAGGATAAGGTGCGGATCCACGCGAACGCTTCCGTCTGGTTCTGCGGTTGTGTCGCGATATCCCCTTGCGGACGGCTGCGGCCGCCAAAGTCGGTGCCCAGGTTGTTCGCCCGAGTGAGATACATGCTGAATGCGAATTGGTTGCGTCCCAGATAGTAATCCAACCTTCCGTTGTACTGATTCCCGTTGGTCGAGCTCGGCTGTGCAAGCTGAACGAACTGAATATCCGGGATTCCGTCCAGTCCACCGCCGGTAAAATTACCTATAAGAACATATTGCCCTTGGGCTCCCGTCGGGGACCCTACATCCAGCCCGCCCGAAACAACCTGGCACTGCGCTGAGTTGTTAATGCCCGCGTCCCCACAAGTTGCATCGAGCACTTTTGCAATTCTCGGTGCGACTCCCGGAGACGTCAGGATTTTTGCCGCGATGCTGCCCGTTCGCGCATTGGCAACAAGCTGGCGATACTGCGACGTCTCCACCCAGATGGGAGCCGAGATTTCCACGTTATTGCTGCGGAGGCCCTCATAAGAGAAGGAGAAAAAGAATTTCTCCTTGTAAATGGGCCCGCCGAGGCTTGTGCCAAACTGGCGGAAGTTGTTGTTCACACGAGAGGGCACCCCACCGTTCGCCGCGTGGAACTTGTTGAACGCATTCCAATTCGGATCCTGATACTTGAAGAATCCGCTCCCGTGATAGTGATTCGTGCCGCTCTTGGAAACCACTTTGACCTGGGCTCCGGAGCCGCGGCCGTCTTCGGCGGAGTAGGAATTGGAAAGAATGGTGATCTCCTGGATCGATTCCTGGTTGGGGGTGATGACCGCGGCACCACCGAATCCAAGACTGTTCACGCTGACGCCGTCAATCGTGAAGGTATTCGAGGCAGTACGCTGGCCATTGGCCGATACCTGAACCTGGTTTTCAATTTGGAAGATTGATGAGATCGAGCCCCCGGGCCCGGAATTGTTTGGCAAATTTACAGCATTACCATTTCCCGCGTGCGCGCCGTCGCCGAAGACGCCAGGGGTGAGGCGCAGCAACTCGTAAGGGTCACGTCCGACCTGCGGCAAGCGCTGAATCTCCTGCGCGGACATCGTTCCGGCGGTATTGGCGTTCTCGGTCTGGAGAGCTTCGGTCGAAGCGGTAACGGTGACGGATTCTTGCACTGCGCCGACCTGTAGGGGGACATCGAAGCCCCGCGGCTGCTCGGCCTCCACAACGACGTCCTTCGTTACCGACTTCTTGAAGCCGGGCGCTTCAACCGTGACGGTGTACTTCCCCGGAGGAAGCAGGGCGATTCGATAGAAGCCCTCCTCGACGCTCACCGTGTCCCGGCTTACGCCGGTCTCTTGATTGACAATCGTGACCTTGGCGTCGGCCACCGCGCCGCCCTTGGCATCGGTGATGGTGCCCTGCATGCTGGCCTTGAACTGCGCCTGGGCGGGCAAGACGAATGCCAAAAGAAACAACGTCGCGAGGGCATAGCAGAAAGGGCGAATCGGACGAATCATGGTCAACCTCCGCAATGATCTGGCGCAAGAAACTGCTGAGAATTGAGCTCCGGCGTTTGGGGTTGAAATTTTTGCAGTGTTCTCCACGTCTGGACAATGGGAATTCGCTGGCCGCACCGACCTTGAGCATGTGGCGGCTTAAGCGCGGAGTAAAAGACGCCGATGGTTGCGTCTTCAGCCTGCAGAAGAGCCAACGTGTCGCCGCTGATCGTCACGAAGTCAGCAGGATCCCCAAACACACGACGACCATCAAGCTGAGTGCCACCAGCCTTGAGATTTTCATCTCACACCCGGGCGGGACTCTAGTCATCCAAAATGCGGATGTCAAGGATTATTAAATTCGATTCTAGGTCGTCAGAAAGGGGGTGCCAGTCCTTGTCCGTCCCGGCAAGCTGCCCTCGATGGAACCCAAGTTTTGGCCCGCGCGTGGTACCCTGCGTCCGATTCCCCTTAACCCAAACTACTAAGCTGAGGCGTGAACCCTATGTCTAATTTTCTCCTGCGCGCAACTCTAACGCTACCGGCTGCTTCCCGTTTGTTCCGTGCCCTCACAGTGGGAGCCGCCATCCTCTCCACCACCACCGTTTTGGCCGATACCGAGTACTACCGCCACACCTTCTTCGACAACAGCATCACTTCGGACAGTTACTACTACAGTTCCGGCAAGGCCGTTGTTCCCAGCATCTTGAAGCTTCGGGACGGCAAGCTCCCCGTGGACTCCTCCACTTTCGTCACGCCGCCGAACTCACTGCGTCTTGCCTGGCAGTCCCTTGCCGGCGGAAGCTGGCAGGCGGAAATCACAGTCGTTGATTTCCGCAATCGCGAAGTCCTTTTTCGCGGAGACACACTCTCCTTTTGGTGCTATTCGGCAGAGGCGCTCCCCGCCGCAAAGCTTCCCCAGCTTCGGTTTCTGGACGCCCATCACAATTTTTCCGCCCCGCTGCGCATTGTCAGCGCATCAAAACGGACTCTCTCCATAAACTTGATCCTCATCGCCTGGAAAGACTTGTCTTCGGCCAAGGAGTCGCCGACGGCACCGAACACGCGCTCCTGCTCGATGAATTCCGGATAGATGACGCTGCAATCGACGCCGGTACCCCCATCCTCCTCGCTCCCCAGAATCTTCAGGCCCGGGGCTACGAACTCCACGTGGATCTCTCCTGGGATTCCGTCTCCGGCAGCGAGCTCGCACGCTACATCATCTATCGCTCCGACGACGCCAAACAGTTTCGCCCCGTCGGTATCCAGGAGCCTGGCATCAACCGCTACACGGACTTTCTCGGCAAGACCAATCTGACTGTGTATTACCAAGTCACTGCCTCGGGTCGCGACTATCGCGAATCGCCCTCCTCCGTGGTCAACTCCTCCACTCGTCCGTTCACCGACGACGAGCTCCTCACCATGCTTCAGGAAGCTTGCTTCCGTTATTACTGGGAAGGCGCTCAGCCCGATTCCGGTCTCGCTCGCGAGAATATTCCCGGCGAAGATCGCCTCGTCGCCACCGGGGCTTCCGGCTTCGGCATCATGGCTCTCGTTGCCGGAGTGGAACGCGGCTTCATCACTCGCGAGCAGGGTGTCCAGCGCCTGACCAAAATCGTGGACTTCCTGGAAAAAGCGCCACGCTACCACGGTGCCTGGTCACACTTCATCGACGGCCAAACGCTCCCTGTCTTCGGCATCTTCGAAAACGGCGGCGACATTGTCGAGACGGCGGGTGCCCCATCCTCGCGCAGCGAGGGTGGGCCTGTCATTTCTGAAAGCGTTTTGTGTCATTCCGAGCCCCGCCAGGGGCGGGATAAACTCCGCGGGGAATCTCTCTTCGATCTACTACTGGACGAAGATTTGCGTTGGCATTAGACTCCAGTCAACATACTTTAGCTGCGGCTTAATCCGGCGAAAATGCTGCGCTGTTCTCACTGTGCAACCGAGGTGGCGGAGTCTGCCCGATTCTGCTCATCGTGCGGAGCGCCCACGAGTTCGCTTTCACAGATGCCGACGGCGCCACCCTCTCCTGTCGCGGGCGCGGGCCGAGCAGCCACAGCAACTCCGGTGGGCTAGGGTCGCGGATTTGCCCCGGGTGTCGTGCTCGCCAGCCGCTTCCGGATCATCGGCCTGCTGGGGCGGCATGTCGTTACTTCGCTGAGCAGATCTCCTCCTTCAGCCGCGAGCCGTTTGCCGCTAGTTCAGCGCGGCGATCGAGCGGCACCATGGCCGAGCCCTTCAGGCCCGACGGCACCAGCTCCACAATGAGTATCTTCGCCGGCTCCTTGCCGCGGTTGACGGCGTTGATGTTCACGTCGCCGGGCTCGTAGAAGTATTCGCCTGCGCGGACGAGCTGCTCTTTCTTGGTATCCGCGAAGATCAGGGTTACTTCCCCGGCGAGCATCCTGCGAATCCCCGGCCCAAAGTGGTAGTGGTCTTTGATCGAGCCGCCGGGCTCGACCTCCACTTCGGTGGCTCGCAAGTCCAGCTTGCCATTAAGCGCCGTGAAGAAGCCTTCCACGGGAGTCTGCATCTTCAGCGCCGGCTTTACCCCGGTCATCTCTACAGCCGAATGGCTGGCCGGCATCTGGCTATCGAGCCGCGCCACCGCCGCTCCCAGACACAGCAGTGCCCCCACAATGAAAAACCAGGCTTTCATCGCTTCCTCCTTGTTTGGTGAATGTCTGCCCGAGGGAATTCGCGCGTACGATACTCTGCGTTCTCTGCCCCGTCAACGTCGTGTGCTTCCTTTACAGGCAATGACGACCAATTGCCCTTGTGCAACTGTCAGCGCTGGGTGGCGGAGGCGGCGGGGTCTTGAGTGGATTCTACTACTGGACGAAGATTTGGGTTGGGATTAGACTCCAGTCAACATACTTTAGCTGCGGCTTAATCCGGCGAAAATGCTGCGCTGTTCTCACTGTGCAACCGAGCTGGCAGAGTCCGCCCGATTCTGCTCATCGTGCGGAGCGCCCACGACGAGTTCGCTTTCACAGATGCCGACGGTGCCGCCCTCTCCTGCCGCGGGCGCGGGCCCAGCCGGTACAGCAACTCCAGTCCCCACGGCCGCGGATTTGCCCCGGGGGTCGTGCTCGCCGAGCGCTTCCGGATCATCGGCCTGCTGGTGCGCGGCGGCATGGGTGAAGTCTACCGCGCCGACGACCTCAAACTCGGCCAGCCGGTGGCCCTGAAATTCCTTCCGCCGGCGCTTGCAGGGGATGCCGCGCTGCTCGAACGTTTCCACGCCGAAGCGCGCAACGCGCGCCAGGTGTCGCATCCGAACGTTTGCCGCGTCTACGATATCGGCAAGGTGGACGGCCAGCACTTCCTCAGCATGGAGTACGTGGACGGCGAGGATTTGGCCGCGCTGCTGTACCGCATCGGGCGCCTTCCCGCCACCAAAGCGCTGGAGATGGCGCGGCAACTGTGCGCGGGCCTGGCGGCGGCACACGAGAAGGGTGTGCTGCACCGCGATTTGAAGCCCTCGAACGTGATGCTGGACGGACACGGCCGCACGCGCATCACGGACTTCGGCCTGGCGCTCCGCGCGGCTGAAGTCATCGAATGCGACACCTCGGGCAACTATCCGTGCCCACTCGAATGACAGCCTTGCTCGCAAACTGGGCTCAGAATCAGTGGGCTTGTTCTGTTCGCCGGATTTCTTGCCGCTCTCAAGTGGGTGCGGCAATAACACCCCCGGCTACGAGTGGGACTAGAGAGGCCAAGCCACGTGCTCGGCAGGCACGGGCTGCTCTAGCCGGGATTGGCGCTTCACCCTATCCCTGCCCCCCGCGACAGATTAGCACGCCCGCCATGCGCACACCCCGTTCATTCTCCGAATAGGCGCGCCGGGGCGCTCCAGCGTCCAGTCAACCAGAAAGAATCAACAGTCCTGTACTTTCTGCCTGAAATCAGCAAAAGAATGACAATGGCGCTCAAGCATGCCGAGGTCCGCTGCGGCGGCGATGCGCCGGGCCATTGCGGACGTGTAGCCAACACCCCGTTGGCTAAGCCTGCGCTCCAATTCCACCTTCGGGTCCACGAGTGCCTCGGGGGACTGGTTCAGCCGCAGCGTGGCGCGGCCGCCCCCTCTGTTTGACGGAATTGTGTTGATCGCGTTGAGGTCTCCTAGCAGCCAAGCTTCAATTTCTCTAACGACCACACAGAATCGGACTCCTTCGCGAAAACTGTACGTTCTTCCGCTTATCTTGTTCTGCATTTGAGCCTCTAGCGCGGCGGGGTTACGCCCGTTCGAATCAACCACCACCAAAGCCTTCTCTACGGGACCACCTTGAAACTCGTATTGGAGGGCAGCCAAATACGCGGGAAACTTTTGCATCACACCCGCGACGCCTCCGCAGGTATACGCTCTTATGAACGCGGCAGCTGATGTCAGCCTCATAATGAATTCAGAAATGGCGGCCTCATCGTACGTGCCTTCAACGACGAGGCCGAAGCTATCGGGCACTGCTAAGCGCCCCGGAGTAGAATAAGTCGCCCAGGCCGACTTCTTTTCTTTCGAGCAGTCCCCTCAGATGGTTCTTGTGCGTTGGTCGGGTGCAGATCGTTGCACCTTCGCGCTTCTCCACAACGAGCAGTTCGTCCAACTTGAACTGGTCGACCAGATAAGGCGAGTGAGTGGTCAAAATCACTTGGGCCCGCTGATCAGGTGGACGGGCCTCATGCTCTTGTCTGAGAATCTCGGCGAGTATTTCGAGCAATCTAGGGTGAAGGTGATTCTCGGGTTCTTCGACACAATGTAGAGGCGCTCCAACGTCGTCTGGGCTCAGAATGAGTGAAAGAAACGCCAGGAACGCGAGCTCTCCGTCTGACATCTGAAGACAAGAAACGGGATGCCGGAGAAACTTCTCTCTTGAAGACAGGAATACAGTGGATTGCTGAGTCGGAACCGTAAACAGGCTTTCTAGGTCAGGAAAGGCATCCTTCATAACTGCCTCAATCCGGGCAAAGGACTCGCGGTGCGTCGCTTGAAGGGTCATCAACCACGACGAAAGGTTATCCCCGTGCTCCCGTAGGAATCGCTCACCCAGCATCTGGTTCACCTTTTTCATGGCAGGGGGAAACGGGCGATGGAATTGAATAGCGGTGAAGAAAAGGCGCAGCGGGTTCCCCTCCCAGTCGGGAATCTCGTATTCCAGTGCCGAGCGGCTCGATTCGTTTATATCCGAAATCGTCCGGCCGTCTGGCCGAAAAATCCTTCTCTGACCGGCATCAGTCCTTACCAAATCGCTTCGCGTGGTACCGGTCGTGAAAGTCAGTGACTCATCTTGGACCCTTAGGTTGTACCCCCGCTGATCTGCAACGATGCTGATTCCATAGTCCCATTCTGTGGTCTGAGAATTTGGCTCGGTGCCGGGGAGTTCTCCCTGTAGCCGAAGGGAGAGCAAGTTCGAGTCCGACCCCTTCCAGGCAAGTTCCCAAAACCCTCCGACGGCTTGTACGGCGTTCGGCAGGCCAAAACTTCCGCCGCCAGAAGGTAGCACCATCCGTGTCAGGAATCGAAAAACGTCAACCAAGTTACTCTTGCCTGACATATTCGGGCCCACCAATACGTTCACAGGGCCGAACTCCAGGTCAAGTTCCCGGATTGATTTGAAGTTCTTCACCTGCAGGCGTCGAATCATAATTCTCCTCACGCAAGGGAGGACCTTACAGGCGAACTGTACAACCGTTTACGAACAATTTCAAAGGGTCGGCCAGGGGTGTTTCGCCCTGGCGGGTAGTTTACCGGCTGAATAGCCGACGCTCGCCCTGTCCCTACCACAGCAAGTAATTGAAACAGGGGCGGGCGTGGTGCTGCGAGGTGCCAAGTGACTCGGTAGGAGGTGCCACGTTAACCTCGCGGCTGGTGGAGAAAACGCTTGCGGCTTTGAAACCCGCCGCAAGCAGCTGACGCACACTGAAGCGCGTGCCGACTCCGGCCCCATACCTCACCCTCGACGAGGTCTTGACTGGCAGGGCCTGGTGCGGCCCCTTGGTACTTCCTCGACACCGAACGGTGCTTGCTACCTTTTCCAAAGATGCTCAGTGCCGTTCCAACTTGATTTGGCTACAGTCCGCACCCACTCCCAGTCCAAGTGATCAGCCTTCTCATCCAGAGGGACAGCTCCAAATAGTTGGAACGGGACTAGGACTCTACCAGTTGTTGGGCGACGTCATTGCGAGTCTTGCGCATTTTCTTTGGCGTAGCGCAGTTTTCCCGTTGACGGCTACTCCTGCCGAGGTAACATGAGGTGCAAAGCCCGCCAAGAGCTTTTGCGGAACCGACCGACTGTTACCTCATGAAGCTGTGCCTCATCTCAGCGACCGACTCTTGCAACGTGACGCTCTCCCGCACGTCCGTGCTGGCAATCCCTTTAGAATCCGCATCTATGAGACACGCACCGGTGTCAATTCTTTTTCTACTAGGGATCTTTTGTCTTTTTTGTCTTTTCGGGCACACCTCCTCGGAGGCGGCAGGAGGCCGCCGGAGAGGACGAGGTTGAACAGCGCCGTTCGGCATCAGCTCGGTTCGAGATTCGTCCTACCCTGGGGATCGACCGACGACT
>QHYU01000135.1 GCA_003224235.1 Acidobacteriota bacterium
CTGTGAATCATAAGTGATGTCATGAGACACGCGCCTCCTGGGCGAGAGTTGGTACTCTCGCCCTGAACCGTTCGGCTTCGGCTTGAACAGGAGGCGTGAATGGCAGTGTACATCGGAGTTGACTTGCATGTCCGCACCCAGACCGTCTGCTGGATGAATACAGCCGACGGAGAGATCCACCAACACACGCCGTCCTCATGAGCCACCGTGCTCGTATAGATGAGTGATCGCGACCCGGGCCACCGGAGTCGTCGGTCGATCCCCAGGGTAGGACGAATCTCGAACCGAGCTGATGCCGAACGGCGCTGTTCAACCTCGTCCTCTCCGGCGGCCTCCTGCCGCCTCCGAGGAGGTGTGCCCGAAATGAGAAAAAAGACAAAAGATCCCTAGTAGAAAAAGAAATTGACACCGGTGCGTGTCTCATAGATGACCATGGGGCGCCGAAAGGTAGCATATCGTGGCGCTGAACGCATCAGGTATGTAGTCGTGGCAGCCGAGTCTCGCAGGCCCATTGCTAATCGCCCGGGCATCGAACGGGAGGAACAGTTGGCCGAGAGGGAAACACGTGGCAGCCCTGCCCGTTTGCGCTGGCTGCACCGATTGGCGCTCAGTGTGTGGTGACGCGCCCTGTATCCGACGACGCTTGTGCGTGGTGTATGGGGACCTCGAGGGGTTTTCCTTCGGCTTTCTCAAGTTTCAATCCCAGCCAGCGCGCCACGGTGGGCGCAACATCAATTAGCCGTGCCCCTTCTATCTTGCCGTGGCCGATGGCCGGGCCGTACACGAGCATAGAAGGCCGCATCTCCGGCCGCTCGGGCAGATAACCGTGTTCGGCAGCCTGGGTGGCCGGCGAAATTGCATCCCCTTTCGTTTCGCCGACAATGGCCCAGCCCTCCGCAGCCTCCAGGGCCAAGAACGCTTCCGGGTCGCCGCCCATGGCCACGATTTGCTCATGGGTGAACACCTGGCGGATACCGGTTCCCGGCTTACTCGCAGCTTGCTGGAACATTTCGACCAGGATCTTTCGCGTCTCCAGGTCTTCTTTCTCCTTCACGTATATGTAGGCTGAACCGCTGCTGGCCAGCACGTACGCTTTCCAGTCGGTGATTTTGCCGTTTTCATCCAACTTCACAAGGCCCTTTTCGCACAGCCATACTCCCGGCCGGACGCGCTGTGAGGTCCGCGCGTGGCCATGGTCAGATACAATCATCAGTACGGTTTGGTCCCACGTGCCGGCTTTCTTCGCTGCGGCAATTACGCGAGCGATCTGCTTGTCGGCGTTTTCCAGCGCCGGCAGCGCTCGCCCCGCGAACGGCCCGTCCTCGTGCTGCCAGTGGTCCACGTCGGCGAGGTGCAGGAGCAGCAGATTGGGCTGCACGGTTTCGATCACGTACACGCCCACGTCGGTCAGCGCTTCATCCTCCGCTCGTGGCGGCAGAAACTTTGCGCGGAAATCCGGGAAGCGCTTGGCCACGGCGTCGAGAAGGCCGGGCGTCGAAATCGCGAAGTTGAGTTTGGCATCCTCCGCTGTGCCCGTTGGTTCTCGCCAGAATTCCGGCACAACCACAGTTCCACGAGCCCCTACGGTTACTGGCCAGAAGATTAGGGCGGTCTTGAGTCCTCTGGCTCGCGCCAAATCCCACAGCGTGGGCACGCGGATCTCCTGGGCGTACCAGCGCCAGGCGCCCGCGGGAACCCCCAGCGGCGCCCACGCGCCGTTGGTGACGATGCCGTGGGTGCCTGGGTTCGCTCCTGTCACCATCGCGGTGTGCGACGGATAGGTCACTGTGGGGAAGACGCCGCGAACTCCTTCGCTGTACGCTCCCTGGCGCACGATCTCCCGCAGTGTCGGCACTTTCAAGCCGTGCGCGTCGGGGTTGAGGTACGTCTGCGGCATCATCCCGTCCACCGAAACGACGATGACGTGTTCGATTGGCCCAGCCGCCGGGCGCTGCGTGAACAGGCGGCTGTGCGCAGTTTGCGGAGATGGCGGACGGGTGTCCCATCCTCGCCGCGCGGCCGGGCGTTGCGCGGTGAGGTTTGCGCCACAGAGCAGCGCCACGCACAATACGGCGCCGCCGCGAATAGCGGTCTTGGCCCGAACTCGATGCATGGTTTCTCCGACTGGCACTCGCCCCCAGCCAGGAGCAATCCTCTGCCAGTACCAGGATTCCCGGATATGTGTCCACTCTATCTTGCCTTAGCGTCGCCCTACAAGTTAAAAGTATGCTGTGCCCTTTTTTGCCACAGTCCTCCAACCAATTGTGCAGACGCACGGGGAAGAACAACGGTGAGATTTTGGAAATCCACCGGTGCACTGCTTTGCTTTACTGTCTTGGTTTTGAGGGTGTGCTGGCGGCGACTTGCGCGGGAGGCGGCCGCAGCGCGAAGTAGGAGCGGGCAAAGACCGCCTGTTCGCCGCCGGCTTCGACTACCACCGCCTGCACTGTATACCGGCCGGGCGGGAGCTGCTCCAGAGGCACGCTGATGCGAAACGCCGCCGCGCGCGTCTTCGCTTCCACCTCAGCCGGTTCGACCATCGGCGTGGCGCTGACCCGTTCGCCATTACGGAAGAAGATCAGGCCGGCGCGCAGCTTCATATCGTCCGACTTTGGCGGCAGATAAGCCTGGAAGAAAACGTAAAGCTTCTGCTGCGTCGTGAAAACCCGCGTAACACTGGGAATGATCTGTTCGCCCCCCATTTCGAGCGGCGAAGCCTTGAGCCTCGCGTCCTTCGCCAGAGCTTTTTTTTCCACTTCTTTTCCGACTTCGGACGGTTTGCGCACGGTTTCCAACTGGCTCGAAAGCAACACGGAACTAAGCTCCAGTCGCTCCGGCTGCGGCGCCGGCAGCAGGAGCTCCTGCTCAAACGTGCCGATGCGGCCGGTTTCATTCTCGCGCGCGAGGAATTTCAGCCGGTAGCTGCCCGGCCCGAGGATCATTCCGCCCTGATACACCAGCGCGTGCTGGCCGATCTGCTGAAAGCGCTCAGCGCCGAGTTTCACCTTGACCGTATCGCGCAGCGCCCCCGCAACGCGGCCCGACTTCTCCTCGCGCACCTCGGCAGCGAAGTCAAACTCTGCTTCGTGCCGGCCGCGCTTTTCGGCCCACTGGAGCGCGCTGGAGGCCAGCTTGGCGGCGATCGGCACGAAGATCTCGTCCTGGCCCAGGCGGAAGTGAGCTGTCTCGAGCGCCACAGGCAACTCGACACGCGGCGTCTCGGCGCGCATGGCCTCTTCGAGCTGGCGTTCGCGATCCTCGGTGGTGAAGATCCCGTAGTCTTTCGGCGCGTAGTAACCTTCGCGGTGCCGCACGCGCAAGCCGGTGGCATCCACGCGCACTTTCACGCGCCGCCAGCGGCCATCGGGCTTGGGATTCGCGCTGTAGAAACCCAGCAGGTAGTAGCCCCCTGCATCGGCCAGCACCTTCTGGAAAACTTCCCGGAAATCGCCCGTATCGAAAAACGCGCGGCCACCTGTATCGTTCGCCAGCGTCGCCAGCGTCTCGCGCGAATCCTGGCGCGATTGCACCTGGTGGAACACCGCCGCGCCGGAGAACATGGTCGTGCCCGTGGCCGCGCCCGTGTTAGGGTCGCCGCCGGGAATCGTCGCCAGCAGCCCGCGGGAGTCTACTGTGTAAAACGAGACGTTGGCGCGGTTTGCCGCATCGGTCGCCGCGCGAAGCTGCGAGCGGTTTTCCTCGCCCGTCTGTGTGATTCCGCCGGTGAAGTGAATCACCGACTTTTTTCCCGGGATGTCGCGCAGCAGGTCGGCTAGGGCTTCCACCGCTGCGAGCTTGCGATCGGTATTAAAAATATTGAACTCCGTCTCATCCGCGGTGAAGGTGGCGCCGGTATCTTCGTTCACAGCTTCTTCGCCCGGAGCCGGGGCCGCGTCCGCCATCCCCGCGAGCTGCGATTCGGCGCCCGGCACCAGGCGCGCCACCGCCCGCTGGAGCAGGCCGCGGTTGTTGGTGAAGTTGGATACCACGCGGAGCTGGTTGCTAAATGCCACCAC
Source organism: Acidobacteriota bacterium (assembly GCA_003224235.1). Lineage (GTDB taxonomy): Bacteria > Acidobacteriota > Terriglobia > Acidiferrales > UBA7541 > QHYU01. The sequence continues at coordinate 4,017 of QHYU01000135.1, forward strand.
CGCCACCAGATCGGCCGGGGTCATCTGCTCGCGCAGGAAGCGTTGGGCTGCGGCGGTCGAGCGCAGCAACTGATCCGGGTCAAGTGAGGTCATGTCAAAAAAGAGCAGCAGCATGCGGCGATCATGCACCGCTTCGCGCACTTTCTCCGGCGCGGATACGCCTCCCAGCGTGACCACCACCGGCTCCGCATCTTCGGCTGCGGCGGCTTCAATCGCTTCGATGTCGTAGTAATCGAACGAAGAAATCCTCTGCAACTTATCATCCTCAAGCAAAGTGAACTGTTCAGGCTTGAGCCCCTTCACGGGTTTTCCGCTGCGGTCGGTCACCTGCACGTCGATCAGCACCAGGTCGGCGGAGGCGCGGATAACTCCCTTGCCTGGTCGTTGCTGTGCCGGCGCCGGTTCGGGCGGGGGAGGTTGCTGGCGGGGGTCAACGGGCTGCGAGTTCTGGGAGAGCGCAGTCGCCGCGAGCAGAGCGATCACGACGACAGCGAGGAGCCGCTGTGCTGAAAGCAGAAAAGGTACGCGCGATTCTCGCTGCGCAAAATCGTTTGGGGCAAGCATCAGAAGTTAACCCGCATCACGAAATCCATCGTGCGCATGGCCCGCGCTCCCAGCACGCGCCCGTAGGTCTGGGAGTCCACCACCGTCGAGAGGCCGGTGAAGTTCGGAGTGTTGGTAAGGTTTTGCACTTCCCAGCGCAGGTTGATGCGGTCGCGTTTGTCTTTGCCGAAATTCACCCGCCGGGCGAGCGCAAAGTTGAAGCTAAGGTTGCCGGGGCCGGGAATGGTGTTGCGCGCAGCATCGCCGAAGCGTCCCGGGGGCGGGAGCACGAAGGCTGCGGTGTTGAAGAAGTGCAGCGGCGTCCGCTGGTCGCCCGGCAGCGAGGGGTCGCCCACCTGGTCGGCGCGCGTCGAAAAGGTCGCACCTACTCCGCCGTTGTTCCCCACGCCGCCGAGCACGCGGGCGGTAAAGGGCGTACCGGTCTGCACGATAGTATTGCCGCTGAGCGTCCAGTTGCCGAATGCCGCGGCCTCCCAGCCTTTGCGCGCCCAGCGCTTGCGCTCGCCGAAGGGCAGCTCATAGACGTAGTTGGCGCGAAACTGGTGGCGGATGTCGAACGACGATAGCCCGCGTTCCAGGGCAAAATGCGTGTCGTCCTGCACTACGACCGGAGCGCCGCCGCCGATCGAACTGGCGTTGTCGATCGATTTCCCAAAGGTGTAAAGGCCCTGGAGCATGAAGCCGCGCGAGAATCGCCGTTGCAGGCGCAGTTGTAGCGCGTGGTACGTGGAAGACGCTCCATAGGTGTCGAAGGTATATCCCAGCGCATTCGAGGAGCCGCGGTTCGGCGCGCGCAGCAGGTCCAGGTGCGTGCCCTTCGTACCTGTGTAAGTCGCTTCAGAGGTCAAGCTTGGCGCGAGCTGCGTCTCAATCGTCAAATTCCAGATCTGCGCGTACCCTGGGCGGTAGTTTGGGTCTACTGCGGCGGTGTTCGTCGTGGTCTTGTCCGGTGCGGACGGGAAGCCTTTCTCGAGCGTCAGTACCTGGGTGGCGCTGGTCAGCCGCGTCTGCGCGACGGCCCACGGAGGCTGGTTGGCCATCGATGCGGCGAGCTGGTTGTAAATCGAGGTGTTGTAAAAAACGCCGTAACCGGCGCGCACAATCACCGGATGTTTGGCCGACCACTTGAATGGGGGCTTCCAGGCGATGCCCGCGCGCGGCGACCAGTTGTTGTAATGCCCGCGCACCAGCGACCGCGGCAGTGTCCCGCTAAACGGCGCCAGTTGCCCGGGCACGACAGTTGCCGCGGCAGTGAAGTCGGCGTTCACGTCCAAGTTGGCGATGTGATCGAACAGTTCGACCGGCGGCGTGACCGCCTCGTAGCGCAGGCCCCAGTTCAGCGAGAAGAGCGGGTGCATGCGCCAGTCGTCCTGGAAATAGCCGACGAAACCCCAGCTGCGGAAATAAGTGCCGGAAGTGCCGAAACGCTGTGAGGTGGACTGCGGCAGGCCGAGTAAGAAGTCGGCAAAATCGAAACCTGTGCCGGGGATGGGTCGGCCGTTCGAGTCGAGCTGGCTCGTCATCAGCCCGGTGAAGCTGAAGGCGCCGCGCGGGGTGGGGTCAGTGCGGGTGTTGATCTGCATGCGGCGGATTTCCATGCCGGCGCGCAAGGTGTGCTTGGTCAACGCGTAAGACACGTTATCGAGGAAGCGCAGCGTCTGGTTCCGCCGCAGCGCCGGCACAGGGTCGTTCAGGTCGGTGAAGTTGGTCAGGCTCACCTGCGGAACCCCGAAATTGATCGGGGCAGAGGAGATTCCGGTGATGCCCAGCTCCGCGCCGATGTCTTCACCGAAGGCAAAGCGGTTGAGCAACTCGGTGCGGCTGCGGTTCCAGAACACGCGCGTATCGTGGATGAATCGTTTCGTCCAGTTCTGGGTGAGCCCGAGCATCAGGTTTTGCCCACGTGTGCTGGTGTTGCTTTCGAGATCCTGGAAGTTCTGGAACGCGTGCGTGTGTGTCTGGTTGAAGTTGTAGTTCACTTGAGCATTGAGTTTCGGCGAGATCGTGTGGATCACGCGCATATTGAAGCTGTCGCTGGCCGTGGGTACACGCGTCTGCAAATGGAAGTTCTGCACCAAGCCGGGCAGATTGGGCAGCGGGATGAAACGCAGCAGCCCCAGTGCCGCCGGGTCCAGAGGCAGTTTGTCGGTCGGAATCTTGCTGCCGAGAGGCGCGCGTGAGCGCGGGTCGAATAGTTGCACGCCGCGATCGGAGAAGTCGCCGCCCCGCTCAGGTGCCGTGGGGACGGTGGCGAAGGAATCCACAGGGTCGCGCGTGCGGGCCAGGTTGTAGTTGATGAAGAAGAAGGTCTTTTCGCGGCCGTCATAGACATGCGGAATCAGCAAGGGCCCGCCCACATTCACGCCGAAGCGTTCGCGCCAGGTTGGGATTTTCGCGGGGTTGGTTTCGGTTAGCGAGTAGGGTCGCGCATCGAGCGCTGAATTGCCATAGCGTTCATGGAAGCTCACGCGGATGCGGTTCACTTGCTGCCGCAACACGCGTTGCATTCCCCACAGGGCTTCTTGTCCCTGACCAAAGCCTCCGGTTTGATTCGCGGGGCCGCCTTCCTGCGAGCGCTGGCCGCCCCTCGCGCCGCGCTTGCTCTGTTGCCCCTGCCGGCCTTGGCCCTGGCCGCGGCCGCCTTCGGGCTGTGGCTGACCCGGCGCGCCAGGCAGTTGAAACGTGCCCGGGCCACCGAATCCGCCGGGTTGGCCAGGGAATCCCGCACCGTCGCCGGAGCCGGGGACAATTCCAGGTCCCCCGAAACCCCCGAATTGCAGCAAACCCCCGAAGGGCCCGAAGCCTCCCTCCCCGCTTGCTGTTGCGCCGCGGCCTACCGTTCCGCTGATCAGAAATGCGTCGGAGGAAGATGCCTCGCCGAGCGGCCCAGTGTCGGCCGAAGTGGTTGCCTCCTGGCCTGCGCCGACCTGGCCGCTGAGGTCCACCTCTTGGAATCCGCCTTGTCGCATCCTCTGCCGGATCATTTCTGGTACGCTCGGCGGCAGCTGTTGTCCCGGCCTTTTTGCCCCGCCGCGTTGGCCCGTACGCATCTTTGCGGAGCCCGGTTCAGGTGCTTTCGATGGGCCATTTGCCGAAGCAACTGAGGGCTCGGCCTGCGCTCCCGGTGCAGGCGGCTGATTAGCCGCTCCGGACTTTGTTGCGGCAGGCTCGGTGGCCTTTGTGCTTTCATTCTTGCCGCTGCCGGCGGGCGCAGCGGGCGCTGAGGCTGGCGCCGACTGGGCTCTCGCATTTGCGTTGAGTGCGCCGAGCGACGCGATGCGAAGCGTCAGCTCAATGGTGGGTGTTGCCTGAGCGCTGAGTTCGATTTCTTTTGACGCCGACTCGAAGCCAATCTGTTCCGCTTCAATCCGATAGCGCCCTGTGGGCAGTCCTGGAATGTCAAATTTGCCGTTTTCGTCTGTCCAGGTCATCCAGGAGCGGCCTGAAGCGCCGGGACCGGCGCCCTCCACAAGCGCCACTAGACGCAACGTCGCCCCGGGAATCGCGATGCCTTGCGTCGTTCGTAGCGCACCAGTAGTTCGCGCGGAAACGTTTGGCGCCTCTTGAGCGCCGAGCGAGATGCTCAAGACCACCAGCGCTCCCGCAAGACATATAAGATGTGGGGCAAACTTTTTGGCGTACACCCAGTCCTGCCCTTCTGACCTGAAGCGCCCCGCGGCTCGCTATCACTCGTGCCCCGCTCCGGATCGGGAGCTGAGAGCCGCTGGGCTATTCAATGCCCATTTAGACGTGATCCGGCCCAACCGGGTTACCTTTGTCGGCGGAAGGAAACCTGAAGACGTTGAGAAGCTTCGCCGTAAACTAAGCTTCGTTGATTCTGACCCATCGTGGATTGAGACAAGTCTCAGTAATGCTCCACTTGTCAGTCAGTTTGCAGGTGTGGTCCATCGAAAGCGCAAAGCGCATCCTGATGGAGGGATTCCCAGTTGGAGCCGAGCTTCCACTTTGGATACACGGGCACGCTCTCTCTCTTGAGGCCGAAAAAGGCTCGCGATAAAGTACCGCAACACGCAGAGTCAGGGGGGCTTGGATGGGCAAACCTGAGGGGCTTCCAACGGCGGCATCAGCTGCAGTGACTTCGCTTCGCGGAGGCGAACGCCGGCGCCAGCTTCGCCTGAAGTTCTCAAGGCCAGTGCGCGTGGGCTCCGAAGCCAAGTACGGCCACGTGGAGGAAGTACGAACCACGCTGAACGTCTCGCGCGACGGCCTCTATTTCACCACCTCGCTGGAACACTATCGTGTTGGGATGTTGACGGCGGTGACTTTTCCCTATTCGCCGGCTGACCCGGTCAAGATGGAAGAAATCGGCGAGGTGGTACGTGTGGAACGGCTGGGTGATGGCCGCAAGGGCATAGCCGTTCGGTTTCTCTTGCGGTGAACGAACTACCCTTCCGCACCTAACCCCTAGCTATTCAAATGCGGCGGAACGGAAGAACCCACACCCGGCCATTTCTTGATTAGCTTGGAATGCTGAACAGCGCGTGTGCCGCGCGCATCAGCTGTTCCCGCAGCCGCACGCGGATCACTCCCAACCGGCGCTTGCCATACCAGCTTAGGGCGAAGCGGCCCGCCAGGAAGACACCCATGAGCAACGCCGCCGCAAATGTGAGCGCCATCGATGTGCGCTCAGTAATTCCGGACCAGTTCCACTCTTCCCAACCGAAGAGCAGGGCGTTCAGGATTTTTCGCAACAGCCCGCCGAGAAATGGAATGCGTTCCAGCCGGACCTGCGCGGTCCGATCAAACGTGCATGCCGGAGGATAGCCTTTCAGCTTCTGCGTCGCTTCTCGGAACACGTGCGGGTCGCGGAGTTGCGAACGGGTGAGGGGCTGGCCTTGCGCATCACGGAAGACAGCGCGGAAAGCCGGGTCGATCACCACCCAGCGATGGGCCAGGCGGACCTCCGCCACGACGTGCAGGGTTCTGTTGTTTTGGTTGAGCAGGAGCAGCCGCCGGGCTTCCAGACCGCTGCTGGAGGCCAGGTTCACGAAGGCGTTGGTGGCCGACCCGCAGATCTGCAACAGCCGCTGATAATTGAGGGTAGTCTGGGGATCCCGTATGTCCAGGGACTCTACGTCCACCGCGTTCCGGCGCGCCGGCGCTTGGTTCATCCAGGTCAGAATTGCTTCCACTTTCTGCTCGGGGGCAGTGGAGAGCGGCACAACTGAATCGGCAAACCCCTTCAGATACCTCTCGGTCGAAATCTCCCAGCCGATTCCGTACACCAAGAGAACGGCGGAGGCGACGAGCAAGACGTTGAGGACACACCAAGAGAACTGAAAGAGGGGATGCCGCCTCAGATGCATCTGTCCTCCAGGCCAGGTCTCAGTAGAGCGAAACTGATGATGTCGAAGCTAAGGCGGCAGAGCAAACCCTCGCCAACCATCGCCAGCAGCGGAAACTTGAGTTGGCGCTTCATCTATATCGTGGGTGTCGCGGGCTTGTGGAGCCGGTGCTCAGTCAGCACTCTTGCCGGATCGGATGAACACGCTTGCTGGTCGGCAGTGTGGGTCGCTGTGCCATTCGGCACAACCATTTCCGGCGGCTGGAGGGAGCACCACCGGGTGGCGAAGCGCTCGATGTAATCAGCCACCGCAACCGCGGCGTCGGGCACGCCTTTGTAGCCGGGGAAATCGTTCACATCCACCACCTTGGGGCCGTCGGGAGTTCCAATCACATCTATGCTGTACAGGCCCAGGCCAAACGCCCGGCCGCAGCGCAAGGCGATGTCGCGGAGTTCCGAACTGACCGCACACGGCCGCCCAGGCTCTGCAAAGCTGGCGGAGGAGAAACGCTTGCGCGCGGCGAAGACTTGATCGCCGGCGATATACATCCGCAAGTCCTCACCGGCGCCCTGGAGACATTCCTGGATTAACAGGGGTGTCTGAGGTTGCGGAATGGCGGCGAGTTCCCGCCGGTTACGCACGATGTGAATTCCCTCACCGCGCCAGCCCATGTGAGGCTTAACGATGAGCGGAGTTTCCTCGACGATCGGGTCCAACAGCTTCAGGTCCGCCGTGACCCAGCAGCGGGGCGCCGGAATCCCGGCGGTGTGGAGAAGTTTGGAAGCAAGAATCTTATCTCGCGAAGCCAGGCACCCCGGATAGGGATTGAGCAATCGCGCGCCCTCGGCGTGCAACACGCCCGCGAGGCTGAGCGATAACGCGGTGTAGGACTTGAGCAGGTAGAGATCATGTGTCGAAGCCAGTCGGTCGGGGGACACCAGCATCTCCTCGGCGATGCCGCTCTCAACCCGGAAGCCGCGACACCTCAGGATCTCAGAGACTTCCAGCACGATTTGGCTCGGGACCGGCGGCACGCGACGCGCCAACAGGAAGTAGAGCTTCACGATTCACCTCAGCGCAGCAACGACACACCGACTACTAGAGTCCGCCAAAGAGTATCTAGTGAGGCCGAGCGCCTGCTATTCTGCATGAGATAGGAGTTTCCATAGATAAAGAGGCCACCAATGCCCTATAACTTTCGATATAGGGCAGACCCGATAACGGTCCCATTGTGAAACAGGCTAGGAAGTCCTTTTGTATTCGATCGATTACTAACTGGCGACTCCATGCCATTTTCAAGGTAGAAAATCGCAGGGGGTTGTTGTATTCGTCCTGCGAGCCGCCCCGATGAGGATTCTTGGCTGAGATGAAGAGTTTCCCCAAAAGAACAATATTGGCCCTCGGATTCGGACTGGCGTTGGGAATTCAACTGATGATCGGTGCGTTATCCTACCGGAATACTACCAGGTTGATTGCGGCGTCCGATCAGGTGCGTCACTCGCAGGAGGTTCTTCACAGACTCGAAGATGTGCTCGGAGACTTGACTGGCGACATAGCTGAGACCCACCGCAAGATGGAGAACCTCCGCAAATTGACCGCGGACAATCCCGAGCAGCAGAGATGGCTCGATGCTCTCGAGCCAAAAGTGAAGGCCCAGCTGACTCGGATGCAGCGATTAATTGAGTCGTATGGTGGTGCGCCATCCGACATCGCAAGAGAGATTGCCCTTGCCGATCAGCGCAAGGAGGACCTGCTTGAGATCCGCAGGTTGATGTCAGAAATGGACAAAGAAGAAAAGTGGCTGCTCAGCCAGCGGGATGAAGCGGCAAGAGCGAGCACTCAAAAGACCTTTATCAGTCTGTTCGTCGGCCATGCCGTTAGCTTCGCTCTTCTGATAATGGTTTTCAATTTCCTCAGCCGAGAGGTCACCGAGCGCCAGCGAGCAGAGCAGGTATCCCATGGGCAGACGGAAACATTGGTGAAAACGCTGAATGCTTTGGCCGCCGAACCAACATTGGACATCTTTTCCAAGCAGGTATTGATGGCGATCGCGGAGCAACTTGGCGCTCATTCGGCTTCCCTTTGGTTTTGCGACAGATCTCGGCACGTCCTTTGGGCCCACGTGCTGTATGAAAGAGAACGGTTCAAGCCTGCCGCAGAGTTCCCGCAGCTCAAGCGAGAATACACAGTTGAGGAATTCTTAGGGTGGGAGGAATTTGTGCGAGGGCAGCGTCCCGTCGTTGTCCACGATATCGAAACGAATCGGATTCTCGCGCCGATCCGGGATTGTTTGGTGGGCCTGGACGTTAAGACGATGCTGTGTGTGCCGCTCAGGACGTCAGACGACATCATCGGCTGCATCGCCCTCAGCAACACCCAGCGCAGGGACTACCAGCCTCAGGAGCTCGAACTGGTCCAAGCACTGGCCCGGCAGTTGAGCCTGGCGATCCAACTAACGCGTCTCGCCGAACAAGGAAAACAATCGGCTGTACTCGAGGAGCGCAATCGGATGGCACGGGATATTCACGATACCCTTGCGCAGGGTTTTACCGGTATCATTGTGCAATTGGAGGCGGCTGAGGATATTTTTCGCGAGAACGCCGACGGGGCGTCTGCACATATACTGCGCGCCAAAAGCCTGGCGCGTGAAAGCCTCGCCGAAGCGCGGCGCTCCGTGTGGGCCTTACGTCCCAGAGTATTGGAAGCCAGCGACCTTGCCGGGGCGCTAAGACATCTCGCCAACGAACTCATCAAAGGCACGCGGATGCAAGTAAAGTTCTCCGCGTGGGGTGCGGCTCGCCGGCTGCCACCCGAAACAGAGAATAATCTCCTGCGTATCGGACAGGAAGCGCTAACCAACGTCTTGAAACACGCTCAGGCGAGTATGGTTGGGGTTGAACTGGCATTCGAGGAAGAAAGCGTGCAACTCAGCATCCTCGACGACGGTCAGGGCTTCGATCCAGAGGTCAAGACCACCGGACGCGGGTTCGGATTGGTCAGCATGCGTGAGCGAGCCCGCGCCATCGGTGGAGAACTGACCCTATTGAGTCGAGCCGGCGGAGGAACTCAGGTGCTGGTGGCAGTCCCGCTTGCTCCTCAACATTCCGAGCTGGTTTCCCAGGGCCTGGTCTAAAGTGATTCGTGTATTGATAGCCGACGATCACCCGGTCGTGCGTGAAGGGTTGGCGGCGTTGATCGGCCGGCCGACGGACATGGAAGTAATTGCAGAGGTGAGCAACGGGCGCGAGGCCTTTGAACAGTTTCTGATTCACCGTCCCGATATCGCTTTAATGGATCTCCGCATGCCCGAGCTGGACGGAGTTGACGCCATCCTAGCCATTCGCGAGCAAGTGCCGGCAGCTCGAATCATCGTACTCACTACGTTTGATGGTGATGAGGACATCTACCGGGGTTTGCGGGCTGGCGCAAAGGGCTACCTGCTGAAAGACGCTTGCCGAGAAGAGCTGCTCGAATGTATTCGAGCAGTGTATGACGGAAGAACCTGGATTCCACCCGCGGTGGCCGCTAAGTTGGCAATCCGGATAGGCGGCCCTGATTTGACTTCTCGCGAGTTGGAAGTACTCAACCTTATGGTCGCGGGAAACAGTAACAAGGAGATCGGAACCGCCCTCGGCGTCAGCGAGGGCACCATAAAGGCCCACGTTAATCGGGTTCTGGAAAAACTAGGCGTGAGTGGGCGGACGGAAGCCACGGCGGTAGCTTTGAAACGTGGCATCGTTCGCCTGGAGTGAGGCAGGCTAAGAGGAAATTCGAGCAATGAGGAAAGCGGACAAGGATTACGCCACTCTTCCGGAATAGGCTGCTTGCTTAAGCGGCTGAGAGCGCTTCAGCAGGGCCGCCCGAAAAGCGCCAGTGGCGACCTCGGCAGCTTTCGGCAGCTCAGAAATGACATCGAGGACGTCAAATGCCCCGTCCTTCAGTGCCTCTGCCCACTCGTTGAGGTCAAAGTTGCGCGCTAAAAGAACGACCTCAAAGCTTAAATCATAGTGGTCCGCAACCTCGATCAAGCGCCTCCACGATCCGTCGCTCAATAGGGGTGGGCAGACAACTAGCTGAAACCGACCGGATTTCGCGGACTCGCAACCCTCCGTCATATTTTTTGCGGTTTTCCAGCTAAACCCGGCTTCTCGGAAGACGGTCTTCAGGCATTCCGTGATAGGGTCGTCGTCACACACGATCAGGATTCGAGTGTCATCAACGACTCCTGAAGTCAAGCCGACACGGGGTTTAGTCTTTTCGGTTGTTTCTCGGGCTCGCGTCATAAGACGTACTCCCTTCCGCCTTCACTCGTGCTGCTATTCTCCGCCAGAAATTGGCTCGGTCACCCAATCCTTTCCACATACTCCCGGCGCACAGCGAGCCCTCCGCCTCGGTTCAGGCGGCGGCCGATTGGGCTCGTTCCGCGGTTTCCAGAAACTCAAGCTGAAATTCGTAGCCCTCTTGCTTCAGCCTGGGGTTGATCCGCTGTTCCACCTTGGCTAGAGCTTCTCCTTGCGACTGGGCGCTAACGGTGACAGTTCCACTGATCAGATTCGTTGCTATGACCCTGATCGTGTAATCCATGGTTTCTTCTCCCCTTGCCTGCGCATACTGCCTGCCACTCCGCTGTTCTTCTTCAGCGGGACCGGCTAGGGGCGGGTTCGGTCACACCTACTGAGGGAAAGGGCCTGTCAGCTTCAGGCTGCCGCACGAGCGGCGATCTTGTGAAAGGTTGAGTTGGAAACCTCATAGGCTTCGAACCTGAGGACTCCCTTCCATTACTCACGCCAGCAGGAGCTACACGTGTGGATTAGGTGTTCTGCTTCTGATGCCGCAAACCGATTGCGACCGCTTCCGTTCCGCCCGGCCCCTCTTGCAGTCGTGCGTGATGGATTCCTCCTAACTCGCGTGAATTCAGAGAGATAAGCCTCCCCCTCGCCCAATAGCATTTGGCCTTCAATTGGCCATAATTGTCAAAGGCTTATTCGGCGGCTGTGTCCAAAGCAGCAACACCCATACCAGGAATAGTGAGTTCAATCTGAATCGCGCGGCATATGGGGTTATCCTTCTGAGGAATTCGCGCGCTGTACATCCGCTGCGTGGTTGCCATTAGAGCTTCCGAGCAAACATTACCTGAGGCGAAACAAGGTCAGACCCGGCAAACGTGAAGACCGCCAAGCGGCGTTCAGGCAGAATTCGTCCAGGATCACCTGCTTCAACCTGGCCAGCTTTGCGGTAGCGCTCATAGATCGCACGGAAGTATTCCCATTTCGCCTGATGGCCCCCTCTCCCCATCCTCAAAACTTCATTTGCATCTTGAATGGCGCGATGACACCCTCTTTAATAGAACATTTTAGATGGCTCGATACGGGCGCTTGACCTTGGTTGGGCAGAGCGCCTAGAATGGGATTTGATTTATTCTAAAGTGCTACAGCTCAACTGGACATTCGATGACCGCGGGCCGACGATGAGTCGGCCCTGCGACGTTTTAGAAGCAATCTTTTGTCATCCCGCGAGGACACGATGATTGACGGGGCCATCCCTGAGGGGCTGACGTTTGACGATGTGTTGCTGTTGCCGGGGAAGTCTTCGGTACTGCCGAGCGAGGTGGATACGCGCACCTGCCTGACGCGCAAGATCGCGATCAACGTGCCGATGGTTTCTGCGGCCATGGACACAGTGACTGAATCGCGCCTGGCCATCGCTATGGCGCGGCAGGGCGGGGTCGGGCTGATCCACCGAAACATGCCGGTGGATCGGCAGGCCGAGGAAGTGGATAAGGTGAAGCGCTCGGAGAGCGGGATGATCGTGGACCCGGTCACGATTCCCCCGGACCTTTCGGTGCGCCAGGCACTCGAGATCATGACCAAGTACCGCGTCTCCGGGCTCCCGGTGACGTGCGGCACCCGCCTGGTGGGCATCTTGACCAACCGCGATCTGCGCTTTGAAAAGCATCTAGACCAACCTGTTAGCGACGTAATGACCAAGGAAAACCTGGTCACGGTTTCCGTTGGCACTACGCTCGAGGAGGCTGAGCGCATCCTGCAGAAACACCGGATCGAAAAGCTGCTGGTGGTGGACAAGGATTTCCACCTCAAGGGTTTGATCACTGTCAAAGACATCCAGAAAAAGCTAGAGTTTCCCAACTCCGCAAAGGACGAACACGGCCGGCTTCGTGTGGGCGCTGCCATCGGCGCCACCGGCGATTTCCTGGAACGCGCGGAGGAGCTGGCGCGGGCCAAGGTGGATCTGCTCGCGATTGATACTGCACACGGTCACTCGACCCGGGTGATGGAAGCGATCCGCGCCGTCAAGCATCAGCTGCCGGAGATGCAATTGATCGCCGGCAACGTGGGCACCTACGAGGGCGCGAGGGACTTGATCGCGTTGGGCATCGATGGCCTTAAGGTGGGCATCGGGCCGGGCTCCATCTGCACGACGCGCATCGTCACGGGTGCGGGCGTGCCGCAGCTCACCGCTATCGCCGAAGCGGCGCGCGCCGCCAAGGACGCCGGCGTGCCAGTGATTGCCGATGGCGGGATCAAGTACTCAGGCGACATCACCAAAGCCATCGCCGCCGGCGCGTCGGTGGTGATGGTTGGAGGACTGTTTGCCGGCACCGAGGAATCTCCCGGCGAAACGATTCTCTACCAGGGCCGCACCTTTAAAGCCTACCGGGGGATGGGCTCACTCGGCGCGATGGAGGCCGGTTCAGCCGACCGCTATGCCCAGGAGGCCGCCGACAGCGGGAAGTCCATCCCGGAGGGCGTAGAAGGTCGCGTGCCGTACAAAGGGCTGCTGGCGGCGCTGGTGGAGCAACTGGTGGGTGGGCTGCGCAGCGGCATGGGCTACTGCGGTGTCTGTAATCTGAAAGAGCTGCAGGAACGCGGCCGCTTTGTGCGCATCACCTCGGCCGGACTCCGTGAAAGCCACGTACACGACGTGGTCATCACGCGCGAGGCGCCGAACTATCGTGCGGAATAATCCCTCGGTGGACCGAGCAGCGCGTCGAATCCGGGGGACAGAAACAACCTCTGGCGCCCAAGCACAATGCAACACCAGATGCAGCTCCCAACCGCGCGCATGAGGCCGCTCCGCTAACATGCGCTGGCTGCGCCAATGGGGTCCGGCAATGGCCTGGGCGGTGGTGATCTTTGCCCTTTCCACGCAGGCCCTCTCCGCGCAGGCCACCGGGCGCATCATCATTCCGTTGCTCCACTGGCTGTTTCCCCAAGCGTCCCTGGAGACGCTGGCGTGGCTGCACTTCGCGCTGCGCAAGTCCGGCCACTTCGTCGAATACTTCATCTTCAGTTTTCTGGTGCTGCGCGGCATCCGCGGCGAGCGCAAGGCCTGGGAGCTTCGGTGGGCGCTCGCGACGGTGGCAATCGCGGCTTGCTATGCCGTGCTCGACGAGGTTCACCAGGCGTTCGTGCCGCAACGCACTGCCTCGCCACTCGATTCCCTGCTCGACACTTCGGGTGCCGTAGCCGCACAGCTCTTCGCGTGGGCCTACGTGCGGTGGTGGTCACGGCGGCTGGGGCACAGCGCGGCGAACCGAGTGCCGGCGAAACCCTAAACACAGTCCCGCGGGCGTCCACAGCGAGAATGATTGTAATGATTGTACTGGTGGCGTCACCCGCCGTTCCACATGGAAAGTTGTTGTTGGAACGGGCTCGGTCAGACAGGTTCGCGTTTTGGCGCGGGCCAGCTAGCCGCCGGCCTTTTTTTCCTCAGGCTCTGCGGGCGCTTCCTTCCTGGCGGCCTTATCCTTCTTTTCTTTCTTTTTGAGCTCGGAACCGATCAGCTCCAGGATGGCGAGCCTGGCTCCGTCGCCAATCCGCCGGCCAGCCTGGACAATTCGCGTATAGCCGCCCGCGCGCTCGGCAAAGCGCGGAGCGACATCGTTGAATAGTTTCTGTGTGGCCAGTGCAGTCATCAGGAATGCGGCTGCCTGGCGGCGCGAATGGAGCGTGTCGCGCTTGCCGAGCGTGATCATGTGCTCGGCAAGCGGCCGCGCAGCCTTCGCGCGGGTGAGCGTGGTAGTGATGCGCTCCCGCTCGATGAGGTTGGTGACCAGATTGCGCAGGGTGGCCCGGCGATGAGCGGGTTTGCGTCCGAGTTTGAATCCTGCATTGAGGTGTCGCATGGCTTCTCCCGGGCTTACAAGCCCGCAGTTTCCTCCGGGGTAGGCGGCGCAGTCTGGCTGGGCAGTGGCGGCCAAATGATGTGGCCGCGCTCGTCGAACTTCATACCCAGGCTGAGGCCCATCTTGTGCAGGATCTCCTTGATCTCATTGAGCGATTTCCGGCCGAAGTTTTTGGTCTTCAGCATCTCGTTTTCACTCTTCTGCACGAGCTCGCGGATACTCTGAATATTCGCGTTTTTCAGGCAATTGTAGGAGCGGACAGAAAGTTCGAGCTCTTCGACCGAGCGGTCCAGGTGTTCCAGCCGCGGGTCGTTGTAAGCCTCGGACGGCTCCTCAGGCAACTCGGGCTGCTCTTCAAAGTTAATGAAGATGCTCATGTGGTCCTTGATGAGCTTCGAGGCCAGGCCGATGGCGTCCTGCGGGGTGATGGCTCCGTTGGTCCACACCTCGAGCGCCAACTTCTCATAGTCGGTCATCTGGCCCAGCCGAGCCGCTTCGACTGAGTAGTTCACCTTGCGCACCGGCGAGTGCACCGAGTCCACGGGGATGTAACCGAGGGGCAGGTCCTCGTCGAAGTTGCGGTCGGCAGAGACGTACCCGCGGCCGTTCTTCACCCGCATCTCCAGTGGCAGCTTCCCGCCCTCACTCACGGTGGCGATATAGACGGTCTTGTCGAGCACGGCGAAGTCGGCATCCTCCTCGATCATCGCGGAGGTAACCACGCCGGGGTTTTCAACGTTAAGATAGATCGTCTTCGGCTGGTCGCTATTGAGTTTGAGCGGCACCTGTTTCAGGTTAAGGATGATATCGGTGGCATCCTCGACCACGCCGGGGATGGACGAGAATTCGTGCAGCACGCCCTCGATCTTTACGGCGGTGATGGCCGCGCCCTCGATCGAGCTGAGGAGCGCCCGCCGCAGTGCGTTGCCAACGGTGGTGGCCCAGCCGCGCTCAAACGGCTGCGCGGAGAAGGCCCCGTATTTATCGGTTAGCGTCTCCAGCTCGGCCGCCAACCGCTTCGGCTTCTGAAAACCTTTCCACATCTTCGTGTTCCCTCCTCCCCGGCCTGGCCGGGGACAATTCGAATCTCCTTGCGCGCCTACTTCGAGTACAACTCGACGATGAGCTGTTCGGTGATGGGCGGCGTCTGCACGTCAACGCGCTTGGGCAGCGCAACGACACGGGCCTTGAAGTGCTCGCGGTCGATCTCCAGCCACGGCACCGTGTTCTGGCTCTGGGCGACATTGCGCGCTTCGAGTACCATCGGGTTCTGGTGCATATTTTCCTTCAGGTTGATCTCTTCGCCCACGTCCACCAGGTAGGACGGGATATTCACCTTACGCCCGCGGACGCGGATGTGGCCATGCAGGATGAACTGCCGCGCTTGCGCCCGCGACGACGCCAGGCCCATGCGGCAGACCACGCTATCCAGGCGCCGCTCGAGCATCACGATCAGGTTTTCGCCCGTGGGGCCCTTGGCCCGCTCGGCCTTCTCAACATAGGTGCGGAATTGCCGCTCGAGCAACCCGTAAGTGCGTTTCACCTTCTGCTTCTCGCGTAATTGCAAACCGTAGCCAGCGAGCTTCTTGGCGCGGCGCGACTGGCCGTGCTGGCCGGGCACGAAGTTGCGCTTTTCGATGGCACACTTCTCAGTAAAACACCGCAGGCCTTTCAGGAAGAGCTTCTGGCCTTCCCGACGGCACAGCCGGCATACTGCTTCACGATGTCTTGCCAATTGCTCTTCTCCTTTGCTGCAAGGCAGCCGCAGCAGCCGTCAGACGCGGCGGCGCTTCGGCGGCCGACAACCGTTATGCGGAATGGGGGTCACGTCTTTGATCTGAACAATATGCAGCCCGGACGAGGCCAGCGCGCGGATTGCCGATTCGCGCCCTGAGCCAGGCCCCTTAACGCGTACCTCCACCGATTTCATGCCGAATTGGTCGCGCGCCGCGCCGGCGGCAGCCATCGAAGCTTGCTGCGCGGCGTAGGGCGTGCCTTTGCGCGAGCCCTTAAAGCCGATCGAGCCAGCCGACGACCAGCAGACCGCGCGGCCGTCGGGGTCAGTGATGGTGACCATAGTGTTGTTGAAGGTGGCCTGAATGCACACCACTCCGTGCGGCACAATGCGCCGCTCGCGCTTTTTCTTGAACTCTTTCTTGCGCTTGCTAGGCTTGGCCGCAGCCGGTGCCCCTGCGGCTTCCTGCGGTTCTTTTGCCAAGTTCTGCTCCATTTCGAGAGCGCAACCCCAAGGGGGTGGTCTCTCGGAGTTCAGCTTACTACTTGCGGGCCATCACTTTCTTCTTGGCCGCAACTGCGCCCTTGCGCGGGCCCTTGCGGGTGCGCGCATTGGTGTGCGTCCGCTGGCCGCGGACCGGGAGGTTCCGCCGGTGGCGCAGCCCGCGATAACACTGAATTTCAATCAGCCGGCGAATGTTCATCTGCATCTCTTTGCGAAGATCGCCCTCGACGCGGCCCTCAGACTCAATCGCCTGGCGCAGGCGGTTAATCTCCTCCTCCGTGAGATCCTTGACCTTCTTTGTGCAATCGACCTGGGCCTTTTCGCAGAGCGAACGCGCGCGCGCCTGCCCGATCCCGTAAATCGAGGTCAGGCCGACCCACAGGCGCTTCTGCGGCGGCAGATCTACACCAGCAATGCGTGCCATGTGTGCTTCTCCTCCGTGGGTCCTAACCCTGGCGCTGCTTGTGCTTCGGGTTGATGCAGATCACTCGCACCACGCCTCGCCGATGGATTATCTTGCACTTGTCGCAAATCTTCTTGACGGACGACCGGACTTTCATCTCCCTGTCCTCGCTTCCCCAGCCCTGGGGCTTCCCGCTGCCGGCGACCGCCGCGCTGCTACTTATACCGGTAGACGATGCGTCCCCGGGTCAGATCATACGGCGAAAGCTCGACGGCGACCTTGTCTCCAGCCAGAATGCGGATGAAGTTCTTGCGCATCTTTCCGGAAATGTGTGCGAGCACCTGGTGCTTGTTCTCCAGCTCGACACGAAACATGGCGTTGGGCAGCGGCTCAATCACCGTGGCCATGACCTCGATAGCATCCTCTTTGGGATTGCCTGGGTCGGCCCTCTTTTTCTCTCGATCCGGCTTCTTCGCCATACGCTCGCAGTTCCCTCACCAGGACGGCCCGGTGATCTCGCGCGGCCGGGTCAACACCCGGGGCCCGTTGGCGGTTACGGCGACGGTATGCTCGAAGTGGGCGGAATAGCTGCTGTCGGCGGTCACCGCCGTCCACTTGTCGTCGAGCATCTTCACCTCGGGCCGGCCGGCATTCACCATTGGCTCGATGGCCAGCACCAAGCCTTCCAGTAGGCGCGGCCCGTGACCAGGGCTGCCGTAGTTCGGTAGTTGCAGATCCTCATGCATCTTGGTGCCAATCGCATGACCCACAAACTCACGCACCACCGAAAAGCCGTGCTGCTCCACCCAGGTTTGTACCGCGGCCGAGACGTCGCTCAGCCGATTGCCCTGGCGCATCTTCTCAATCGCATGATCGAGTGATTCGCGCGTCACGCGCAGCAGCTTCTCCAGCTCCGGCCGAATCGCTCCTACCGGGACCGTCACGGCCGCGTCGGCGTAGTAACCTTCGGCCTCGACACCGAAATCGAGCGAAATAATGTCGCCTTCGCGCAGCTTCCGCGTGGCCGACGGGATGCCGTGAATCACCTCCTGATTGATCGAGGTGCATAGCACGCAGGGGTAACCCCGGTAGCCCTTAAACGCCGGCCGGGCACTATGTTCGGCAGTGCGCCGCTCAGCGAACCGTTCCAGGTCCATGGTCGTCATACCCGGCCGGATCATATCTCGCAGTGCGGTGAGCACGTCCCAGACAATCAACCCGGCGCGGTGAATTTTTTCCAGTTCCGCTTGCGACCTCAGAATGATCCCCATCGTTTTCCAGGAGTCTCACTGAACTCGCCTCAGGATTCCCATAATCGAATGGGTCACGGCATCCACATCCGGTCTGCCGTCCACGGTTTCGAGCACGCCCTGGCTGCGGTAGTAATCCACCAGCGGCTTGGTTTGCCGCTCGTATGCCACCAACCGCTCCTGGATCACCTCCTCGCGGTCGTCGGGCCGCTGGATCAGCTCGCCACCGTCGTTATCGCATCGGCCAGGCACCTTCGGCGGGCGGTCGTAGATGTTGTAGATTTCGCCCCCGACTTTGCACATGCGCCGCCCGGTCAGCCGCTTCAGCACCTGATCGTAATCAACCACAATGTACAGCACCAACGGGCGGTTGAAACCCAGTCGGCGGAGCATTTCGTTCAACTTCTCGGCCTGCGGCAAGGTGCGCGGGAAGCCATCAAAGACGAACCCATTGGCGCAGTCGGGCTGTGAAATGCGCTCCTCGACCATGCCCAGCACAATTTCGTCTGGCACCAACTCGCCCCGCTCCATGATCGGCTTGGCCAGCAGGCCCAACGGGGTGCCACGGGCGACGTGGTCGCGCAACATGTCGCCGGTCGAGAGGTGCGGGATCCGGTACAGGCGCGCAACCTCCTGCGCCTGTGTGCCCTTTCCGGCGCCCGGCGGCCCCAGAAAAATCACCGCTCGCTTCAGGCCGGCCGCCGGCGTGGGACCCAAACTAGCCACGGCGGCTGCGCAGCCTTCCTTTCCTCACAAACCCTTCGTAGTGGCGCATCACCAGTTGCGCCTCGAGCTGCTGCACGGTGTCCATCGCCACGCCGACTACAATCAACAGTGAAGTGCCGCCGAAATAGAACGTCACGCCAAGACCTTCCAGGACGAAGCGCCACGCGTGGGCATCAAACCAAGCCCCCAGAGCGCCGGGCAAGTGATGCAGTTTGATGCCGGCAATCATCCATTCCGGGATCAGGCAGACCAGGGCGAGATAAACGCCGCCAACGAAAGTCAGCCGCCGGAGAATCTTGTTGATGTGTTCGGACGTGTTCCGCCCAGGTCGGATGCCGGGAATGAACCCGCCGTACTTGCGCATGTTGTCAGCGAGCTCCGTCGGATTGAACACGATGCCTACGTAGAAGAACGCGAACAGAATGATCAGCGTGACGTAGATCAGCGTGTACAGCGGCTCGCCCCAAGAGAGCGCCTTGGCGAATTCGTCGAGAAACTTGAACTTCCTTTGGAAGAACAGGGCCAGCGTTCCCGGGAACGTGAGCAGGGAACTGGCGAAAATCGGCGGGATCACCCCGCCGGAGTTCACCCGTAGAGGCAGATAGGTCATCTGCCCGCCCATGACGCGGCGGCCAACCACGCGCTTGGCGTATTGCACCGGGATGCGCCGCTGGCCTCCCTCAACCAGAACGATAAAGCCGACCACTGCCACCATCAGAACGACGAGTAAAATCAGAGCCAGACCGGTGAACGGGCCCCACTGGTTGGTGCGGGCTTTTTCCCAGAGGTCGATGATGGCGCGCGGCAGGCCGACGACGATGCCTGTAAAAATAATGAGCGACATTCCGTTGCCGATGCCCCGGTCACTGATCTGCTCGCCCAACCACATGATGAAGGCCGTGCCGGTGGTGAGGGTCAGCATGGTCATCAGGATGAACCCGGCACCGGGGTTATAGACCAGCGACTCGCCTCCCTGGCCCGAGCGCTGCAGCGTGATGGCAATCGAGAACGACTGGAACGCGCTCAGCACGACGGTGAGATAGCGAGTGTACTGCGTGATCTTGCGCCGCCCGAGCTCTCCTTCCTTTTGCAGCCGCTCGAGGTAGGGCCATACCACGGTCATTAACTGCAGAATGATCGAGGCAGTGATGTACGGCATGATGCCCAGGGCAAAAATGGTCAAGCGGCGGAAGTTGCCTCCGCTGAACAGATCCAGGATGCCTAGAACCGAGCCCCGACCCTGCTCAAAGAGCTGCTGAAGCAGGTCGGCATTGATGCCCGGCGTGGGGATGTGCGCGCCAATGCGGTACACCGCCAGCATCGCCAGGGTGAACAGAACCCGCTTGCGCAGATCCGGAATCCGGAACAGGTTGGCCAGGGCCTGAAAGAAGCGGTTCATGACAAGAGCTCGACTTTCCCTCCGGCGCCGGTGATCTTCTCCTGCGCCGATTTGCTGAAGGCGTGCGCGCACACGGTCAGCGCCACCTTCAAGTTGCCGTCCCCCAGGATCTTCAGGGCATCGCGCTCGCGGCGCATCAGCCCGCGCGCGACGAGTGCGTCGGGTGTGACGGTTTCGCCTGCCGCAAAGCCGTTCAACATCTCCACGTTGACCACCGTGAAGTTGCGGTCAAACGGGTTGTGAAAGCCGCGCTTGGGAATGCGGCGGTGCAGCGGCATCTGGCCGCCCTCGAAGCCGGCGCGGCGCGAATAGCCCTTGCGCGATTTCTGTCCCTTGTTGCCTTTGCCCGCGGTCTTTCCCAGCTTCGACCCTATGCCGCGACCGACGCGCACCTTGCGGTGCCGCGAGCCACGCGGAGGCCGCAGATTGGATAGATTCACAGCCATGTTCGCCTCAATCCCCTCTACTCTCTTGCACTTCGACCAGGTGACGCACCTTGTCGATCATCCCGCGAATCGCGGGTGTATCGGGCCGCTCGACCACCTGCTGCATGCGACGGAAACCCAGGCCGCGGATGGTCTGCCGCATATCCTGCGGGCAGCCGATGAAGCTGCGCACCCACTTGATTCGCAGCGTACCTGATTTATTTTTGGTCGTCATTCCCGCCCCATGCCATTCTTACCTGGTGAGTTCTTCCACCGGTTTCGAGCGCATTTCGGCTACCTTAGCGATGTCCTTGAGGCGCAGCAGCGCATCAAACGTGGCCTTGACGACGTTGTGAGGATTCGAGGTGCCGATTGATTTCGTCAGCACATTGTGAATCCCCGCCACCTCCATTACCGCGCGGACCGGCCCGCCAGCGATGATGCCGGTGCCTTCCGGCGCGGGCTTGAGCAGCACCTGGCCCGAGCCGTAGTGACCAATGACCTGATGTGGAATCGTGCTGCCTTTCAGATTCAGCTTCACCAGATTCTTCTTCGCCTGCTCGATGGCCTTGCGGATGGCCATGGGCACTTCGCGAGCCTTGCCCATGCCGAACCCGGCGTGGCCTTGCTGGTCGCCGACGACCACGAGCGCCGAAAAACTCAGGTTCTTGCCTCCCTTCACCACTTTGGTGACCCGGTTGATGGCCACCACCTGGTCCTTCAAACTGTTCGCGCTGACCTCCACCGGCCGGCGCACTGCAAGAGTCTCTCTGAGAATGTGTTTGGACATGGGTGTCAGAACTTCAATCCTGCTTCGCGGGCTGCTTCGGCCAGCGCCTGGACGCGGCCATGGTACTTGTACCCCCCGCGGTCGAACACTACTCGCTCGATGCCTGCGGCCTTGGCTCGCTCGGCAATCGCCTTACCGATCAATTTGGCGGCCGCGACATTGCTACCGCCCTTGATCTGCGCGTGCGTGGTTTTGTCCAGTGAACTGGCCGCGACCAGGGTGCGGCCGCTGTGATCGTCGATCACCTGCGCGTAGATGTGGTTCAGTGAACGAAAGACGCACAGCCGCGGGCGTTCAGGTGTCCCTGCGACCTTCGTCCGCACCCGCAAGTGAACCCGCTGGCGGTGCGCGTTGCGCGCTAGCTTCCGTACCGGTACGGTTGCCACGATGTTTCTCCTTACCCCGCGGTCTTGGCTGCGCCGGCCTTCCCAGCCTTCTTCTTCAGTCGCTCGCCGGTCAGGCGAATGCCCTTCTGCTTATAGGGGTCCGGCGGGCGCAGGCTGCGGAGGTCGGCAGCCACCTGGCCCACCAGGGCCTTGTCGGCACCGGTGACGGTCAGGTGGGTCTGCTTCTCGACGGTGATTTGGATTCCGTCGGGAATGGGGAACACGATCGGGTGTGAATAGCCCAGGCTGCAGTTGAGGGTCTTGCCTTTGACTTCGGCACGATACCCAACACCGACGATGTCGAGTTCCTTCTTGAAACCCTGCGTGATGCCTTGGACGGCGTTGGCTACCAGCGCGCGCGCCAGGCCGTGCATCGCGCGATACTCTTCGCTCTGGCGGACAGCGATCAACACGCCATCGTTCTGCTCGAAGTGGATGCCCGGCGGCAGCTGCACACTCAGCTTAACCTTTGGCCCCTGCACCTCGACCGAGCCAGCGGTGATTTGCACTTTCACGCCCGGCGGTACCAGGATCGGTTTCCGTCCAATTCGCGACATATTTATCTTTCGTACCTCTCTCCGGCTCTGCCGGCTTACCAGACTTCGCAGAGCACTTCGCCGCCGACGCGGGCCTTGCGCGCCGAGCGCCCGGTCATCACGCCTCGCGGCGTGGTCAGGATGTTGATGCCGAGGCCGCCCATAATCGGCCGGATCTCCAAGACAGCGACGTAGCGCCGGCTGCCGGGCTTCGAGACGCGGCGCAGGCCGGTGATCGCGCTGCGCTTGTCCGGGGTGTACTTCAAGAAGACACGAAGGGTCTTGCGCACCTTGCTCTCATCCACCAGCTTAAAGGTGGAGATGTAGCCTTCCTCCTTGAGGATGCGGGCGATCTCGGTCTTGAGCTTCGACGCCGGCACGTCCACGCGCGCGTGCTTGGCGCGGGCGGCGTTGCGGATGCGCGTCAGCAAATCCGAAATGGGATCTGTCTGCATTTTCTTTCTCGTCCTTTACCAGCTAGCCTTAAGCACGCCCGGGATTTCGCCCCGCAGCGCCAAGCCGCGGAAGCAGATGCGGCACATCTGGAACTTGCGCAGGTACCCGCGCGGCCGGCCGCATATGCGGCAGCGGTTGCGCACGCGGATCTTGTACTTCGGCTTCCTGCGCATCTTGGCGAATTGACAGGTTCGCGCCATCGCTTCTCCTCTCGGCCTTCTCTCCCGTTATACGCGGAGCGGCACGCCCAGCAGCTTGAGCAACTCGCGTCCTTCCTCGTCGTTGCGCGCCGTGGTGGTCAGGGTGATATTCATGCCCTTGATCTTGTCCACCCGCGTGTAGTCAATTTCCGGGAAGACGAGTTGGTCGCGCAGGCCCAGGGTATAGTTGCCGCGACCGTCGAAGGCGTTGGTCGGCAGACCCTTGAAGTCGCGCACGCGCGGCAGCACCACGTTGCAGAGCCGGTCCATGAACTCGTACATACGGTCGCCACGCAGGGTCACGCAGCAGCCAATCGGCATCCCCTTGCGGATCTTGAAGTTCGCAATCGACTTCTTCGCGCGGGTGATGATCGGCTTCTGCCCGGTGATCTGCGCCAGCTCTGCCGCCGCCACGTCGAGCAGTTTGACGTTTTGGCTGGCTTCGCCGAGTCCGATGTTGACGACGACCTTGGCAAGCTTGGGTACGGCCATCGGATTCTTGTATCCGAAGCGCTTCATCAGCGCCGGGACGACATCGTTGCGGTAACGTTCGCGTAGTCGGCTGATCATGTATTTCGTTCCCCGAACTATTTCTCCAGCGACGCGCCGCAGCGGGTGCAAGTGCGTATCCGCTTGGGCTTGCTGCCTTCCGGTAGCGGCTTGTGGCCCACACGCGTGGGCTTGCCGCATCCCGGGCAGATCACCAGCACGTTCGAGATCGCCAGCGCGCCCTCCCGCTCGACGATTCCACCCTTGATGTTCTTCGACGGGTTGGGGCGGGTGTGGCGCTTGATCATGGCCGCATGCTCGACCGTGACCGTGCGCTTATAGGCGTCCACCGAGAGCACGCGACCCTCTTTGCCTTTGTCGCGCCCCGTCATCACCCGGACCTGGTCGCCCTTGCGAATGCTCACGTTGTGCCGAATCGAATCTTCTGGGTTAGTTTTCATCGCTACCACACTTCCGGCGCGAGCGAGATGATTTTGGCGAATTTCTTCTCGCGCAGCTCGCGCGCCACCGGTCCAAACACGCGCGTGCCCACCGGTTCGTTGGCCTCGTTGATCAGCACCGCGGCGTTATCGTCAAACCGGATATAGGTGCCGTCTTTGCGCCGGTGCTCCTTGCGCGTGCGCACTACCACCGCGCGCACCACTTTGCCTTGTTTGATCTGGCTATCCGGGGCCGCTTCTTTTACTGATGCGGTGATGACGTCGCCCAGTCCAGCCTTCAGCCCGGCATCGCCGCCCAGTGGCAGGATGCACATCAGCCGACGGGCGCCAGAGTTATCAGCCACCGTCAGCCAGGTCCGCATCATAATCATCGCAGTGCTCCGTGCTCCAGAATATCCGTGGGGCTTCCCGTCCGCGCCCCTGTCGCGTGCTAATGCAGGCTGGTGCGGCGCGAAACTACTTCGGCCAGGCGCCAGCGCTTGAGTTTCGAGACGGGCCGGGATTCGACGATACGCACCGTATCGCCCGGGCGCGCTTCGCCCTGCTCGTCGTGCGCGTAGAACTTCTTGCTGACGCGCACGACGCGCTGGTATCGCCGGTGCTGCACCATCCGCGTCACCTTCACTACGATCGTCTTCTGCATCTTGGCGCTGGTGACCACGCCCACTTTCTCCTGGCGCGGTCGCCGTACGGCCGTTTCCGCCTGCGTCTTTTCGGCTTCAGTTGCCATGGTCCTTCCTCACCGTACGCTCGCGCAGCAGCGTCTTGACGCGCGCCAGGTCCTTGCGGGCTTCACGCAGGCGCTTAAGCGCCTCGGCCTGACCGGTTGAGAGCTGAAAGCGCAGCCGGAAAATTTGCTCGCTCAGTTCCCGCTGCTGGACTTCTAGTTCTTTAGTATCCACCTCGCGGAGCTTTTGGATTCGGCGCGGCATCAGAAGCTCTCCGCCCGGCTGACGAATTTGGTGTGGATCGGCAGTTTGTGAGCCGCCAGCTCCATGGCCTCCTTCGCCGTAGCCGCATCTACGCCGGCCATTTCAAATAGCACCCGGCCAGGCTTGACCACCGCCACCCAGCGTTCCGGCGCGCCCTTGCCTTTGCCCATGCGCGTCTCGGCAGGTTTCTTTGTAAACGGTTTGTCGGGAAAGATACGGATCCACAGCTTACCGCCGCGTTTGATAAACCGCGTGATCGCCACGCGCGACGCCTCGATCTGGCGGTCAGTGATCCAGGCGGGCTCCAGTGCCTTCAGCCCGTACTCGCCGAAGGAGAGCTCGCCGCCGCGCCAGGCCTTGCCGCGGCGCCGGCCGCGCTGCTGCTTGCGGTATTTCACTTTTTTCGGCATCAACATGATTGCTTACTCGGCGCCTAACCCAGGCTGTTTCGTGACCGCCAGGCCGCGTTCGGGAATCTTTTCGCCTTGATAGATCCAGCATTTGACGCCGATCACGCCGTAGGTGGTGTAAGCCTGCGCGAAACCGAAATCGATGTCGGCGCGAAGCGTCTGCAGCGGCAGCCGCCCTTGCAGGTACCACTCCTTGCGCGCGATTTCCGCGCCGTTCAGCCGGCCCGCGACGCGCACCTTGATTCCCTTGCAGCCGAAGCGCAGCGCTGAGTCCACCGCCTTGCGCATCGCGCGGCGGAAGGCCACGCGCTTTTCGAGTTGCAGAGCAATCGATTCACCCACCAGTTGCGCGTCGAGCTCCGGCCGGTGAACTTCCTGGATATCGATGTGCACCTCGCGGTGGGTGCGCTTCTGCACTTCGTTCTTCAGCTTGTCGATCTCAGCTCCCTTGCGCCCAATGATGATCCCCGGCCGGGCCGTGTAAATGCGGATCACCAGCTTGTTCGCGGCACGCTCGATGTCGATCGCGCTGACCCCGGCCGAACGCAGTCGGTCTTTCAATTGCCGCCGTAGCTCGACGTCTTCGTGCAGCAGGTCGGCGTAGTCGCGGTGGGCGAACCAGCGCGACCTCCAGACCTTGTTGTAGCCCAGCCGGAACCCGTATGGATGCGTTTTCTGGCCCAAGTGCTCCTCCTACGTTTTCTTTGGCTTGCCGGCTGGGCGCTTCTGCCCTGCCAGAGCCTTGCGAGCCTTCTTCACTGCGCCCTTGACTCCCTTGTGCGCTTCGGCCTCCGCGGCAGCCGCCGCGACGCGCTCCTTGGCGGCAACGTGGTGCTCGGCCACGGCCACGACAATGTGGCTGGTGCGCTTTTGATATCGGAACGCACGGCCCATCGGCGCCGGGCGCAGCCGCTTCCACCGCGGCCCTTCGTTCACAAAGCAACGCGAGATGAACAGTTGATCGACATCCAGCGACGCCCCAGCGTCCTCCGCCTTACGCTCGGCATTGGCGATCGCGCTGCGCAGCACTTTTTCGATGTCGCGCGCCGCGCGCTTTGGGGTGTACCGCAGGACCTGCAGCGCCTTCTCGGCGCGCAGGCCGCGGATCAGGTCAATCACCAGCCTCGCCTTCTGCGGCGACATGCGAATGTACCGCGCCATGGCGTGGGCCTCGATTGTTGGTGCAATAGCGGTTTGCGTGGCCATGGTTTATGCCTTCGGCCCTGTCGGCGGAGCGCCGCCTGCGGCAGGCGCTGCGGGCCCTGCCCCGGGAGTTGCTGGAGCGCCGGCGGCGCCCGCTGCCCTCTCCAGCGCGGCTTTGACCGCGTGACCCTTGAACGTGCGAGTGGGCGCGAACTCACCCAGTTTGTGTCCCACCATCTGCTCAGTGACGTACACCGGAATAAACTTTTTGCCGTTGTGCACGGCAATGGTGTGTCCCACCATCTCCGGCAGGATGGTTGAGCGGCGCGACCAGGTCTTGATGACCCTTTTCTCGTTCCGCGCGTTGAGCGCTTCCACCTTCTCGCGTAGGTGGCTATCGATGAAGGGACCCTTCTTGAGCGACCGTGCCATCGGCTTCTCTACTCCTCGACCCGGCGGAGCTTGATCCATTGCGCGCGGCGCATCTTGCGGAAGCCCCGCACGGGCCCCGGCACGCGATGCGACAGCGGGCAGAACGGGCAGACGAAGCGCGTCCCTTGCATGTTGGGCATCTTCTCGACCGTCACTACCCAGCCGGGCTTGCACAGCCGGTAGAGAACCAGTCGCGGCGGTGCTGGCGGAGTCTTCGGCGCCGGCTTGACGGCCTTCGCCAATCGCGCGGCCGCGGCGGACTTGCGCGAACGACTTGCGCGCCGAGCCGTTGCTCCTGTTGATCTCGATGCTCTCATGGGTGTGCTCTCAAATACCCGCCGCGCCGGGTTCATTTTTGCTACCCCTTCTGAAACCTTCACGTCCACTCTGACAAAGACAGTTGCAGGGACGCGCTACAAATTCATGCGTCAGGGCTTGCGCCGCTCCACAATCATCTTGCCCGTGCGCCGATTCCTGCGCGTCTTGGCGCCCAGGGTCGGGAAACCCCACGGTGTCTGCGGGTGATTGCCCTTGACGCGGCCCTCGCCACCACCGTGAGGGTGGTCGACCGGGTTCATTGCCACGCCGCGGACCGTCGGACGGCGACCGTGCCAGCGCGTGCGGCCCGCCTTACCGTAAGTGACGTTCTCGTGATCGAGGTTGCCCACCTGCCCGATCGTAGCCATGCAATCGAGCGGGAACTTGCGCACCTCGCCCGAGGGCAGCTTCACCAGCGCGATGTCGCCTTCCTTGCTCAGCAATTGCGCGGCACCGCCCGCCGACCGCACAACCTGGCCACCCTTGCCGGGAAGCATCTCCAGGTTGTGTACCTGTGTACCGGGCGGGATGTGCCGTATGGGCAAAGCATTGCCAGGGAGGATATCGGCGTTGCCGCCGGTTTGCACCGTCATGCCGACTTCCAGGCCGACAGGGTGCAGGATGTAGCGCTTCTCCCCGTCGGCGTAGTGCAGCAGAGCCAGCCGCGCCGAGCGGTTCGGGTCATATTCGATGGCCACCACGCGCGCGGGGATGCCGGTTTTATCGCGGCGGAAATCGACGACGCGGTACTTGCGCTTGTGACCGCCACCGCGATGCCATACGGTGATTTCACCATGGGCGTTGCGCCCGCCGGAGCGTTTCTTGGGTTCAGTCAGCGACTTTTCTGGGCGGTCCTTGGTCAGCTCGCTCTTGTCGAGCATGGTGATGAAGCGCCGCGACGCCGTGTACGAGTTGAAACTTTTCAGTGCCATAGTTGCCTCTTGCGCCGATCGCCCGGGCTACAGATTCTCCGCGTACTCGATCATCTTCTCGCCCGCCGCCAGCTTGACGTAAGCCTTTTTCCAGTCACGCCGGTACCCTTCGGCGCGACCGCGGCGGCGAAACTTGCCGTGAAAATTCGCTGTGCGCACATCGGCGACCTTCACCTTGAAAATCTTCTGCACGGCTTCCTTGATCTGCGTCTTGGTGGCCGCCGCACCGACTTCAAACACCACGGTGTGCTGCGTTTCTTTTACCCCGAGACCTTTCTCGGTGATGATCGGCCGGCGAATGATGTGATAGACGGTGGCGGCCATGGCCTATCTCTTCCCTTTGCCCTTCGGGGCAGGTTTCCGCGTCTTCGGTCCGATCGCCCTCGAAGCCGTGGTCGTGGCTGCTGCCTCCGGCCCGGCGGCGACCGCGGCCAGTTGAATGGTTACCGGAGCGTCTTGCGTGTCCGCGACAGCCGCGGCCTCTTTCTTGGGGGCAAGTGCCGTACCGAGCTTGACCGCAGCGTCTTTGGAAATCATCAGCCGGTCATGACGCAGCAGGTCATAAGGTTGCAGCGCGGCCGGCCGGACCAGCTTGACGCCTGCGAGGTTGCGGCTGGCGAGCTCGAGGTTAAGGTTGACCTCCTGCTCCACCAGCAGAATCGTGCGGGTCTGACCATCCAGACGATCGAGTGCCTCACGGAATGCCTTGGCCTTGTGCGATTCGAGTTTCCAGGCATCCACCACGGTCAACTTCTGCTCGGCCAGCTTGGCTGAGAGCGCTGAGCGCAGAGCCCCCAATAACACCTTGCGCGGCAGCCGATAGGCGTAGCTGCGCGGTTGTGGGCCGTGCACCGTGCCGCCTTTGCGCCAAATCGATGAGCGGATCGAGCCCACGCGTGCCCGGCCGGTGCCCTTCTGCCTCCAGAGCTTGCGGCCTGAGCCCGACACCTCGCCGCGGCCCTTGGTCTTGTGCGTGCCGGCGCGCTGGCTGGCCAAGTACCACCGCACGGTCTCATGCAGCAGGTGCGGATTCACCTTCGCGGCAAACACCGCGTCAGCGAGCGCCACCTCGCCCACCTTCTTGCCTTCCAAATTCATCACGTCCACGACGGCCATGGTTTTGGCATCCTTCGCCGGTTATTTGGCTTTCTGCGCCTTGCGGATCAGGATGTAGCTGCCATTGGGGCCCGGCACCGCGCCCCGCACCAACAAAAGATTCTCTTCCGTATCCACTTTAACCACGCGCAAGTTTTTCACCGTGACGCGCTGATTGCCCATGTGCCCGGGGAAATGCTGCCCCGGCCAGACGCGCGAAGGGAACGAGCTCGCGCCGATACCGCCCGGCGCGCGGTGAAACATGGAACCATGCGTGGAGTCGCCGCCGCGGTAGTGCCACCGCTTGACTCCGCCTTGAAAACCTTTGCCCTTGCTTACGCCAGTGATGTCCACATATTCACCGGGCTCGAAGCGGTCAACCAAAACGCGGTCGCCGACTTTCGTTTCTTCGGCTGAATCTTCCAACCGCACCTCACCCAGCAGGCGCATCGGAGCCGCATTCGCTTTCTTGAAGTGGCCGGCCATGGGCTTGGTAATGCGCTGCGGCTTGATGAACTCCACCAGGCCCAACTGCACCGCTTCGTAGCCATCCTTCTGCGCGGTGCGGCGCTGCACCACCACACACGGGCCAGCCTGCAGCACCGTGCAGGGCACCGCGGTGCCATCGTCGGCAAACACCTGCGCCATCCCCAGCTTGATTCCGAGTATCCCGTTGACAGCCATTGGCTCGCTCAGCTCCTCGCTGGACTACTTGGCCGCGTGCTCGCGCCCGAAGGCCTTGATCTCCACATCCACGCCGGGTGGCAGGTCAAGCTTCATCAGCGCGTCCACGGTATCCGGCGTGGGTTCGAGGATGTCGATCAGGCGCTTGTGCGTGCGCATCTCGAACTGCTCGCGCGATTTCTTGTCCACGTGCGGCGAGCGGAGCACGGTCCACCGGTTGATCGTGGTGGGCAGGGGAATCGGCCCGGCCACTTCGGCGCCGGTGCGCTTGGCCGTCTCGACGATCTCTCGCGTGGACTGGTCGAGGATGCGGTGGTCGTAAGCCTTCAGGCGGATGCGAATTTTTTCTCCGGCTGGCATGGCTACTCCAGAATGTCGGTAACGGCGCCGGCACCGACGGTGTGGCCACCTTCGCGGATGGCAAACCGCAGCCCCTTCTCCAGCGCCACGGGCGTGATCAACTGAATCTCTGCCGACACGTTGTCTCCCGGCATCACCATCTCCACCCCCGACGGCAGCTTCACGTCTCCGGTCACGTCCGTGGTCCGAAAGTAGAACTGCGGCCGGTACCCGGTGAAGAACGGCGTGTGTCGCCCGCCCTCTTCCTTGGTGAGAACGTACGCCTCGGCCTTGAACTTGGTGTGC
>QHYU01000136.1 GCA_003224235.1 Acidobacteriota bacterium
TCCGTTCCCCTGAGCAGCAACCCGACGTTGTCCCCCGCAATCCCTTCGTCCAGCAGTTTGCGGAACATCTCCACCCCGGTCACTATCCGCTTGATGGTCGGCCGGAAGCCCACAATCTCCACCTCTTCGCTGACCTTCACCTTCCCGCGCTCCACTCGCCCGGTTACCACCGTGCCCCGGCCGGAGATGGAGAAGATGTCTTCAATGGGCATGGCAAAGGGCTTGTCCACATCCCGCTGCGGCAGCGGCACGTGCTTGTCCACTGCCTCCATCAGGTCCAGAATCGTTTTCTCCCACTTCTCTTCTCCGTTCAGCGCCCCCAGCGCGGAGCCCCGAATCACCGGCACCTGATCGCCTGGGAACTGGTAAATCTTCAGCAACTCGCGCACCTCCAGCTCGACCAGCTCGAGCAACTCAGCGTCCTCTACCATGTCGCACTTGTTGAGAAACACCACGATGTACGGCACGCCGACCTGGCGCGCCAGCAGGATGTGCTCCCGCGTCTGCGGCATGGGCCCGTCGGTTGCCGCCACCACCAAGATAGCTCCATCCATCTGCGCCGCCCCGGTGATCATGTTCTTGATGTAGTCGGCGTGCCCCGGGCAGTCAATGTGCGCATAGTGCCGGTTGGGGGTCTCATACTCGACGTGCGCCACGGCAATGGTGATCCCGCGCTCGCGCTCCTC
Organism: Acidobacteriota bacterium; assembly: GCA_003224235.1. Classification (GTDB taxonomy): domain Bacteria; phylum Acidobacteriota; class Terriglobia; order Acidiferrales; family UBA7541; genus QHYU01. The sequence continues at coordinate 687 of QHYU01000136.1, forward strand.
CGGCGCGTTGTCAATCGAATCGAACGCCCGGAACTGCACCTTGGGGTTGCGCTTGGAGAGCACCTTAGTGATCGCCGCGGTCAGCGTGGTTTTTCCGTGGTCGATGTGACCAATCGTCCCGATGTTCACGTGCGGCTTGCTGCGTTCGAATTTTTCCTTCGCCATCTCTCTGTCTGCTCCTCAGCTCGTGCGTTTTAGAAACTCGCTCTTGGTCCTTCTATCTTGTTGCGCGTCCGGTGGCCTTGGCCATGACTTCTTCGGCAATCGAAGCGGGCGCCTCGGCGTAGTGCGAAAAGTGCATGGTGAAGCTTGCGCGGCCTTGCGTGCGGCTGCGCAGGTCGGTGGCGTAGCCGAACATCTCGGCCAGCGGCACCTCGGCGCGGATAATCTGACTGCCAGCGCGCGATTCCGAACCGTGCACGTGCGCGCGGCGGGCGTTCAGGTCGCCGAACACTTGCTTCATATACTCGTCCGGAACGACGACTTCAATGCGCATCACGGGCTCTAGCAACGCGGGGCTCGCCTTCTGGCAGGCCTCTTTGAAGGCCATCGAGCCGGCAATCTTGAACGCAATTTCCGAGCTATCTACCTCGTGGAAGCTGCCGTCGATAAGCACCACAGCGATATCCACCATCTCGTAGCCGGCGAGCACACCGGTTTCCATCGCCTCGCGGATCCCTGCCTCAATCGGCGGGATGAATTCTCTCGGAATCGCGCCGCCAATAATCTTGTCGATAAACAGCAGCCGGTGCTCTTTGTCGAAGCGCCACTTACCGCCGGATCCCGCCACTTGCTTGGCCAGGACATCGATCTCGTCGGTGGACATCTCGTGCATGTCTTCGTGGCTAGCGCTGGGGAGCGGATGGACCTCGATCTTGCAGTGACCGTACTGACCCCGGCCGCCGGTCTGGCGGATGTACTTGCCTTCCGCGCCGGACTTCTTGCGGATGGTTTCGCGATAGGCCACCTGCGGCCGGCCGACGCTGGCCTGGACGTTGAACTCGCGCATCATGCGGTCCACGATAATTTCCAGGTGCAATTCGCCCATGCCGGAGATCAGCGTCTGACCAGTGTCCGGATCTGTATGCACGCGGAAAGTGGGGTCTTCCTGCGCCAGCTTGGCGAGCGCGTTGCCGAGCTTGTCCTGGTCGGCCTTGGTCTTGGGCTCGATGGCGACGGAGATGACCGGGGCGGGGAATTCGATCGACTCCAGGATGACCGGCTTCTCCTCGTCACAAAGGGTGTCGCCGGTGGTGACGCTTTTCAGGCCGACACACGCGGCGATGTCGCCCGCATAGATGGCGTCGATCTCTTCGCGCTTGTTGGCATGCATGCGCAGCAAGCGGCCGATGCGCTCGCGGGTGCGCTTGGTGGAGTTGTAGATGTAGCTGCCCGATTTGAGCACGCCGGAATAGACGCGAATGTAGGTAAGGTGGCCGACAAACGGGTCGGTCATAATCTTGAAGGCGAGCGCGGAAAACGGTTGGTCATCGCTCGCCCGGCGCACCACTGGTTCGGTGCCATCAAGCGAGGTGCCTTCGACCGGCAGCACGTCCACAGGTGATGGCAAGTAATCCACCACTGCGTCGAGTAGCGGCTGGATGCCTTTGTTCTTGAACGCCGAGCCGGCCACGACCGGAACCAGTTTAAGAGCGAGTGACGAGCGGCGGATCGAGGCGCGCAACTCCTCCGGGGTGAGGGCGTGCTCCTGCACATACTTGCTCAGCACGGCGTCATCGTGTTCGGCGATGTACTCCACCACCTTTTCGCGATGCTCTTTATAGAACTCCGGGCTGATGGCCGAGGCCTTGAGCGCTGCAGCAATGTCCGGCCGTGTGTTGAGGAAAGCCTTGTCCCACAGCTTTTCGACCTCGAAGATCTCAAATTTGGCGCCGAGAGTTTCTTCCACCCAGACAATGGCTTCTTGTTCGATGAAGTCGATGCAGCCGATGAAGGTGTCTTCCTTGCCTAGAGGGAATTGCAGGGGAACAGGGTGGGCTCCGAGTCGCTGGCGCATCGAGCGGATACAGTGGTCAAAGTCGGCGCCGACGCGGTCCATCTTGTTCACAAAGGCGATGCGCGGCACGCGGTACTTGTCGGCCTGGCGCCACACGGTTTCGGACTGCGGCTGGACCCCGGCGACGGCATCGAAAATGGCGACAGCGCCGTCGAGCACGCGCAGTGACCGCTCGACCTCCACGGTGAAGTCCACGTGGCCGGGTGTGTCGATGATGTTGATGCGAAAATCCCTGTTAAAGCGCTTCCAAGATGTGGTGGTAGCCGCCGAGGTGATGGTGATCCCGCGTTCGCGCTCTTGTTCCATCCAGTCCATCACGGTGTTGCCATCGTCCACTTCGCCGATCTTGTGGGTCACACCTGTATAGAACAGGATGCGTTCGGTCGAAGTCGTCTTCCCGGCGTCGATGTGCGCCATGATGCCGATGTTGCGCGTCTCTTCGAGTTTGACTGGTCTGGCCATTTCGGTGTTTGCGTCCCTGCGAACCCCCGCTTTCGATGCGCCGGGCTACCGCTCCTTTCCGCTCACCACCGGTAATGGGCAAAGGCCTTATTGGCCTCGGCCATGCGGTGCACGTCCTCTTTCTTCTTCATCGCGCCGCCGCGGCTATTGGCGGCATCGATAAGCTCATCAGCCAGCTTATCGATCATCGTCTTGCCGGCACGGCTTCTGGCATACAGGATCAGCCAGCGGATAGCCAGCGATTGCCGCCGGAAGGGGTTGACCTCCACTGGCACTTGGTAGTTGGCGCCGCCCACTCGGCGCGTCTTGACTTCGAGCACCGGCTTAACATTCTCGATTGCTTTTTTGAAGACTTTCAGCGCCTCGTCATTGGTCTTCTTGGCGATCTGGTCCATCGCCGAATAGAAAATGCGCTGCGCAGTTGAGCGCTTGCCGTCCCACATCATCGAGCTGATGAACTTCTGCACCAGGTCGCTGCCGTACACCGAGTCCGACGGCACCTGACGGCGGGTCACCCATCCTTTGCGAGGCATCTGCGTCCGCTCCTGTGTTGCCGGCCTACTTCTGCGCGGCCTTGGGCCGCTTGGCGCCGTATTTCGAGCGCCCCTGCTTGCGGTTCTCAACCCCGGCCGCATCGAGGGTGCCGCGGATGATGTGATAGCGCACCCCGGGCAAATCCTTCACGCGGCCGCCGCGCACGAGCACGATTGAGTGCTCTTGCAAATTGTGTCCGATGCCGGGGATGTAGGTGGTCACCTCAATGCCATTGGTCAGCCGGGCGCGCGCCACCTTGCGCAGTGCCGAGTTCGGCTTCTTCGGCGTCTGGGTGTAAACGCGAATGCACACTCCGCGTTTCTCCGGACACCCTTGCAGCGCCGGCGACTTCGTCTTGGCGCGGATCTGCTCACGCCCTTCCCGAACCAATTGCGCAAACGTCGGCACGGCTCTCCCTCAGAGCAAGGATTCACTTCTCTCCCCGCGTCCGCAAACGCAGAAACGCGAAGTGTGTCGGGTTGCTAAACAGAAAGGGCCAGCGACTTCGGAGGAACCGCCAGGAAACTCCACACCGATGCCACGCTCAGCGATCAGAGCAACTGGTCACAGCGGAGAGGCCCACTCGGCTTTGCGGGGCTGGCGCCCCATTCCGGCCGCGCTCCTCACCCCGTTCCCTCTTTCCTGTTCCGGGATGGGAGACCTTCCCTTTCACCAGCAGCGTCAACTTCCCCCTGACAAAACGATAAGCTTAAGGAAAAAGTCCTCTTGTGTCAAACAGAAAACCGCGCAGGGTGCTGAAATAGCCTTCGCCACGCGTTCGAGTATCGACGCAGCCAATAATGTACCTCCGGTTGTCTCAGGTCCGGTTCAATGGGCTAAATTGGTTTGGCCAGAGCGGCTAACCCTTTGAAGACCAAATAGTTAGGCAAGGGCTTGTTCCCGCTTTACCACCCGAGACGGATAACCTAGAATGAAATCCCAATCCTGCTCAGGAAGAACCTGATGCTCAAAATTGGTCCAGTCGCGGCAATTGGAGTCGTGCTGGCGTTTCCTTCGGCGGCTTTCACGCAGCACGTGGAAAAGCCCGGAACACAGGTGACTGCGGACGCGGCTCCGCGCCGGCCGGACTATTCGCAAGAGCCGTTTGTCATCGAGCAGTACTACACCCGCGCGCGGTTTGAGAAAGACGGCACCGGCCGCCGCGAGTTGCACGTGCGGGTCCGAGTGCAGAGCGAGGCCGGGGTGCAGCAGTTGGGCCAGTTAGTGTTTGGCTACAACTCTGCTAACGAGCGAATGACGATCGACTCGGTAGAAGTGCGCAAGGCCGACGGCAGTGCAGCCACCGCGGCGGCAGACGCGGTGCAAGATATGACCTCGCCGGTCGCACGCGATGCGCCGGTTTATACCGACTACCGGCAGAAGCACGTGACCGTGCCGGGACTGCGGCCCGGGGAAACCCTTGCCTACCACATCACCACGCAAGTTCACATCCCGCTCGCAGTGGGGCAGTTCTGGTTCGAGCACGACTTCCTGAAAGATGCCATCGTGCTCGATGAACGGCTGGAAGTGAGCGTCCCGCGCGACCGTGCCATCAAGCTGAAAACGCAGCCGCCCGCGCAACCCATGGTGACCGAAGAGGGCGACCTGCGCATCTACCGCTGGAAGACCTCCAACCTGCAGCGTGAGGATGAGGAGAGCGACGAAGCGAAGCCAAGAAAGAAACCGCGAAAGAAACTCGAGGTGCCTGCGGTCCAACTCACCACGTTTCAGAGCTGGGAGGAGGTTGGCCGCTGGTATGCGGGGCTGGAACGCGAGCGGGCCACGCCCAACGCCGCGGTCCGGGCCAAGGCGCAGGAATTGGTCCACGGCCGCGAAACCGACCTGGAGAAAATCGAGGCGCTCTATGACTTCGTGGCCAAGAACTTTCGCTACGTCAGCCTTTCGTTTGGGCTGGGTCGTTACCAGCCGCACACCGCCAGCGAAGTGCTGGCCAACCAATACGGGGATTGCAAGGACAAGCATACCCTGCTCGAGGCACTGGCCGAGGCCGTCGGACTCCACGCCTACCCGGTGTTGATCAATTCCGCCCGCAAGATCGATCCGGAGATGCCCTCGCCCGCACAGTTTGACCACGTGATCACGGCTGTTCCTTCCGGCAAGGATGGCAAAGAGTTGATCTGGCTCGATTCGACCACCGAGGTCGCACCCTTCCGGTTGATTGCTGCGAGGCTGCGCAAAAAACAGGCGCTCTGGATTCCCACCGCGTGGGGGAAGGTCTCGATGGGGTCGGAAGACTCGACTGCCCCCTCAGAGAAGGAGGGTGCGGCACATCTGGTGGAAACGCCCAGCGACCCGCCTTTCCCCGCTACGCAGCGGGTGGAAGTGGAGGGTCGCGTGGGCGAGCTAGGCAAGCTGACGGCGCAGGTGCGCTATACGCTGCGTGGCGACGTCGAGTTGCTACTGCGCCTAGCCTTCCGTCGCACGCCGCAGAATCAGTGGAAACAGCTCGCGCAATTGCTGGCTGCTTCAGACGGCTTCCGCGGTGAAGCGAGCGAGGTTAAAGCTGCCGACCCCGCCGCGACGCGCGAACCCTTTCAGCTCGAATACCGCATCGTACAGCCGAACTACCTCGACTGGTCGAGCAAGAAGTCGCAGCTCCTTCTGCCGCTGCCCGCGGTGGGCCTGCCTGACGCCCCGGAGACGCAGGAGGAGGGCGACTCGAACTCCGAGCCGCTTGAGCTGGGCACGCCTCTGGACCTCATCACGCGGCTGACGCTGGAGTTCCCGCCCAAGTTTGCGGCGCGCGCGCCCGTGGCGGTCGCGGTGATGCGCGACTACGCCGAGTACCGCTCCTCCTACAAAGCGGAAGGCAACAAAATTACCGCGGAACGCACGCTGCGGTTCAAGCTGCGCGAAGTGCCCGCTGTCCGTATGCGCGACTACTTGGCTTTCACCCGCGCGGTTCGCTCCGACGAAGGACAGTCGATGTCGCTCGAAAACACTCTGGCCGGCACGCCGGCTGTGCCCACGGGAGTCAAAGCCGACGAGTTGCATGAAGCCGGACTCGCCGCGCTGCAGAACGGGAATTTTTCCACCGCAGCCGACCTTTTGAAGCGCGTGATCGAACTCGAACCCAAGCACAAGTGGGCATGGAACAACCTTGGCCGCGCCTATCTGGCGCAGCGCCGCCTGGACGAAGCTATCCAAGCTTTCCGCAAACAGATTGAGGTGAATCCGTACGACGAATACGCCTACAACAACTTGGGACAGGCTCTCTGGCAGCAGCAAAAGCATGAGGAAGCCATCGAAGCGTTTCGCAAGCAGATTGAGATCAAGCCGCTGGACCGGTGGGCGCATGCCAACCTCGGCACGTTGTATCGGGAGAGGCACAACTACGTGGAGGCGATTCGTGAACTCGAGCAAGCCATCTCCATCACGCCGGATGATCCCCTCCTGCACGTCGGGATCGGCGACGCCTACTTGAATCTGGGAAAGGGGGACAAGGCTCTCCAAGAGTTTGACAAGGCCGTCGAGCTGGCGCCATCGCCGACGGTGTGGAACAACGTGGCCTATCAGTTGTCGCTCAAGAATGTGCACCTGGAACGCGCCCAGCAATACGCGGAATCCGCCGTGGCTGAAACCGCCGCCCAACTGCGCAACGCCGCGCTGGAACGCCTTGGCCCGCAAGACCTGGGACATGTAACCAGCCTCGCCGCATACTGGGACACCCTCGGCTGGGTCCACTTCCAGAAGGGCAACCTGAAAGCCGCGGAGAAATACATCCACGCCTCCTGGCTGTTAAACCAGCACGGCGAGGTAGGCGACCACCTGGCGCAGATTTACGAGAAGCTCGGGCGGAAGCAGGAGGCCATCCAAACTTATGCCCAGGCGCTGGCGGCCACGCGGCCCCTACCGGAGACTCGCGAGCGGCTCGCGCGACTGGCCGGCGGCGAGGACGAGCTGAAAATGCTGCGCACGCGCGGCGGTGAAGAGCTGTCGGCGCTGCGCACCGTGAAACTCGACAAACTGCTGAAAGAAAGCGCCAGCGCCGAGTTTTTCGTTCTGCTTAGCCCGGGACTCGCCGCGGCTCCCGCCGCTGGTGCCGCTGCTGCTTCCGGCACTGGCGCAAAGATTGAGGAGGTGAGATTCGCCAGTGGGAGCGAAAAACTGCGGCCGCTGGCCGAGGCGCTGCGTGCCGGTCACTTTCCGGCGATCTTTCCTGACGACACGCCAACCAAGCTGGTGCGCCGCGGCATCCTCTCGTGCTCGGCGCTGACGGGCGAGTGCGTATTCGTCCTGCTACCGCCCGATTTAGTCACTTCCGTAAATTGAACCCTGTAGCGGAGATTCCGGCTGGGCAAGTACGAATTGCAGGAACTGTCCGTCAGCCCCGGCAACGCCGCTGGGCCGATAACCAGCCACAACCGTCATCTTGGGAAGGTGGGGCTACTTCAGTTCGAGAACTTCTTTCTCCTTGGCGGCGGAGAGGTCCTCGAGTTTCTTGGTTTCCTGGTGTGTGAGTTTGTCGAGCTCATCGAGGAAGCGCTTGCGTTCGTCTTCGCTGATTTTCTTTTCCTTTTCGAGTTTCTCGACGGCTTCTTTAATATCGCGGCGGATGTTGCGCACCGCGGTGCGATGATTCTCCAAAACCTTGTGCAGGTGTTTCACCAGGTCCTTGCGGCGCTCCTCGGTGAGCGGCGGGATCGGCACACGTAAGACCTTGCCGTCCGACACCGGATTCAGCCCCAGATCGGAGGTGCGGATGGCCTTATCAATCGGGCCCACTGCGCCCGGATCCCAGGGGGAGACGATGATCATAGTGGGCTCGGGGACCGAGAGCGCGCCGAGTTGGTTGATGGGCATCGGTGTGCCGTGGTAATCGACGCGGATGTGGTCCAGCAGCGCGACGCTGGCGCGGCCGGTGCGCAGCGCCGCTAGCTCCTTGCGAAAATCTTCAACCGCCTTCTCCATCCGCGTCTTGGCCTGCGCCATCGCGTCCTTGGTGGTTGCTATCGTGGTCATACGGCGCTGTGTCTCCGCGCAAAACTTGAAATTACGTCGGGCAGACGGTGGAGCCGACTTTCTCGCCCAGCACCACGCGCTGGATATTACCCGGCACATTCAGGTTAAAGACGACGATGGGCATCTTGTTGTCCATGCAGAGGGAGATCGCCGTCGTGTCCATCACTTGCAGGCCCTTCTGAATCACGTCGAGATAGCTGATGCGCTCAAACATTTGCGCGCCGGGAACCTTTTCCGGGTCGGCATCATAGATGCCGTCCACGCGCGTGGCCTTCAGGATCACCTGCGCCTTGATCTCCATGGCGCGCAGAGCCGCGGCGGTGTCGGTGGAAAAATAGGGATTCCCCGTGCCCGCAGCGAAGATGACCACGCGGCCTTTTTCCAGATGGCGAGTGGCGCGCCGGCGAATGAACGGCTCGGCCACCTGGTGCATCTCGATGGCGCTCATCAGCCGCGTGAAGCAACCCTGCTTTTCGAGGGCGTCCTGCAGAGCCAGTCCATTGATAACGGTGGCCAGCATGCCCATATAATCGCCGGTGGCGCGGTCAATCGCCAGCGACTTCTGCCGTGTCCCGCGGAAGATATTGCCGCCGCCGACCATAATCGCCACCTGAACGCCCAGGTTGTTGACTTCCTTAATTTCACGCGCGATGCCCGCAACCGTTTCCGGGTCGATGCCAAAGCCCTGGGGGCCCTGCAACGACTCGCCGGAAAGTTTCAGCACTATGCGGTCATAGACGGGGGTCCGCTTCCCAGCCTGCGGTTTTGCCTTCGTCGATAGGTCTGCCGTCGTCATGCTCGCAAAGAAACGGGCTGGCCCGCGGCCAAACCGGCGTCGGGCCGCATTCTAGCAGAGAATAAGGCCGGTCGCACAAATGGCCCCAGAAAAATTGTTGCGCGGAGAGCAAAACAGGCATCCTGAACTCACCGGCACGCCTGCACGGGTGTTGCAGGAGAGCGCCGGGAATTTACTGGGCGGCTCCGGAGGGTGGCGAGCCGCTGGCCTCGCCGACCTTGAGGCGGACAAAACGCCGCACCGAGATGTTTTCGCCGAGGTTGGCAATCAACTGGTTAATGAGTTCCCGGATGGTCAACGATTCGTCCTTGATGAAGTGCTGCTCGTACAGACACGTTTCCTCGTAAAACTTCTCCATCTTTCCGGCGACGATCTTCTCGATCACCGCAGCAGGCTTGCCTGTCGCGCGGGCCTGCTCGCTGTAGATCTCGCGCTCGCGTTCGAGGATCTCAGGGGTGACTTCTTCGCGGCGCACAAAGCGCGGGTCGAGCGCGGCCACGTGCATGGCGATATCGTGGCACAGGCGCTGGAACTCTTCCGTGCGTGCCACGAAGTCGGACTCACAGTTGACTTCGACAATTACGCCGATTTTTCCGCCGGCGTGGATGTAGTGGCCCACCAGACCCTCGGTGGCTTCCCGCTGCGCCTTTTTCTGCGCTGCGGCCTGGCCCTTCTTCCGCAAGACGTTGATGGCCTCTTCGATGTTGCCGCCGGCTTCGACCAGCGCGGCGCGGCAGTCGCTGAAGCCGGCGCCGGTGCGCTCGCGCAGCTCTTTCACCAGTTGTGCAGGGATGTTGATCTGATCGGGTTTTGTGCTCATCGGTTCAGCAGGTTCCTTCGCTACGGATTTGAGCCTGGACGTATAGGCCCGCTTTTCTCGCGGGGCCGTCGGGGTTCCCAGGACCGGCTTCTCCTCGGGCCGCCTTTTTCGCCGGCGGGTTCCGAGCTTTGCGCGGCGCTTGCGTTGCTGCTTCCGCAAAATTGCGACCCTCGCGCCTGTTGGGCGGTTCCGCGCTCGACCGCCGATTATGAAAAGGGCCCCGCACCTTTCGCCCCAATACCTTCAGGTTGGCGCAGGGCCTTGTGCTTCGTAGTTACCCGCAGCCTATCGTTTCCCCTCTTCGTCGGTCTGGACCGCCTGTTCGGTGTCCACCACAGGCTCGCCGGCCTGCTCGAACATTTGCTCCACAGCCGGATCAACGAAATCGCCTTCCTGCTTCTCGTAGGACTCGTATGCGCTGGTGTCCACGTAGTCCGCCGCCTCGGAGACTTCCGCACCTTCGGCGACTTTCTGACCTGCGATCTGGGTCTGCTCAAACGCCTGGCGGCCTTCCAATACGGCGTCGGCGATCTTCGAGGTGAATAAACGAATGGCGCGCAGCGCGTCGTCGTTGCCGGGGATCACCCACTCCACCACGTCAGGGTTGCAATTGGTGTCCACGATGGAGACCACCGGAACACCCATGCGGCGCGCTTCGCGCACGGCAATCTCTTCCGCGTGGGAATCAATCACAAACAGCGCGTCGGGCAGCGCTGCCATATTCTCAACGCCCTCGAGGTTTTGCTGCAGGTGTTTGAGCTCCCGCTCCAGCCGCGCCGCTTCTTTCTTCGAGAGCTGGGCCATGCGACCGTCTTCTTTCATGGCCTTCAGTGTTTTCAGACGCTTGATGGATTTTTGCAGGGTGGCCCAGTTGGTGAGTGTGCCTCCCAGCCAGCGGTGGTTGACGTAGAACATACCGCAGCGCTGCGCTTCTTCGGCGATGGCCTCTTGCGCCTGGCGCTTCGTGCCCACGAACAGCACGCTTCTACCCTGGCTGGCCAACTCGCTGATGAACTTCCCAGCCTCGCGAAACAACTTGAGAGTCTTCTGCAGGTCGATGATGTGGATCCCGTTGCGTTCGCCGAAAATGTATTCCTTCATCTTCGGGTTCCAGCGCCGCGTCTGGTGGCCGAAGTGAACTCCGGCCTCCAGCAACTCCTTCATGGTGATTTCAACTGCCAACGTACCTCCTTTGGGATTAGATGCTTGCGCCCTCCCGCCCTTCGAGCGAGCATCCTCTTGCCGGCTCCTTGCCGGCCGTGAATTTGCCCGGCGGCGTCAAACCGACGACGCGGAGCAGAACCGGTTGCCTAACGCTTGCTGAACTGGAAGCGCTTCCGCGCGCCCTTCTGGCCGTACTTCTTGCGTTCCTTCATGCGCGAATCGCGCGTTAGAAAACCATTTTTGCGCAGACCCGGCCGTAGCTCGGGGTTAAACCGGGTTAGCGCCCGCGAAAGCCCCATGCGGACCGCTCCCGCTTGCCCGCCGGCACCGCCGCCCTTGACCGTGACCAGCACGTCGATCTGTCCCGACGTCTCGGTGAACTTCAGGGGCTCAATCGCCGCGTTTTTCCAGGCCACATTTTTGAAGTATTGTTCCACCGGCCTGCCGTTGACTTCATACTTGCCCGACCCCAACTTGACGAACACGCGTGCGACTGCCTCCTTGCGGCGGCCAGTGCCGTAGAACGGCGCTTGAACGGTGCCCTCAAGGGGCTGTGCGTTGGAACTCAACTTTCCTCCTCACCTGAACACAAAACCCCGCCCCGGCATCACCGACAATGTCGGAGCGGGCAAAAAATCAGGAATATGGCGTGGTCAGAGCGCTAGCGGCTGCGGCGTCTGGCCGGCGTGTCGCTCGAGCCCTTTCGCGTCCAGATACACGCGCAGCTTGCGGGCACGGCGCGCGCGCAGCTTGTTCTTGGGCAACATACCGAGGATAGCCTCGCGCACGATCACGTCGGCGCGGTGCGGGATGAGCCGTTTGATGGGGATTTCCTTCAGGCCTCCGGGGTAGCCACTGTGCCGGTAGTAGGTCTTCTGCTCGAGCTTGTTGCCGGTCAGGCGAATCTTCTCGGCATTGATCACCACGACATGGTCCCCACAGTCCAGATAGGGAGTAAAGGATGGCTTGTCTTTGCCAATCAGCACCCGCGCCACGCGCGTGGCCAGGCGCCCCAGCACCTGCCCCGCGGCGTCCACCACATACCAGCTATTGCCTCGTTTGAGTTCTTCAGCCTCTTGGCCCTTGGGTACGTACGTCCGCATCCGCTCACTCACGCCTTTCCCTAAAAACGCGAATTCCAACGATAGAGGATGGCTTGGATTTTGTCAACGCCGGGATGGGCTTTGTTGCGCTTGGTGCGAACTGTTGCAGCGCCGAGGCGCCGCGGGGAGCCCGCCGCGACGTGCTCCCCGCGGCCACTTGCCGACAACAAAACTCGGACTAGCTAGAAGTTTTCGGCACATGCGTCGGCGCGTGCGCCGAAATCGGGTTGGCGGCGCGGGCGAAAGCTGACCGGTCATGGTCCGTTTCCTTCTCGTTGCCGCGATCAATTTCGATCGAACCTTTGAAATAGGCGCCGTCCTCGATCATGATGCGGGCCGTGGTGAGGTCGCCCACCACTGAGCCATCCTTCTTGATCTCGATGCGGTCGCGGGCACGCAGATTACCCTTCACGCTGCCATAGACCACGACCTCGCGGGCCACAACGTCGGCGGTGACCTTGGCGCTGGACCCCACGGTTAACTTGCGGTCCTCAAGCTGGACCAGCCCTTCGACGCTGCCATCGATGTGCAGATCCTCGTTGCCGGAGATTTCTCCCTTCACGTGCAGGCTTGCACCCAACCGCGCCGTCCCGCGGTCAGTGGTTGCGGTAAGTGGACGGATTGCATCGGTACTCATCGCATTTCCCTCCCAAGATGCCGGAGCAGGCTTCGGCGGATTCGTTCCCAGGGGACTAGTTCGCGGGGGATTGGAGATACTCGGCTGTGGCCCTTCTGGCTTCTTATTCCCCCACATGGCCCCCTCCTCGATAAAACCACTGGCCAGAGATACACTGGCGCAGGACTGAGGTGGCGTCCACTCTAGCCCCTGCTCCCAAAGTGGGGCAAGCCCTAAATTGTGGCAGGGTGTCGGTTCGGACACTGGAAAAGAGAGCGAGAGTAAGGAGGAGGGTCCGAGGAGAAGCTGAGGTGCTTAAGGCCGGGGGCTGATAACGAAGGGCTTAAGATTCAATACTTCCGCAGCACGCCGATCACACGGCCCTGGATTTTGACGTCGGTGCCGGGAACGATGATCGGCTGCATCTGGGTGTTGGCTGGCTGTAGGCGGACCCTGCCGCCGGACTCGCGGTAAAAGCGCTTGAGGGTTGCTTCTTCGCCGCCGACCAGAGCAACGACGATTTCGCCGGGGTTAGCTACCTGGGTTTGCTCGACGACGATGAAGTCGCCATCCAGGATGTGGTCTTCGATCATCGAATTGCCCGTCACCTGCAGGACAAAAACGTTACTCCCCCGGGCGAAATCACCAAGCGAAATCGTTTCGTGGTCTTCCACGGCCTCGAGCGGCCGACCAGCAGCAATGCGACCCGCTAGGGGTAACTCGACCACGTGGCGCTCGATCACCTGTTCGCGGACCGGCTTAGGAAGCTGGATCACTTCAATGGAGCGGCTCTGGTTGTAGCCGCGGCGGATGAACCCTTTGCGCTCAAGGGTAGTGATGTGCTTGTGTACAGTGGCAAGCGAGGTCAGCTTGAGCGAGTGGGCGATTTCCTCGAAGCTCGGGGAGTAGCCATGCTTGTTGAGGAAGCTCACGAGCAAATCAAGAACTTCTTTTTGCCGCTTGGTCAGTGCCATCACGTTCCTCGGACCCGCATGGCAAGTGTAGGCGAATTAAAAGCGAAAGTCAAGGATTTTGCGCCGCACGTGTTCCTCGTCTGAATTAGTACTTTTTTTGAGTCACCGGCACGCTATTCCATAAAGGAAGTAGCCGAGAGGTTAGACTGATCGTCGGCTCCCGTGTTGGTGCGCGTGGGCAGCAGAACATCGCAGCAGATCATCTTAGTATCTCGAGCATGATGGTCTGCTGCCAGCCGGATGCTGCATGATTCAGCGCACCTCTGGATTCTGCGGGTTTAATCCTTGGCGGTTGTGGTATGCTGCGAAATTGGGGCACGCGAGTTCTCCTCAGTGCTAATTCCCTCTTCCTTGCACAGGGGCAAGGAGGGAAGTGGGGGCCTGTTATGTCTTCGTATTTTTCCTGGATGGTTGGGGGGCCGCAGGGCAGCGGTCTGAACGTCAGCGCCGAAATCCTCGCCAAGGCCCTCTCTCGCGCCGGTTATTACGTCTTTGGCCAGATTGAGTACCACTCGAACATCAAGGGCAAGCACAGCGCCTACCGGCTGCGCATCCAAGATACGCCAGCGGGTTCTCACGTCGAGACCGTGCATCTGCTCTCCGCCCTCGATGAAGAAACCTTGGTCGGCGATATGTACCACGAATTTCCGGCGCACCGCGGCCACGCACACGAGGTCGCGGCCGGCGGCGCTGTCCTGTACGACGCCGAGCAGCACAAGTTCATCGAGTGGATTGAGCGCAAGGACATCCTTCTCTGGGAAATGCCTTATGCCGAGCTACTGGATAAGGCCTTGACGGAAGCGGGCAAGCCGGGCCAGGCGCGCGCGTACCGCATCATGACCAACACACTGGCGCTCGGCGCGTCGGTCGCCGTGCTGGGATTTGACTTCGAGCCGGTGGCGCAGGCCATCCGAGAAAGCTTCGGGATGAAGGCGGGCAAGGTCGCGCAGCTAAACGTGACCGCCGCAAAGTACGCCTACGAATACGCCCGCGAAAAATTTGCTAAGGACATGAAGTACAAGCTGCCGCCTCCACCCCCCAAGCGCGAGCAGATTCTGGTGAAGGGCACGCAGGCGGTGGGTTTGGCCAAGCTCAAGGCGGGCTGCGGGCTGCAGACTTACTACCCCATTAGTCCGGCAACCGACGAAAGCGTCTACTTGGAGAACTACCAGAGCGATTACAACCTGTTGGTGCTACAGACCGAAGACGAAGTCTCGGCCATTGACGCGGCGGTGATGGGCGCCCATGGCGGCCTGCGGGCCTCCACTTCCACCTCCGGCCCGGGCTTCGCGCTGATGCCCGAGGGCCTAGGCTTTGCTGCCATCACCGAGGCACCCGGCCCGGTCTTGCTGCTTTACCAGCGCGGCGGGCCTTCCACCGGCCTACCCACCCGGCAGGAGCAGGGCGACTTGCAGTTTGCGCTGCACGCGGGCCAGGGCGACATCCCGCGCATTGTGATTGCGCCCGGCGATATCGAGGAGTCGTTCTACGATACCTTCGACGCGTTCAACTATGCCGACCGCTACCAGGTGCCCGTCATCGTCCTGGTGGACAAGCACCTCGCCAGTTGCTCCCAGACGCTGCCGGTGTTCGACACCTCCAAGTTGAAGATCGATCGCGGCTTGATTTACCAGCCAGGCGCCAGCAGCAACGGCGACTATCTCCGCCACGCCATCACCGAAAACGGCATCAGCCCCCGCGCCGTCCCCGGCACGCCGGGCGGCATCTTCTGGACCACCTCGGACGAGCACGACCCGCGCGGGCACATCACCGAGGGCATCGCCAACCGCATCCAGATGATGGAAAAACGGATGAACAAGATGAATCTTGCCGCGCGCGAAATCCCTGACGATAAGAAGTTCCGCCTGTTTGGCCCGGCGCCGGGCCGTAACAAGACGCCGGTGTTGGTGGTTGGCTGGGGCTCGACCAAGGGCGCGATTGTCGACGCGCTCAAGCGCATCGATCCGCAGCACCAAAATTACAGCTTCCTGCAACTGCGGATCATGCGACCCTTCCCGATCGCGCAAGTCTCCGAGATCCTTCACAAGGCCGCAAAGGTGATTTCGTTTGACTGCAACTATTCGGGGCAAATCGCCGCTGTGATTCGCGCCGAGACCGGCTTCCGCGTACACCACCAGGTTGTGAAGTTCGACGGGCGGCCATTCAGTGAAGACGAAGTTGTCGTCGCCCTCGAGCACGCGGTGGCCGGCGGAGCCGAGCGCATGATCGTCTCGGAGGGCAAGATAGTGCCGCCAGAGTACGGCGTGGAGGAGTTTGCGCAAATGCTGGAGCTGCGCAACAAGCGGCCGAAGATGAGCGCACCGATGGTGCCGCTGCCGCCGGGCTACAACAAGTAACAATTTCTCGGATCCGAGGGAATCAGCAATGTCCACGCTCGCAAGCGAACTGAAGGTTTACAAACCGGCCGACTACAAGGCGGAGATCCACAACGACTGGTGTCCCGGGTGCGGGGACTTCGGCATCCTGACCGCCGTGCAGATGGCGCTGGCCAAGCTGCAGGTCCCGCCGCACCGCACCGCGGTGGTCAGCGGCATTGGTTGCGCGGGCAAGGCGCCGCATTACATGCACACCTACGCGTTCCACACGTTGCACGGCCGCGTGATGCCTTCCGTGACAGCGTTGAAGCTCGCCAACCACGACCTGACCGTTATCGGCGTGGGCGGCGACGGCGACGCCTACGGCATTGGCGCGGGCCACTTCGTCAACGGCGGCCGGCGCAACCTCGACATCACCTACTGCGTGTTCAACAACGACGTCTACGCGCTGACCAAGGGCCAGGCCTCCCCGACCATCGCCAAGGGACAGAAAACCAAATCCATGCCGGAAGAAGCGATCATGGACGCGATCAATCCGATCCTGCTGGGTTTGGCCTGCGGTTACACTTTCGTCGCGCGCGGCTACGCGCTGGACGCTAAGTATCTCGCTGAGCTTATTGTCCAGGGCATCCAACACCGCGGCAGCGCGCTCATCGACATCTACCAGACTTGCCCCACCTACAATGACCTGCACACCAAGAGCTATTACTCCGAAGCGGTGAATGGTCAGCCCCGGCTCTATCGCCTGGAGGATACCGACTACGACCCGGTGGTGCACAACCCGAACGACCCCGCAGAAATCGCCCAGAAAAAGGCGCAGGCACTGCTGAAGTCGCAGGAGACCGGCGGTCGGCTGGCGTTGGGCGTTCACTATAAGCTCGATGTGCCCACCTACGAGGACTACCTAAAGGCTAAGATCCCCGGCCTGCGTGAAAAGCCGCTCGCCGAACTGGACATCTATCACCGCGACATCATGCCCAACCTCCGCGAATTGATGTAGCGGGGAAGCGACGGACCTCTTAGCCCGATTTTTCGGGGCGCCTTTTTTTGATCTTTGCGGCTTTCGGGCTCGCTTTGCAGCCACCGCGGCGTGCACGCTCGAAAATCAGGAGAGGCACCGTGCGGGCGAATACGAAAGTCGCGAGGTGCGGCCGCGCTCGCTACTAGGGCTGAAGCAAAGTAAGGGCACCCGCGGACGGGTCGACGCGGTAGCGCGTGACCTCGGGGGAACCGAAATGAGTGACCTCGAGGGATTCGCCAACGGCATCCACGGCGATGGCCCAGGGTTTGTTCCCGCACTCAAAGGGTGAGCCGACGACAGGCTGCAGCCTGCCAGTTGCCGCATCGATTGAGAACGCCGAAATATTTTCCGAAGTCCGATTCACCACGTAGAGGAATTTGCCCAGAGGATGGACGGCCATCCAGACCGGCCCACGCCCCGGAGAGACGGAGACGTCGTGGATGGCTTGGTCTTCGCTCGCGCGTGCCCCCAAACGATAGACGGAGATCACGTCCTCAAGTGGGTTGGCGACGTAAACGAAGTGCTGCGCATTTCCGGGAAAGGCAACCTCCAATTTTCCGGGCCCACCCGTTACCGAAACCGTATGAGGAGTGCTCGCCGTTACGGTCAGCACCGTGGAACCACTCACACTTTCTAGGGTGGCGACGATAGCCGCGGTGCCCGTATTGACGCCGCGGGCAGCTCCTGAACTGTTGATGGAAGCGGCTGCGGGGTTCGAGGTGCTCCATGTCACGGCCGTAGTCTGGATGGTGGTACCGTCTTTGTGTGTCACATGGGCCAGGAACTGCTGCGTCGCTCCAACGATGATGGTCGGGTTGGCCGGAGTCACGGTGATCAACGTGACCCGGCTATTGGAAAAGACTCCTAACCGGCAGGAATCGAGCATTAAGAAGAGGAGGAAAGAGAGTCGCAGGATTGCAGTGGAATGACCCATATACCCTCCCTGCGATTCCCCTCCACGGTACGACTCTGCGCGGATTTGTGCAAGTGGCAAACCACAACCGGCGCGACCTAGGGAGGGCTCGGGCGGTTCTGCAATGCGCCGGCGAGATGTCGGCACTATACGAGATGGAGCAGAGCTCGCAGGCATTGGCGGTCGTGGACGCACGGCGCATCCCGAGGCAAGCTCGGGACAGGTGCCTTGCCTGCATATCCCGAGCGGGTGGAACACCGCGCGGTTGGCCACCGAATGCTGGGAGCTTGTAGCGGAACGCTACTGGCTCGATGCGAGAACGCCGCGCTCGGAGGCCTGAGCATTTTCCGTTCTTTCGCTGGTTTGCGGGGCGTGCGGCTCGGGGAGTAGCGGCAGCCATTGCGTACGCGTGGCGACGAAATCGCTCCAATCGCTCCTGGCGACCGGTTGGGCGGGCGGAAGCTGCAAGTGCTCGAAGTTGCGGTAGGCACCGTGCTGCACGATGCGGAAATCGAGGTGCGGGCCAGTGGCCAAGCCGGT
>QHYU01000080.1 GCA_003224235.1 Acidobacteriota bacterium
ATGGGCCTCCCAGTGATCAACCAGCCGAACGTGGCGATCCTGGGCCTGGGCGCCATCCAGAAGCGGCCAGTGGTCATCGACGACGCCATCGCCATCCGCTCCATGGTGTACATCACGATGAGCTACGACCACCGCGTGGTGGACGGCGCAGTGTCGCACCAGTTCCTGCGCAAGGTGAAGACGGCGCTGGAAAACTGGAGCGAGAACATCCTCTAGCAGCCGTAGTGAGACTGCTAGTGGGAGGCGATTCGGCGAGGAATACCTCACCTCGTCCTGCCCGGCAGCCTGGATGCCTTGCCCCTTTTTTCTTGTTAGTGAATTGTGGGCTTCAACCGGTTCGCGAATCCTTCGAGCTCTGACACCGGTACCAGCTCAATCTTCTGGTCTTCCAACAATCGAGCGACGAACTGGTGCTGTCTGTTGCCGGGCACTGGACGCATCTCTGCGACGGCAGTAAACGTGGTCTTCGCGAGCTTTCCGCGAATTGACTCCGCCGTGAACGCGAGTACCTTGGCCTGCGTCACATCTCCCGAGATCGTCAACGCGTGCACGAAGCCGCGCGTGCCGTTGGAGCGATAGGAGTAGTCCAGCCTAAGGGAATCGCCCGGATAGGTGAACTCCTCCACGGGGACACCCTTCTGCATAGGCCGATAGATGCCGGCCCTGCGAAATACCTGATTGATGCGGGTGCGGATTGCAGCGCGGGTGCTGGGGGTCTCGGCCGCGGCACGACGGTAACGCGGCAGGGCCACATGGTCCCGGTAGAGCCGGTCAAGTTCAGCGTCCATGTCCTCCGTCAACACGCCTCTCTGCGGGCTGAGCTGCAAGGCATTGGAGAGCGTCTCGTTCAGATGTTGGAAGTATTCGTCCCACTCCTTCTTGCGTTCGTCCAACTGTGTCTGGAAATCAGACGCGAGGGCGCGCAAGAAGTCCAGATCCGCATTGGCGTGCAGCTTTCGGACGCGGCCGAACTCCACCGGCTCTTCAATCAGGCGTGCGCGGGCGCGTTTCGACTTTGGGTCGTGGACCAGAATGCCGATATTGACCCACTCGTCGCGCACCAGGTTAGGGTTGTAGCGCAAGACGTGGTAAGCACAGGCGTGCAGTCGTTCGTCAGGCATGGTTCACTTCCAATTCAGGAATGGTTGTCGATAGGAATTTTTGGCTGCTACGATCCACTCACGCACTTGCGCGCGCCGGTGATAGAGCTGCTCCAGCAGCCGAAACAGGGCCTCCTGGTCGAAATTGTACCATTCCGGCGGAATTTGGCTTTGTGCCTCGTCCAGTACGCTTTCGGTGATGCGTTTTTCCAGCCGCCCGAGCCAGGGCTCGAACGATTCCATTCCGTGCACGCTCTCGTACACGCGATGCCGGGCGTAGAGCCCGCGCAGAGGCGCGTCGGGGAAATTCCATTCCCCCGCGTTAAAGCAAAAGCCCTGGTCGATCATCCAAGCCTGGTAGCGAGACCTCCCGGGTTCCTTGAAAAAAATGGCCTGGCGACCGTTGGTGTTGCACGTCCACTTGTCGAACACCAGCATGCCGATAAAATCGTCCAGATTTTCCACCTGCAGTAACTGCTCGTCCGGCAAGAAGTCGTGCACGGTCACTTGCCTCGGGTCGCCCGGGTAGCCCGACCCGAACTGCCGGCCGGCGCGACACGATGTGCGCGCCACACCGAGTTGGATCACCAGCTCGCCGGTTAATTCGATTAGGTCCGGGCCGACCTCGATGACCTCCCTCGGCGCCGTGGACAGTCCCAAGCGAGCGGCCAGAGCCGTTCCAAGCATTTCGTTCGCCAAAATCCGCGGATGCTGCGGATTGTTCTGGAATTTTACGATGTAAAAAAAGTCTTCTTCCGGAGAGGAATCTTGCTTGCAGCGCATCAGATGAGCTTGGGCTCCCCCACGCATCCGGCGAATGTGTTCCACTGCCCGCAGCATCGGCGCGTATGCTAGTCATGGTGCTGTGAAGTGGCAACTAGATAATTTTCAAAGCGGGAAGGCCGCGGTCCATCTTGGCGCCGAAGGGAATGTGCCCACCGCTCTGCCACGCGGGGCGCCTATTGCTTTTCCATTGGTCGCGCCTTGTGATTATTAACTCCTCGTTATAAGCTCTCCGCCGATGACTTTCGTGGCCCTGCAGGAGAGCCTGCGCAAGGAACTGCGCAAGCGGATTGATGCGGGCGGGTTGACGGGCATGGAGCTTGCGCGCCGGGCCGGGTTCACGCAAGCGCACATTTCCAATTTCCTGAACCGCAAGCGTGGGCTGAAACTGACCGCGCTCGATCGCGTGTTGCGAGCCATCGGCCAATCGGTCTACGATCTGCTCAATCCGCACGAGCTGGCGCGTTTCGCTGCTGTGCCGGCCGGTGCCGCCACTGACTACGCTGAGGTGCCGCTGGTCGAGGCCATCCATGCTGCGGGCAGCGAGGTGATCGTCAACGAAGAAGTAAAGGATCTGCTCCCCTACGAGCGGGGAATGCTGAGCCGTATCCGCGCGGAACCGGCCTCGCCCGCGCGCAAGTCCTGGACCCGCTTTGTTCTGATCCGGGTGGAGGGGAAAGAGGCGCTGAGCATGTGGCCGCGGTTTGGCCCGGGGGCCATCCTTCTGCTTGACCGCCACTACACCAGCCTGCGCCCGTATCGGAAGGACGATCGCAATATCTACGTGGCGCGCAAAGGCGACGGCTTAACGGTGAGATACGTGGACCTCAGCGGAACGGTGCTGATCCTTCGCCCGCACAATTCCGACTACCCTATTGAACTCCTTCCGATGGAGGGAGGGCAAAACCCGGGAGAGCGCATCGTGGGCCGAGTAGCGCACATCGCGCTCGAAGCCTAGCGCCATGCGGGCGCACCACGCCCACCGCGAAGAACGATCAGCGATTGAAATGAAAGCTCTGGATCGGGCAGGTAGAGCTTGCCAAGCGTTCCCACCGCGAAGAACGATCAGCGATTGAAATGAAAGGGCCTGGGAGTGAATCCCGGGCCCTGAAAAGCTCGCATAGTTCGACTCTTCAACAGCGGGGTGAAGGCTCACCCTAATGGTTACTTGCGGCGCTTCCCGCGCTTCTTGGCTGCTTTGGGACGCTTCGCAGACGCTTTGGCCTTCTTGGGCTTGGCCTTCTTTGCCTTTTTCTTTGCCGGTTTTGCCGGCCCGGCAGGTTTGGCTGCTTTTCGCGGCGCAGTCCGAGGAGGGGGCGGGGGCGCGGCGCCCGCGGGTCCCGGACGCTCTACGACGACTAGCTCCCCTTCAGTCTCCTCTTCCACAACTTCGCCGCCGACTTCTTCCTCCTCCTCGAAACGGGAGTGCTCGTTGTCTTCGCTGAAATCGTCTTTCTCGTGAGCCATGATGACCTCCGTGGGATGCCCGGGGCGCAAATCGACGCGCAGTGGCTACCCTACCAACGCGGCGCTTATAATCGCAGTGTCATACATTTGTCAAGGAATAAGGAACGCTCCGGCAAGCGAATTCGGTCGCCTGCCGCGCAGCCACGGCGCACGAAGCCGACTGTTGGGGTTTCACGTAACGGATTGATTACCAAACAGATAGGAGCAGCTACCCGAGTGCGGCGGAAAAACCATCAACAAATCGCCAACGCGCGGTTGCAGACTCAACAAAAAACGCTTGGCCGAACAACGCCTCCTTGCGGTTGCGATACGCTCGTGCATTTGACCCGAGCGGTTGGCTTGGCTTGGCGTGATGGAAGATGCCCTGTGCTCCTCCCGATGGTTTCGGGTCGGCGCCTTCGCTGGGCGAAGGTTCCGGACCGGAACCTTTCCTGCGCGATTTCGCCGTGGACGGCTGCGTGCGGCCGCCGGGATAGACCTTCAGGCTCATCCCTCGGGATACGCGGTTGCCGCGCAGTTTATTCCACCGCTTCAATTCCGCAACGCTGACGTCGAACTGCTCAGCAATGGTATCGAGCGTATCTCCCCGGCGGACGCGATAGTGAACCAGCTTGCCCAACACGGGCTGCGGGTGCGCCGCGGCCGGAATAATCAGTTTGTCGCCGGCGTGCAGTGGGGTGCGGCCGTCGATGCTGTTGGCATCGGCGATGGCGGTGGGCGTCACGCGGTACTTTCGCGCGATCGCGCTGAGGGTCTCACCCTCTTCGATGCGATGGCGCCGCCAGCTCACCCATTTCTCCGGCGGGATGGCGGCAATCTCGGCGAAGAAACGCTCGGCGGTGCCCTCCGGCAGGCGCAGCTCGAAGTTCGGTTCCTTGGGCGTGACCATGCGCAGCAATTGCGGATTGAGCGACCTCAGCGTCTCCACGTCCACGTCAATGGTTTCGGCCACCAGCCGCAGGTCAATCGGATGGCCGGGCTTGACCCGGTCGGAGCGAACTGGCGACTCTGGGTCCACCTGGAAGCCATACCGCTGCGCATCTTTGGCCACCAGAGTGAGGGCGAGGATGATCGGAACGTAATTGCGGGTTTCCCGCGGCAACGCATTGCGCTTATAAAGTTCCCAGAAGTCGGCGTAGCCGGTGTGCTCGACGGCATGTTTCACGTGGGCCGGCCCGGAGTTGTAGGCGGCCATCACCAAGTACCAATCCCCGAACTGCTGGTAGAGATCGCGCAGGTGCCGCGCCGCCGCGCGTGTGGCCTTTTCGGGATCTTGTCGCTCGTCCACCCACCAACTGCGCTGCAGCCCATATTCGCGCCCGCGATACGCCATGAACTGCCAGATGCCGCGCGCGCCGGCTCGCGAGAGCGCCAGGGGCTGGAAAGCGCTCTCTGCTTGTGCCAAGTAGATTAAGTCCTGCGGCAGACCCTCTTCGCGCAGGATGCGCGCAATCATCTCGCGGTAGCGGCCCGCGCGGCGCAGGCCGTTTTCGACAATGGTGCGACCCCGCGGCGTCTGGAAGAAATTCAGAAATGAAAGAACGGTATCGTTCACCGTAAGGGGGAGATCGTGTGCAACCTCCTGCAATGCCTGCTCGGCCTTCTCGCGCAGTCGCGGATCCACCGGGAAGGTCATCTCCGCGATTTCATCGATTGGCGCGGGTTCGGCCCTCTGCTCGCTGAAGCCGTCCCCTTCTCGGAAGGCAGCCAATTCGTAGGCATGAACAATCTCCACGATGCGGTCAAAAAGCTTCTCTAGAAGCGGCTCGGCTTGCAAGTCGTAGCCGCTCGTGAGCAGCGCATCGAGCGCTCGGTCAAAATCCTGCCGGGCCTTGCCTAGGTGACCCGCCTTGTAGTTCTGCTCGCCCGACTGGAAGGCGGCTTCGACCTGGGCGGCCAGCAGCTCGGCGCCGCTGGGTGGCAGCGGCGTTAGCCAAGCGCCATGCGCGCGGGGGCTATCGAGCGGCAGCGGGCCCAGAATCTCCGCAGGCGGAGCGACCTCCTGTGGCCGTGCTTGGATCGGGCGCCGAGCCGATTCCTCGCACCCGGCCAGGCCGAGAAGGAGAGCCGCGGCTGGAATGAGCACACCCGCGCTGGGCTTCCGAAACGCGAGTTCCCGGGTTAGAGACTTCATGATGGATTTGATCCCGTTTGCTTCACGGCGCATCCGGGCGACGTTCACCGGAGGGCGAATTCTTCCCAGTGTGAGACGGTCTCGGTCGCGCGTGGGTTTGCTCCCATTTTCATCCTAGGGTCACCTCCCCCCCAGGGTCAATCCAAGACGGAAAAGGCGGTTCACACAGCGAAACATGCCTACGCAAGCGCCTGTTTCAGGTCTGCAATCAGGTCTCCGGGATCCTCGAGACCTACCGAGACCCGTACAGTGCCAGGTTGCACCCCAGCGGCGGCAAGTTCCTCGCGGCTCATCCGGTAATGCGAGGTGTAAATGGGCAGGACCACCAGGGATTCCACACCGCCCAGGCTCGCAGCCAGCAGGAAGACTCGCACGCGGTCGCAGAAGCGCCGCGCGGCGGGCAGGCCTCCGCGCAGATCAAACGCCAGCATCGAACCGAAGCCGCCCATCTGCCGCTTGGCCAGCCGATGGTCGGGGTGGGCAGGCAGCCCCGGATAGTGCACGCGCGAAACCTTGGGATGGCGCGAGAGGAACCGGGCGACGGTCATGGCCGTCTCGCCCTGACGGCGGACGCGCACCTCCAGCGTCTTGAGGCCGCGCATCAGCAGAAACGCCGCGCCCGGGTCCATTGCCCCGCCGAGATAGATGATCATGTCCCGCACGCGGCCCATCCAGGCGCGGCTGCCGACCGCCGCGCCGGCGATCAGGTCATGGTGGCCGGCTAGATACTTCGTCGCGCTGTGCACCACGATGTCGAAGCCCATCGCCAGCGGCTTTTGCAGGATGGGTGAGGCGAAGGTGTTGTCGATCAGGGATACCAGCTTGTGCCGCCGCGCCAGCTCGATGGCCTTGCGCAGGTCCACCAGCCGCAACGTCGGGTTGGTTGGCGTCTCAATGTAGAGGGCGCGGGTGTTCGAGTTCACCAGCCGCTCGGCGCCTTCCAGCTCCGCCTCCAGGTGATGGACGCGGATGCCGAGCCGCGGAAGGATATCTCGCATCAGTCGGTAGGTTCCGCCGTAGAGTTGCCGCGTGGCGATGATTTCCTCGCCCGACTTCACCACCGCCAGCAGCGCACTCGAAATCGCCGCCATGCCCGAAGCGGCGACCACCGCGTCCTCGCCGCCTTCCAGCTCCGCCAGCTTCGCTTCGGCCACGGCCAGCGTCGGGTTGCCGTAGCGCGTGTAGATGTACGCCTTGCTTTTGCCTTCGGCCCAACGCTTCATCTCCGCCGTGCTGGAAAAGGTGAAGGTCGAGCTGCGGGTAATCGGCGTGGTGATCGGGACGCTGATGCCGTGCTTTTCTTCGCCGCTGTGAATGGCGCGCGTGGCGTCGCCCCAGTGGTCTCTGTTGTTGCTTCTCATAGGAGCGCGATTCTCTCGTGAAACCGTGGCGGCACAACAGCCAAATTGGCGCGTCCGATGGTTGCCAGAAGCCGTGTCATCAATGTTCCGGGTCTCACTTGCGTCAAGGCACCGCTTCCACCATGCCTCAAAAGGCCCGCAAACCGTGGGGCTTCTTAAGCCCCTGAGGTGCTGCCTAGGCTCCGTCCGGCGCCTGGACTTACCATTTATGAAACATCTTCTAAGCTTCCTCTTCCACCGGCTCGCCTTCGCGCGCGGCTTTGGCTGCGGCGATCACTTTCTCGGCGATTTCGTTCGGCACGAAGTCGTAGTGCGAAAACTCCATCGAGTAGCTGGCGCGCCCCTGCGTCATGGAGGTCAAGTCGGTGGCGTAGCTGAGCATCTCGGCCAGCGGCACCTGCGCTTTGATCACCACGCTCGAGCCGCGCGATTCGCTGCCGCTAATCCGCCCGCGCCGCCCGCTCAGGTTCCCCATGATGTCGCCGGAGTACTGTTCCGGCGCATAGACCTCGACGTGCATGATGGGCTCGAGCAGCGTCGGTCGGGCCTGTTTGATGCCTTCCTTGAGCGCCAGCGCCCCGGCGATTTTGAACGCGATGTCGGAGGAGTCCACGTCGTGGTACTTGCCGTCGTAGAGGATCGCGCGGAAATCCACCAGCGGGAAGCCCGCCAGGAAACCCCGGGCGGCGGCCTCCCGGATGCCTCTCTCTACCGAGGGGATGAAATTCTTGGGAATGGAGCCGCCAAAGATATCGTCCACAAACTCGATGCCAGAGCCGCGCGGCAGAGGCTCGAATTTCACGCGGCACACGCCGAACTGCCCGTGCCCGCCGGTTTGCTTCTTGTGCTTGCCTTCGGCGTCAGCCTTGGCGCGGATGGTTTCGCGGTAGGGCACCTTGGGAGGCTTCAGCGTCAGGTCAACGTGATAGCGTTTGTGCAGCTTCGCCACCACCACTTCAATGTGCTGCTGGCCGGAGCCCGCGAGCAGGAACTCCTTGGTCTGCGGATCGCGGGAGAAGCGCAGGGCGAGGTCCTCCTCGAGAATCTTATGAATAGCCTGGCCGATGCGGTCTTCGTCAGCGCGAGTCTTAGGCTCAATGGCAAAGGTGATCGAGGGTTCGGCCATGCGCGCTGGCGGATAGAAGGTCGGCGCGGCCTTATCTCCCAGTGTGTCGCCGGTGAGCGTCTCCTTCAACTTGGCCACCGCCCCCAGATCGCCGGCGTGCAGCTCGGCCACCGCCGTGGCTGTCTTGCCCTGCATCACCTGGATGTGCTGCAGGCGCTCCTGCGTCGAGCGGTTGAAGTTGGTGAGCGTGGCGTCGTTTTTCAGCACGCCTGACATCACCTTGAAGTAGGTGATCCGCCCGGCGAAGGGGTCGGCCAGCGTCTTGAAGACGAAAATCGAGACGGGCTCGGCGTCGCTGATCTTGCGCTCGACCGTGTCGCCCTTGCGGTCCGGCTGCGTGTAGCCGGTCGCCTTTCCCCGAGCGGCAGGATGCGGAAACACCTCCACCAGGGCGTTCAAGATCGTTTCGCTGCCGATATTCTGCAGGGCTGAACTCAACAGCACCGGAAAGATGCGCTCCGCCTGGATGGCGCCGCGCAACCCCAATCTGAGATCCTCGAGCGGGAGCGTCCCTTTCTCGAAGAACTCCTCCATCAGCTTGTCATCGCCCTCGGCCACCAGCTCCACCAGCTTCTCGTGAGCTTCCTTGGCCGCTTCGGTGAGTTCCGCCGGAATTGCTTCCATTTTGGCTTTGCCGTCGCCACCCGGCTGGTAGACGTGGGCCTCCATCGAGACGAGATCGATCACGCCGCGGAAACTCTTCTCCTCGCCGATGGGAAGCTGGAGCGGCACCACGCCGCGGCCGAATACTTGCTGGACTGATCCCAGCGCGCGCTCAAAGCTCGCCATCTCGCGGTCCATCCAGTTGATTACAAAGGCGCGGGGAATGTCGTATTCCGTGCAGTAGTCCCAGACCTTTTCGGTCACCACTTGCACGCCCGCGACCGCGTCCACCAGGATCAGCGCGCTATCGGCGGCAATCAGCGAAGCCTTGGTCTCATTCACAAATGTGCTGTAGCCCGGTGTGTCGAGAAAATTGATCTTGGTCTTTTCGTTTTGGCCGGGCGGCGCCCACTCGGCAAACGCCAGCCCGGTGTTGATGGTGATCTTGCGCGCGATCTCCTCTTCGTCCCAATCGGTCACCGTATTGCCTTCCGCAACTTTCCCCAGCCGGTTGGTCATCCCGGCGGTGAAGAGCAACGACGACACCAGTTGCGTTTTTCCGGTGTCGCCGTGACCTACAATGCCCACGTTGCGGATAAATGGCGTGCTGTATGCTTTCATCTGTCTCCCCCGAACCGCCGTAGCACAGCCACTCCTCGCTGTGCAAAGAACACAGGCAGGAGTGCCTGTGCTACTACACCCTGCGCGCCGCTGCGGGCGCGATTCCAGTGTCCTCTGTACCGCCGGCTTCCAGCCGGCATCTTTCAAACCGCCAGCGGGACGCTGGCGCTACATGGTTGGAGCCCGCAGATTACGCTGAGACGTGCCTGTCATCTATAGCCCCGCACAGTCGGGGCGATCGAAGATTCCGGCCCTGCCGGAAGGAACCTCTCAGAGAGATTCCTCACCCGCCGCGGCGGGCTCGGAACGGCAGCGCTTCGACGCGCTGCTAATTCCCAGGCTTCGGATTCGGGACCCCGGATTCGCGACAGCGGCTCAGGCGCTGCAAGGCGCGGCGCGGCTCCGAAAAGTCGCATGCTAGCACGGCGGTGTACGGCCCGGCAATCGACAAGGGACGGAACAGCAACGGCACATTTTACAGTTTCTAGACGGAGATGACGAAGGAGCTGTCCGGGGCGACGTAACCGTAGGCCATGCGGGGCGTGTTGAAGGCAAAGCCAGGCCGGCCTTCGCGGTCAAGTAGAATGAGCCCCCCACGGCCGTGGGCGCGCTCGGCCAGCAGGTGGATGCAGGCTTCGGCAAGGCCTTGCGGTGTAACCGGCGCGACATCGCCCGACGGAGTGGACGCGGCATGCCGTGCCCCTACGAAAGCGGCGCGGAGAAGATCCACGGCGGTCTTTGCCATCACGATCTTCATGATGGCTTCGCCCCAGCCGGTGCAAGAGACACCACCGGCCTCAACGTCAGCATAGCAGCCGCAGCCGATCAGCGGCGAATCGCCTACGCGCCCCGGCATCTTGCAGCATGTACCGCCGGTCGAAGTGCCCGCGATCAAGCTTCCGTAGCGGTCGAGCGCCACTGCTCCGACGGTGCCGTGATCATGTCCCAGATGGAACTCCCAGGAGTGTGCGCCTTCGCGGCATTGCCGCCAGGCCGCTCGCTCGCGCTCCAGCACCAATTCCTCCGGGGCGCATAGCTCGAGACCGTGTTGCGAGGCGAACCGTTCCGCTCCGCTGCCGACCAGCATCATGTGCTCGCACGACTCCAGCACCTTGCGCGCGAGGCGAATGGGGTTACGCACACGTTCGACTGCGGCTACGGCGCCGGCCTTCAGCGTGACGCCATCCATGACGATGGCGTCGAGCTCGACGCGCCCGTCGCGGTTCAGGTGCGAGCCGATGCCGGCGTCAAAGATGGGGTCGTTCTCCAGCGCCACAATGGCGGCTTCCACGGCGTCGATCGCTGCGCCGCCGCGCGCTAGGATCTCCCAACCCGCGGCGAGAGCGCTGCGGCAGCCCGCGCGACACTCCTCGACAAACTCATCAGGGATACTCCAGGCGCCGCCGTGCACGATCAACGAAGGCTTCATGGGAGACGGTTTCATCGCGATGGCGTCATAGGGATGGTCTCTTGGGCGGTCAGGGCAGCGGTTGTGCGACCAAGATGGCTCTAGAAAACGAGATCGAGGAGAAGCAAAAGCGGGCCCAAGAACATCAGCGCGAAGCCGCCCAACAGGCGCAGCGTGCCCCAATGGCGTGGTCGGGCAGGCCTCACCACGAGTTTGAACGGCCTGCCGGGCGCAACAGAGAATTCAGCCGGCGGGATGCGTGTGGTCTTCCGGGCATTCTCGCTCCCGCGGGCTTCTTCGTTTTCGAGGCCGCCGCGGCGGATGAACTCGTCTCGCAGAATCCAGAAGAATCGAACCGCCCAATACAGGATTTCACCACGGGCCTGCCAGAGCAGATAGGCTCCTATGAAGAAGAGAAGAATTCCGATTACGCCGACCACGCTCACCGAGTTTACCTCCCGCAAGAACTCCCGGTGTCTCCGACTCTGCCAGGGGGCGAGGCCACTGCATCCTGAGTCTCGACCGTGATGACTCCGGACTCGGGATGAGGACCGGCGATCACTCCTAGGTCTCGTCGTGGATGGTTTTCAGGCGAACCAGCTCAAACTCTTTGACTCCGGCCGGGGTCTGCACCTTGATTTCATCCCCCACGCGGCGTCCGAGCAGCGCCTTGCCGATCGGCGACGTGGTGGAGATCAACCCCTGGGCAGGGTCGCCCTCTTCGCTGGTCACCAACTTGTACTCGACTTCGACCGACTTCTGCAAATCGAGCAGCCACACGCGCGAGCCGTAGCCGGCGCGATCGGTGGGCAGGTTGCTGAGGTTCAACATGCCGATATCCGCCAGGCGCTTCTTGAGTTGTCCCAGCCGGGCCGAGACGTATCCCTGGCGTTCTTTGGCGTATTTGTACTCGGCGTTCTCGGAAAGGTCGCCGTGAGCCCGGGCCTTCATCAGTTCTTTAGGCAGCTCGAGGTTCAGCTCATGCTCGAGCGTCTCGACCTCTGCTTGCAGTTTCTGCTTAATTTTTGTCAGAGCATCCGTCATGACTTCCTGAAGTCTCCGTGCAGTCAGTCTGGCGAAGAGGGCATCGAAATCCTGCCACACCGCCCCACGCGTTGCCGCGTGCGGAAGAAAAAATCTGGCGGAGAGGGGGGGATTCGAACCCCCGATCCCGCTTTTGGCGGGATAACTGCTTAGCAGGCAGCCCTGTTCGGCCACTCCAGCACCTCTCCGCTGAAAGTTAGGCCAAACGCTTGCGCGTAGTCTGGAGCGCCCACAAAGTATAACACCTAGGCTGTTTTTGTGTCGCTGGGGTGACGTAAACCTACTCCGGCTTGAGGTGGCCGACCATGCCCAAGGGCTCGCCCTGGCTAACTGGCGGGGTGGCCACGATGTAGAGCACCACGCCGGCAAATGGCGCGCGGACCTCTTGTACTGCATTGCCGAAGAAGTCGGTCAGAACGCCGAGCAGAGTTCCCTTGGCCACGGCTTGGTCCGGCTGGACGCGCGCATGGAAGATGCCCGTGACAGGGCTGCGCAGCACTTCGCTGCGGTCGATCCAGATGGGATGCTCGACGCGCTGCGGTTCGCCGGACAGCATCTTGAAATGGCGAAGCAAATTGAAGACGCCGGCCTCAGCCAGGTCCGTGCCGTTGGTATCTACGCGGCCGAGCAAGCCGGTTTCGGTGGTAATGGCGGGCTTGCCGCGGCGAATGGCGGTGTTGGAAGTATAGACCGTCTTGGCAAGGTCGGCGGGACGCTCGGTTTCGATCACAATATGATCCAGACCGAAGGCCAGCACCATCTGCCTGGTCTTCTCGTTCAATTCCGGCGTGCCCACGGCCTCCCAGTAGGAATAGGGGCGCAGGGCCTCGTTGCCGTCACCGCAGTGCAAGTCCACCAGATAGTCGGCGCGGTCAATCACCTCGCGCGTGATGCTCGCGGCGATACGCTCGGACACCGTTCCATCATCCTTGCCCGGGTAGACGCGATTTAGGTTCTTACCGTCCACCGGGCTGTAATAAATCGTGCGCCCAAGAAACGACGGCATATTGGCCACGTGCACGACAATAATCGTGCCAGCCAACTCGCGTGGATCCACTTTGGCTGGGAAGCGTTGCATGGCGAGGATGGGCGAATACTCGTAGCCGTGGGTGCCCGCAATCAGCGCCAGTACCGGGCCGGGTTTGATGCCGCGGATCACGGTTACCGGAATGCGCGTGCCGGCATCGGTTCCCTTAGGGACTTCGAGGAAGCCGGAAGCGCGCGTGCCCGGTGCCGCGGTGATGGTGCCCACGACAAAGTTTTCCGAGGCCTCGGTACGCTTGGCCATTTCTTGCCCTGATGCGCTCCCTGCGTACCGCAGCCACAGCAAGCAAACCAGCATCACGGCTTGCCTCTTTGTCATCGCTCTCTCCTCAACCAGGTAGACTCTGGCTTCCAGCCTCTAGAACGCGGGATCCTGCGCCGTGGCCACGCGATTTTCGCGAGTCGCGCGCAGGACTCCGCTCTCATCGGTGTAGAAATTGCGATAGCCGTAATTGCCGGGACGGGCGAGCAAAATGTAGTTGCGCACTCTGCCGTCAGAGCCCGTCGGCGCGGGAGTGTATTCCACCTTGTATCCTTCGCTTAAGGCTTTCTGCGCTGGGCCGCGCGCGCGGTCGCCCAAAGCTTCCAATGACGCCGGGTAAGCCCCGCCTTGCGCTTCTGAGTAGGCGCTGAGTGCCGCGCGGACTTCACGCAGCGCCTCCACCGCGCGCGCTTCGGCGCGCATCGCAGGGTCTCCCGACTGCTCTGGTAGAACAAACCAGAGGAACCCCCAAAGGGCCGCGCTGAGGATCGCCAGCAACACGGCCCAGCGCATCAGGATGAAGGAAACAGTGCGCTTTTTGGCCGGCTCTTCCGCCTCCAGGCCGATCGGCTCGGTCAGGTCGGCGCCACAATAGGGGCAAATCTCAGTGGCCTGGTTGATGGGACGTTCGCATTCGCGGCAAGTATACATCCGGCGGTTGCCTCAGACCTTCAGTCTCAAGCCGACGGCGGCTCACCTCAAGCTTCCGGCGCAAAGCCGACAACCACCATTCGCATGGCCACCGTAGCCGCGGGCGTTGGCGCCCCTTCTCCCCCCGGCCGTACCTGGACGCGAAGCTCAAGCAGCCAAAGATCGCCATCTTCCTGGTGATTCAGCGTCGGCACGGCTCCCGCCGCGTTTCCTCCGGCCGCTATGCTCCACACCGAGGGATGGTTGGTGCCGGTGGTCTTGCGGCTCAGATTCAGAGCTTCGTCCCGGGTGATGTTCGCCGGGCTCGGATCGGCCGCTGCCGGCGTCGCCAAGAGAAAATCTCGCTGCGGGGCCACGCCCGAGTGGTTGCCGTCCACCGGCACCAGCGCGTAACGCAGCGTGTAAACGCCAGGTTTGACGCGCTGCCGCCGGAAGTCTCTTACCTGTGAGGGGAAACGCACGGCAGCGATCAGCGTGCCTTCCGCGAGCTGCCCAAAGCTGATGCCCAACTCTTCAGTTACGGTCGTCTTCGCGGGCAACACTTTACGCAACCAGATCTCGCACAGCGGCCCGTTCGGCCCAATGACGCGTAGGGCATCGCCGCTTAGGGTCTCACGCACCGCCGCAGACAGCTCTTGCGGTGGGGGCGCGTTGATCTTTTCAGCTTTGTAGCCTTGAGCGGCGCCTGTCTCCGCCGAGCACAGCACAAGAACACTAAGTGAAAGCAGGCAAGAAAGCGCGAAGCGTCCCGCCAGAACGTCTGTGATTTTCGATTTCGAGGTCATCGCAATATTCCTTGTTGTGAAGACCATGGGCCCAACATCTTAAGTGATTCTCAGGAAAAAGGCAGTCGTAGGGGCACAGCATACCGTGCCCCCACGGCAGATTTTGCGCGGCGCGCCGGCAAGAACAAAGCCCACCCCGAGGGGTGGGCTTTGGTCAAGGTCTCTTTTGATGCGATTAAAACGAGAATGTGCCGAGGAAAGCACCGCGGCGGCCCGATTCGCTCCAGTTCACGCCGAGATGATTGCCGCGATAGGCGCTTTCCGCGGCCACCGCCGGCATCGCGTGGTTCAGGTTGGCCGCGAGCGGCGGATAAAAGATCTCTTCGTTGTGGCAGAGCAGGTCGCCGGCTCCGATAGCGCGTGTGGAGATTCGCGCCAGATGAGCAGCCTCCAGCGTGGCGTAACCATGGCGGTTCGGATCGACGGCAAAACGGATGGGTGAAACCTCGATGGCAACGACGTCGCGCAACAGCGCGCCGATCTGAGCCTGGGCAAAGTTCGCCAACGCGCCGCGCTGGGCCTGATTGGCGC
This sequence comes from Acidobacteriota bacterium, assembly GCA_003224235.1. Lineage (GTDB taxonomy): Bacteria > Acidobacteriota > Terriglobia > Acidiferrales > UBA7541 > QHYU01. Next base: position 14,921 of record QHYU01000080.1, read on the forward strand.
GCGCGTCCACGATGAGCACGGACTTGGCCGGAAGCGGACTCGCATACGGGTCGCCCAGCGTGGCACTGGCACGCACCACCGCCACCACGGAGAGACCATCAAGCGCCGCTCCCTCACCGCCGGCGTTTGTCCAACTGCCTTTCTCAATGTGCCAGGCCAGCACAGCTTCATGGCCGGTCAGGTTCACCTCGGAATTCGCGAAGCACGGCCCGGTATACACGTCCGCCGTGCGTGCCTCGATGTACTGGCCGGAGATCTGTGCCATCGCCGGCACCGCCAGCACGAGAGACAAAACCAGAAACAATCCCTTCAGCTTCATTGACTCCTCCCTCCAGCAATTTCTTATTTTCCCACCCCCGACGGCAACATGCAATCCGCCGCTCAGTGGCGTCGTGTGGCGCAACGCCGTAGCGCCGGCGCCTCGCCGCCTGTCTAGAAACTGCCCCACAAGGTGCCACAGTCTTACGCCGTTTCGCAGCACGAGCGGCCTGCGCGGCAGCACTGTGCATCGGCCACGTGGCCATCCGGCCCGAGCAAGGACTGTGTGAACGCGCACCAGAAGGGGCCTTCCGGCAAGCCGGGCGACGGGTCAGTTGCGGTCTGGTAGAACATCTTCTTCTCACGCAGGAACTGGCACACCTCGCCAGTCTCGATCAAGAAGTTCAAGCTGGGCATTGGTTAGACCCCTCCTTTCGCCCCGATGGAACGGGGGCGGGCCGCGGCGAGCAAGGCGCGTTTAACGGCTACCCGAGCGAGTTGCACCTTGTAGCGATTGCCGCTCAGCGGCTTGGCGCCTTGCACTGCTGCTTCGCCGGCCCTGGCAGCCGTGGCCTCGTTAATCGGCTGCCCGGCGAGCGATTTTTCCGCTTCCGGCGCCGGCCACGGAATTGGAGCCACATGGCCTAGCACGATCCGCGCACTGGCCACTTTGCCCGCCTGCATCTTCAGCGCTACCGCCGCTGTGGCCAGCGGCCAATCCAGCGCCTCTTTCTGGCGCACTTCGTAGGTCGCGCTGGACAGCTCCCAAGCCCCCTCCGGGATAATCACATGGGTAAGAATTTCGTTCGGCTGCAGAACATTTTCGCGCTCGGCATCGCTCTTGGGGATGACGAAGAACTCGGCAAGTGCGACGTAACGTTCTCCGTTCTGCCCATCCAGGCGCGCTTTGGCCCCCAGCGCGATCAGCGCGGGCGCGAGGCTCGAAGGATTGACGAAGTAGGCCGGACCATCGTTGCCGAGGATCGCGTGGTAGCGGTTTTCGCCCTGGGGCACCAGCGACCGGCCACTCTCATCGCGTGCCAGCAGGCCAAAGCCGCTTCGAAAATACCAGCAGCGTGGGCGCTGGCAGAGGTCGCCTCCGACGGTGCCCATGTTGCGAATCTGCGGGCTGGTGACGCCCGCCGCAGCCTGCGCCAGGGCAGGGTATTCGTGCATGGGCTGGCTCGTGCGCAGCTCTTCCAGCGTCACGAGCGCCCCGATGTAGATACCCTCAGGGGTCCCGCGGATTCCGCGCAGCTCGCGAAGGCCCTTGATGTTGACAACGCGCTTGGGGGTGACGACGTAGTTCTTCATCAAGCTCAGCAGGTCGGTGCCACCCGCCAGGATTTCCGTCTCGCCCCAGCGCGAGCCCAGCAAGGGTAACGCCTCCGTCATGCTTCTCGGATGGGCGTATTCAAAGGCTTGCATTTAGGCCGCCCCTCCTTTCTCGAGTGCCGCCAGCACTTTGTCGGGCGTGAGCGCACCGGACGAAATCACCGGCGGCTCGCCCAGCCCGATCACGCCACGCTCGTCGTAGCCCGGCCCGGTCATCATGTGCACCACCAGTTCGCCGATGTCGGCGATGCCGGCGAGCTTGTAAAACTCCATGTCCGGGTTCAGGCACCGGCCGGTTTGCTCGTCCATGATTTTTTCTTCGTAGAGCGCGTAGCAGACGCCCATGATGCATCCGCCGTACACCTGGCTCTCGGCTGTCTTCAAGTCGATGATCAGGCCGCAATCCTGCACGGCGACCAGCTTTTCGAGCTTCACGACGCCGGTTTCGATATCCACAGCGACTTCCGCCATCTGCACACCGCCAACGCCGCTCGAAATCAAGTCACGGGCACTCGGCCCGGTTGGCGTAGTTATGGAAGTCTGCCCGGTAGCGTTGATCGGCGTGGTGCCCAACTTGGCGCACGCCTGCTTCCAGCTCATTCCTTTCGAGGGATTGCCTTTCACCTGGATGCGCCCGCCGACGGCCTCGAGTTGATCGTTCTCCACGCCCAGCGAGGGCGCCATTTTGGCCAGTAGCTCATTGAGCGCATTGGTGGTCGCGCGCCGCGTGGACGCGCTTACGCCGCCCACCGTTGTGGAGCCGCCGGAGCCGCCCGATTGCGGGTAGTGCGAGTCGCCTATGTTCACCTTCACCGCTTCGAGCGGCAGCCCCAAAGTTTCCGCCGCGATGATGGCGATTACCGTGCGCGTGCCGGTGCCCAGATCCTGCGAGCCCAGCGAGACCTCCACCGAGCCATCCGGATGAATCGCACAGGCGCAATTGCTGGGGTGCCCGCCGCCGCCCCAAGTGTGCAGCGAAATTCCCAGGCCGCGCTTGATCACGCCGGGGGCTTTGTCGCCGCGCGGATGCCACTTCTTCTGCCACTCAATAAGCTCGGCGGCCTTCTGCAGCTCGGCGGCGTAAACCTTCGACAGCTCTCCGGTCATGCCGATGTTCTTGAGGAACATCTCCACGGGATCGATGCCCAACTTGGCGGCCAGGTCTTCGAGCGCCGCCATGGTGATCAGGCAAAGCTGCGGGTGGTTTGGCGCGCGCCAAGCGCGTACCGGGCCGATGTTGGTCAACACGGCGGTGTGGCGCTTGCGCTGGTTCGGAATGCGGAATACGTACGGCAGCCTGGGGGAGCCGCCCGTGCCCATGCCACCGGTGCCCCAGGACTCCGACGACCAAGCTGTAATCGTGCCGTCTTTTTGTGCACCCACGCGCACCTTGGCGTGGATCGAGGGCCGCGCGCCCGCGACCATCAGCTCGTGGTCGCGCTCAAGCATCATTTTCACCGGACGGCCCGCTTTCTTGGCCAGCTGCGCGCACGCTACGCCCCAGGTGTCGGCCCCAAACTTACTTCCAAAGCCGCCGCCCATCACCGGGGTGAGGGTGCGCACGTTGCCCGCCGGTATCTTCAGACCGGTCGCGAACTCACCGCCAATCCCGCTGACGTTCTGCGTTGAAGCCCAGACAGTGAGGTTGTCGCCTTCCCACTCCGTCGCCTGGCCGTGCGCTTCCAGGCAGCAGTGCGTGATGACCGAGCAGCCGTACTGCCCTTCAACAGTGACCTCGGCTTCCTGGAAAGCTTTATCGGGATCGCCCTCGGTCTGCTCGGCGGCCGGCTTGGCCCGGTCGCCTGCCTTGGCGGGCTCGACGTCGCGCACCAGATGCGGGAGCTTCTCGTAATTCACCACCACGCGCCGCGCGGCGTCGCGGGCCTGCTCTTCGGTTTCCGCGGCGACCGCCACAACCTCCTGACCTGCCCAGAGGATTTCCGTTCCGGGTTCCCGCATCACCTGCACCGCCTTCACGCCGGGCATTTTTTCTGCGGCGGTCGTGTCGATGCTCTTGATGGTTGCCTGGGCGTAGGGTGAAAGGACCATCTTCCCGTAGAGCATGTTCGGGCGATCGACGTCGTAGGTATATTTCACGCGGCCGGAGGACTTGACCGGCCCGTCCAGGCGCGAGATGCGCTTGCCAATCAGACTGCGTTTGCCCGCTTCGGGCCAGCGATAGTCAGCCATCAGGAGCGACCTCCTTTCATCCGCATGGCCGCATCCAGCACGGCTTTCCGCACTCCCACGTAGGTGCCGCAGCGGCAAAGGTTTCCGCCGAGCGCTGCTTTCACCTGCTCATAAGTCGGATTGGGTTGGGCGTCGAGATACGCCTTGCAAGCCATCACAAAACCCGGCGTGCAGAAACCGCACTGCTGCGCGTCGTTATCCACAAATGCCGCTGAGACGGCGTGCAACTGCCCTTCAGGCGCCAGACCTTCGATGGTGAGAATGTCGGCGCTGGAATTGGCCGCGTCGATCGCCAGCATGGTGCACGAGTATATCGCCTTGCCGCTGACGATGACCGTGCAGGCCCCGCAAGTGCCGCGGTCGCAGACTTTCTTGGCACCCGTTAGGTGCAGGCGGTCGCGCAGGACGTCTAGCAGAGTCACGCGGGGCTCGACGGCAACATCCTTATCTTCTCCGTTCACACGCAGCGTGATGTTCACCGGGCCCGGACCGATCCCTCTTCTCCCCGCGGCAGCCTGTGCATTCGACTCCGCGGGGAGCAGCGCTTCCTTGGTCAACACTCCGGCGGTAACGGCCACCCCAGTGCCGCCGACCAGTTTGACGAAGTCGCGCCGCCCCAGGCCGGCTTGTTTGCGTCCCGACTCTTCGGGACCTCCCTTCACCTTGGGATGATCGGATTCGGGTGATTTAGGGCGTTTGGGCATACCGACACCTCCGAAGAATAGCCAGAGAAGAACAGAGGAATACGAACCCGTCGGAAAACATGAAGAACACCGGAACCCTGCCCCTCGCGGGTGTGTGGGTCCCGACCCCCGGGACGCCGAATCATACACTAGATGCTCCCATGGAGCCAAAAGCAGCTTGCCGGCCAGACGGAAGTCAAAAGAATAGACGCTACCCCGGGGAAAACGTTTCAATGTATGCGCGCAGAAACCAGCCAGGCAACTTCGGGCCCGGCTGGGCTATCATTAGATTGGGAGAGCGCACAGTAAGACTGGCGCAAGCCGAGGGGCAGATCGTTGATGCCGCAAGAGAGCTTCGCCGAGAGCCCAGTAAGGGGAGGGGACAAATTTCTTTCCACCCACGCACAGTTGATCGAGTGGTTGCTGGCAAGAACGACTGCCGCGCGCTGGGGTGTGACGCGCGCGCGGTTCGCGGCAACGCTCGAGCGCAGCGCCGTGCATTATTTCCGCGGGCGGGTGCGTGAGGCGGAGCCTACAGACGCGGACGTGGCTGCCTACCTCGCATCTTTACACGTGGAAGATCTGGCCTTGGCTTGCGCCTGCAGCGACGCCAACGAGCAAGCCTGGGAACACTTTGTTCTGAAGTATCGCGAAGATTTGTATGCTGCGGCGCGGGCGATTGTCGGCCTCGGGGCGGGTGAAGCTCGGGCGCGCGAGCTGGCGGATTCGCTCTACGCCGAACTTTATATGGGTGGCGCGAGCGGCTCGGCGGCGCCCAAGGTCCGCACAGATGACGCGGGACAGGCAGGAATGCCTCCCCTACGCGGCCGGACGCTGTTTGATTACTTCCACGGTCGCAGCAAGCTTTCCACCTGGCTGCGCGCCGTGCTGGCACAACGCCATGTAGATGCCTTTCGCGCCAGCCGCCGCATGCAATCCCTCGAAGTGAACGACCCGGATGTGGTTGGATCGGCAGGATTGTCTGGAACGGTGAAGGCGCGCCATCCGGGCCCGCGAACGGGAGCGGACCCGCCCGATCCAGATCGCGCGCGCTACCTCAGCCTGCTCCAGGCGGCCCTGCTCGACGCGCTCGCGGCGCTCGACCCGCGCGAGCGCATGCGCTTGGCCTATTATTACGTGCACGAGCACACCCTGGCGGAGATCGGCCGGATTCTGGATGAGCATGAAGCCACGATTTCGCGCAAGCTGGACCGCACGCGTCAGGAAGTGCGCAGAAACGTCGAGCGCGCCCTGCGTGAAGGCCGAGTTTCCACTGGCGGCGGCGCCCCCGCCGGCGGGCTGAGCGATGCGCAGATTCGCCTGTGCTTTGAATACGCCCTGGAAGAGTATCCCTTTGATTTGGCCCGCGCTCTTACCGGGGTCCCGGGGCTTGCCGATCCCGGGACAAAACGAGGAGACGAATAGCGATTGGGCCAGTGGCGAAAGAATGGTGCAAGAAATGGAAATGGTTCCGTTCTAAGTTAGGAGAAGAGCGGCGATGGACGTACCCGAAAGAGATAAGGTCTTCTCGAAGCTGCTCGCTCGCAGCCTGCGACAATCCCTGCAGCTCGGCGGGGCGGACTGCCCCGGCTCCGACATCCTCGCCGCCTATTCCGAGCACGCCCTCAGCAATTCGGAGACGTCGCACTGGGAGCGGCACTTCTCCAATTGCTCCCGCTGTCAGCAGGTCCTGGCAGCGCTGGCGCTGAGTGGGGGCGAGCCGGCTGTTGCCGAGGGAACAGAAGTTGCTGCGGAAGAAGTGATGGATCGAAGAGTCGCGGTGGCGCCCGTTGGCATGGTAGTGGCCAAAGCGGCGGCGCCCAGTGTCCCTCCGCATCATGACAAAGCGGCAGCGGTGGAGGGCCCGGCACCCGAAGTTGACCAGCCACGGAAAATCGTTATGCCACCGAGGCGTTACTTGAACTGGCGCTGGCTGGTGCCTTCTGTAGCGGCCGCGGCAGCGCTCGCTTTGTGGATTGCGGTGCGCCCCGCGCGTCATTCCTCCATAGAGATTGCGCGGCAGATTGAACCTTCCCCCATCGTTTCGCAGCCTCCTGCACAGGCGCAGAAGCAAGCGACGCTGGAGGCGCAACGTCTTGCAGGGGGACAGCCCAAAACTCCCATAAAGACTCCGTCTCCTTCCGAAGCCGCCACGCGGCCAGCGAAAGCTCGTCCCGCTCCGGGTGATGAGGCAAATCAAGGAGCGCTCAAAGAAAACGCTGGAGCAACGGCCGGCAAATTTTACAGGGACCGGCAAACCGTTGCTGCCGGAGCGGCGGGCGGGCGAGAAAGCGCGAAAGCGACGGACGCGCAGGCCGAGGCGCCGGCAATTGCCGCGGCCCTTGAGCCAAGCGCTACGCGGGCCGAATCGAGCCAAGCAATCGCCGAAAGAAAAGACAAGGCCAATCAAGAGCCGGCCGCGCGAGCGCTGCACTCGGTCCGTATCCCAGCGCCGCAGCCGGCCGCGCCGTCTGCGCAAACGGTGGTAGTTACGCAAGAAGCCGTGAAGACCGAGCAAGACAAGTCCTCCAAGGAGCAATCAGGCCGGACAGTCTTCGACGCTACCTCCTCTGTTTCTTCGGAATCTAAGGCCAAAGAGTCTTCGGAGATAGCCAGCGATTCACAGACCCGCCGAATGACCGAGGTGCTTCGCAAGCCAAGTGTTGCGGTAAAGGGTGTGAATGCGCCAGCCTTTCGGGAAAGGGAAGTCCTCATCGCCTCCCCGAGTCTATCAACGCTCTGGCGCGTGGGCCCAGGCGGAATGATCGAGCGCTCGCGCGACGCCGGTCGCACCTGGCAGGCCCAAGTCAGCAACGTTGCCGCGAATTTGGTGGCTGGCGAGGCGCCCTCAGATACCCTCTGCTGGGTCGTGGGCCAAGCGGGGACCATCATGCGCACCACCGACGGCGAGCATTGGGAAAAGATCTCTTCACCGGTTCCAGCCGATTGGACCGCGGTCAAAGCGCGAGACGCGATGAACGCCACCGTAATGGCTGCTAGCGGCCAGCGCTTCGTCACTGCCGATGGCGGCCGAACCTGGCGGGCCCTGCCCGTGAAGTGAGTCCTCGCTCGGCCTGGACCGGCCGGGCCGCAACCTTCCTGCAAGAAATCCTGCCTGCTCCGTTCTAAGAATGAGGAAAAACTGACTCGGGAGGAACAGCATGCAATTCTTAGTTGATCGAAGGTTTATCTGGTCTGGACTACTGGCGGCGGCGCTGCTCGCCGCGCCGGCGTTGTTCGTGCTGCGGACGGCGCACGCGGCGCCGGCGTCTGCTGCCGCGGCGAGAAGTTCGGCCACAAGCAATGAGCAGCCCGGCACGACGTCGGGAGATCAAGTAGATCTGGCCGTCACCGTTTATAACTCGAACCTCGCCCTGGTCCGCGATGTCCGGCAGATCAACCTGCCCACGGGCGAATTCCGGCTGAGATTTATGGACATCGCTGCTTCGATCAACCCCGCGACGGTCCACTTCCGCTCGTTGAGCGAACCCGCGCGGCTGGGCGTGCTCGAGCAGAACTACGAGTACGATTTGCTCGAGCCGCAGAAGCTGCTGCAAAAGTACGTGGGCCGAGAGGTCACCCTGGTCCGCGCGCGACAGGAAAGCGCCACCACCAAGTGGGAGGAGGTCAAGGCCACACTGCTCGCCAACAACAACGGGCCGGTTTGGAAGATAGGCAATGAGATCGTCACCGGCATGAACGCCGATCACATTCGTTTTCCGGAGCTGCCGGAGAATCTGTACAGCCGGCCGACGCTGCTGTGGGAGCTGGAGAATAAGGGAGCGCAGCGGCACAAGGTCGAAGCGTCGTATCTTGCCACCAATCTCTCCTGGAGCGCCGATTATGTATTGACGGTGGGCCGCGACGACAAATCGGCCGATCTTGACGGCTGGGTAACGCTGGTGAACAACAGCGGCGCCGTGTTCAAGAATGCGAAGCTGCAACTGGTGGCCGGCGACCTGCACCGCCTCCGCGAAGAGTATGAGCGCGACGCTACCGCCGCCAAAGCGATGGTCATGCGCGCCGCGGAACAGCCCCAGTTCGCGCAGGAGGCCTTCTCGGAATACCACCTCTACACGCTCGGGCGGCGCACCTCGATCTTCGACAAAGAGAGCAAGCAGATCAGCCTGCTCAGCGCGACCAGCGTCCCGGTGGAAAAAGTCTATGTTGTGGAAGGACAGCAGTTCTACTATCACAACTACCAGCATCCCGGCTCGCCCTTGAAAGACCTGGTGAAGGTCTATTACAAGTTCAAGAACGAGGAGAAGTCCAGCTTGGGCATCCCCATGCCCGCCGGCGCGGTGCGCGTCTATCAGGCCGACACCAAGGGTGGCGTGCAGTTCGTCGGCGAGGACCGCATCAACCACACGCCCAAGGATGAATCCCTCAGCCTGCACATCGGCAATGCCTTTGACGTTGTCTGCGAGCGCAAGCAGACCGATTTCAAGAAGCTCTCCGACCGGCTCTACGAGATGGAGTTTGAAATCACTTTGCGCAACCACAAGGAAACGCCCATCACCGTGGAGGTCAACGAGCCGATCGGTGGCGACTGGCAAATGCTGGAATCCACTCACAAGTGGACCAAAACCGAAGCTTGGGCCGCGCAGTTCTACGTCCCCGTCGCCAAGGATGGTACTTCCGTGCTCAAGTATCGCATCCGCGCGCGCTGGTGAGTCCTGGAGGTTTGACGTTGGCGCTGTGGGTGTCCTATCCCGCCGCGGCGGGGAGGGTGGGTCTCTCTTGTGAAACGAACGACCTACCCATGCCACTCTAGCTCAGAGGTTGTCGAGGAAAAACTGAGTGACGCGCCGGAACAGATGCAGGCGCGCGGGGCGATCGCTGATGCCGTGGCCGCGTCCCGGATAAATCTGAATTTCGGCGTAGCGGCCTGCTTGGATGAACTGCTCGGAGAGCTCAACGGTGTTGGCGAAGTGGACGTTGTCGTCGTCGGTGCCGGCGGCGATCAGAAGTTTGCCCTTGAGCTTGGCAGCGTGGGTTACCGGCGAAGAATTCTTGTAGCCCTCGGCGTTGTCCTTCGGCAGGCCCATGTAGCGCTCGGTGTAGATGGTGTCGTACTGGCGCCAGTCTGTAACCGGCGCGCCGGCGAACCCGGCCTTGAAGACCTCGGGCGCGTTCAGCATCGCGTAGCAAGTCATGTATCCGCCATAGCTCCAGCCCCAGATGCCAATGCGCGCACCGTCTACGTAGGGCAGCGACTTCAAATAGCTGACGCCGGCGAGCTGGTCGGCGAGTTCCACCTGACCCATCCTATGAAACAGCGGGGTTTCAAACGCGTGGCCCCGCGCGGCCATTCCCCGGTTGTCCACTGCGAAGATCAGGAAGCCCTTCTGCGCCATCATTTGGTGCCAGAGGAAGTTGGAGCTTCCCCAGGCGTTGCGCACCACCTGGCCATGTGGCCCGCCGTAGAGATGCACCAGCGCCGGGTATTTCTTCGAGGGGTCAAAGCCCGCCGGCTTGATCATCATAGCCTCGAGCGGCGTCCCGTCGGCGCCAGCCGTGGTGAAAAACTCCACGGGCTGGAGCGCGTACGCAGCGAGTTCCGCTACCTTGTTCTCGTTGACCACCGCCACGCGCGTGCCCTCGGCCTGCGCGAGTTCCTGCCGCGGGGGAGTCATGGCGTTGGAATAGGTATCGACGTAATGCGCCGCGTCGGGAGCCATGTTGATGCTGTGCGTGCCGTCTTCGCGCGTCACGCGGCCCAGCGCGCCATCGTCCAGCGTGACGCGGTAGAGATGCCGCTCGATAGGGCTTTTCTCGGTGGCGGTAAAGTAGATGGCGCGGCGCTTTTCGTCCACTCCCGCCAGGCCGGTTACCTCCCAGGCGCCACGAGTCACCTGTTTGAGAAGCTTTCCGCTGAGGTCGTAGAGATAGAGGTGGCGAAAGCCGTCGCGCTCGCTCGACCATAAGAACCGCTGGCCGTCAGTAAAAAAATAAAGATCGTCGTGCAGGTTGATCCAGTACTTGTCCTCCTCGGTGAGCGCCACCTGCGAGCGGCCGTCCGCGGCATCGGCAAACAACAGCTCAAGCTTGTTCTGCTGGCGGTTCAGTCGCTGGATGGCCAGGCGCTTGCTGTCGCGCAGCCAGTCCACGCGGGCAATGTAGATGTTCGTATCGCGACCGGTGTCGATCCAACGCGAGTTGGCAGCCGTCGCGGAAGCAGCCGCGCCGGCCACGGGCACAACGCCCACGCGCACAACGCCCACGCGCACAATGGGGTTGGCGTCGCCGGCGATGGGATAGCGTATCGTCTCGGTCTCGCCGGTGTAGGAGAGAAAGTTGACCAGCGGATATTTGGTCACCGGCTGCTCGTCCATCTGCAGATAAGCAATTTGGGAAGAGTCCGGCGACCACCAGTAGGCCGTGCGGATGTCCAGCTCCTCCGGATAAACCCAGTCGAGCTGCCCGTTCCTTAGCTCTTCGCGACCGCCGCGCGTCAATTGCTTTTCCTGGCCAGCGGTCACGCTCACCACCCAAAGGTCGTAGCCGCGCACGAAGCTCACCCAGCGGCCGTCAGGCGAGAACTTCGGGTCGTGAATCGCGGCTTTGTCGGGATCCTTTTCCGGCCGCGCCGGCGTCAGCTTCTTTCCGGTTTTCTTGTTCAGGTCAAACCAGTAGAGCGAGTCCGGCGAAACAAACAGCAGTGCGTCGCCCGTGGGCGACCAGAAGTAGCGCTGCGGCGCGATTCGGCCCAGACCTGTCTGCTGGTTCTGCGCGCCGCCGGGTTTCGGCAGGATTTCGGC